>JARLGE010000309.1 GCA_031296215.1 Occallatibacter sp.
AAGTACTATTCAGGGTTGGCGACCTACCGGAAAAACTTCGATCTGCCGCTCGATCGCGAACCGCAAGGGACAAGGTTCCTGCTTGACTTCGGCGAGGGCGTCAGGCAGCCTCTTCCCTCGCCGCCGGGCGAGCACAACATGTGGGCCTACCTCGATGCGCCGGTCCGCGATGCGGCCGAGGTCTATGTGAATGGCAAGCTCGCCGGCCAAGTCTGGCATCCGCCGTATCGAATCGATGTAACGGCTCAACTGCACGCGGGCGTCAACGAGCTGCGCATCGTGGTGGGTAACACGGCCATCAACGGCATGGCAGGGCAGCCGCTTCCGGACTACCGGCTCCTGTGGGCTCAATATGGAAAGCTCTTTGAGCCGCAGGACATGCAAGATCTCCTTCCGCTGCCCTCCGGCATCCTGGGCCCGGTCACGCTGATCGAATCGACTCCGGCTCAGTAGCCGCCCTCACCAGCTCATCACCGTCACGGCAAACGGCTCCAGAAGAATCTTGCCGCCCGCGGGTTTGACACTGCGCGCGGGGCCATCGCCGGTTTCAAGATCGACGGTCAGGGCACTGGCCTTCTCGCCATCGGGGATTTGGATTTCGACGGCGTGGTTGCGCTTGTTCGCCAGCAGCAGCTTGCGGCCTTGCGGCGTCACGAAGGCCTGCGCGGTCACGCTGTCAGACCCCGCGCCTTCCAGGCTCGTCTCCACCAGCGTGTCGCCGGGATGGAACGAATCCTTGATGAGCTTCAGCACCCAGAAACGCGCGTTGGGCTTGTTGTCCTGCCAGTTCATCATGCTTACGCTGGGAAACTGCGTGGGATACCCGATCAGTTGCGACTCGCCGACGACATCGATCTGCAGTTGCGCGAGTTCGATGTAGAGGTAGGCGTAGAGCGAGCCGGCCAGGTTCCAGTAGGCGGCCGGCGGCGGCGTCTTGTCTTCGGGCGTGTTGTCGGTGGGAAGAATCACCCCCAGCTCGTCGGTGTCCGTGCGCGTCTCGGGCGAGAGCCGCTTGCGAATGGTCTCGATATAGCGCACCGAATTCAGGAACCCGTCGGCCTGGTCGAAGAACGTGTACTGCCAGTGATCGATGGACTGTCCTTTGCCGGGCGACGCGTAAAAGTGATACGAGATCATGTCCAGCGGGATTCCCGGCCGATGGTTGTTGTGGTTAAGGAAGTATTCGAAGTACTTCGGATTCTGGCTGGGCGCGGCCAGCGCCAGGCCCACAAACTTCGTCTCCGGCGAGACAGCGTGGATGGCGCTGACGATCGCGTCGTAGCGCGCCGTGTACTGCTCCGGCGTCATACTGTGCTCAAAGTCGACTTCGTTCAGCACCTCCCACCAGGGCACCTTGTAGTGGTAGCCGGAGTCGTGGCGAACGCCATTCTCATCGGTAAATCCGCCGTTCGCATACCAGCTCACCAGCCGCGCGTAGTAGTCGCCCAGTTGCTTGCCGCTTGCGTCGTGCAACTGTGTGCCCTGCGTGTATTCCCACACAACCTTGTAAGGGTCGTCCGGGTAGGTGGCGGGCTTGTCGGTCTTGAACAGCCAGGTGGGAATGGTGCTGAAGTTCAGGATGGCGGCGTGACCGTCGGTGGCGGTGAGGAAGTCTTTGGTCATGGGATCGATGAGGCTGAAATCCCACGAAGTCTTCTGCGCTGTGGGCGGCTCCAGTTCGGCCACGGCCAGCCGCGGGTACGGAAGCCAGGGCACGTAGCGCACATAGTCGGCGCCCAGCTCCTTCACTGCCTTGTAGGCGGCCACGCCCAGCGGCTCCCCCGGCCGCAGCGGCGGGTTCACCACCACCTGCAGCGTCGGCGCCGATTTCGAAACCACCGTGGTCTTGTCCCAGTGGATGGTGAGCTGCGGCGCAGGCTGGGCACACAGCCCGGCGCTCATTCCCCCAAGGCCCAGTCCTGCCACCAGCAGAAGTCTCACCGTCCGCATACGCCACTCTTGCTCAAAAAGGCTCATCGTCGTCACTCCTCCGCGCATCGCACTCCCGTTCGCAACTCTCCGCAGGGCGAGTTCGAGAGCCGGGAATCGACCGCCGCCAAGGTATACCACCTCGCGAATCACTCCCGCAATCTCCTCTGGATTGAGACCGGCGGCGTTGACCCCTCGCCAGAATCGCAGGGGACGCCAACACCCGTGAAAATCGGGCCGGCGCCGTGTGTGACTCTCTTTATCAGAAACAACGGCAACAGCAACGGCCCGCCACAACCCAACCGGTTCGTCCCGGCATTCCGCCCCTTCATCGGCCTTTTGAGCCCTTGGTCAGAAACGCCGCGCGCCCCGGACCCGGACCGGTCTACGTTTCCGGAAGAGCAAGTTCTCCGGGAAGGAAGCCGCACAGCCATGAATGAATCCTCCGGCCTGATCCAGGTGGAAGCCGTATCGCGAAGATTCCCACTGGACCACAGCTACGTCAACGCTCTTGACAATGTGAACCTTCGTGTCGCCGCCGGCGAGTTCCTTGCCATCGCCGGCCCCAGCGGCAGCGGGAAATCCACACTCCTCAATCTGATTGGCTGCATCGACAAGCCTACCAGCGGGCGCATCCTCATCGACGGAGTCGATACCTCCACGTTGACCTCCGCCCCCATGACGGCCCTTCGCCGCCGCAAGATCGGCTTCGTCTTTCAGACCTTCAATCTGATTCCCGTCTTCACCGCCGCCGAGAACGTCGAGTTCCCCCTCCTTGTTCAGGGCATCGGCGCGCGTGAGCGCCGTGAGCGCGTTGCGGATGCCCTGGAAAGCGTCGGCCTCTCCGCCCGGGCTCGTCACCGCCCCGACCTGCTGTCAGGCGGCGAGCGCCAGCGTGTCGCTGTGGCCCGCGCCATCGTCCACCGGCCCGCGCTGGTGCTGGCCGACGAGCCCACCGCCAACCTCGACACGCTCAATGCCACCCAGCTTATCGACCTCATGCGCGATCTCAACCAGCGTCTTGGCCTCACCTTCCTGTTCTCCACGCACGATGCACGCTTGCTGGAGCACACCCCGCGCATCGTCCGCCTGACGGATGGCCGGGTCACCTCCGACACTCACAACGCGGAGACGCCGGGCGCCGCTATTCCGCCGTTCCAGATTCCCAGTGAAGGAGCGTCCCATGGGCAAATTTCTGCTCTTAGCCTTTAGAAACGTCTTTCGCAACCGCCGCCGCACCATCATGACCCTCATCATGGTTGGCGGGGGCGTAGCCGGGTTGCTCCTGGTGGGCGGCTTCTTTGCCCGCATGTTCTGGGGCCTGCGCGAGCAAACCATCAACGACGGCCTCGGCCACATCCAGATCTTCACCGCGGAGCACTTCAATCGTGAGGAGAAGCACGTACTCGACACGGGAATCGAAAACTGGGGCCAGATTGCCGCAACCGTCTCCACCGGCGGCCATGTGCGCGGCATCGCCCCGCGCATCGAGTTCAACGGCATGCTTTCAAACGGAGTCAAGTCCGGTGTCTTTATGGGCAGCGCCGTTGACCCCGTCGCGGAAAGCTCGCTCGGCTTTACACCTCGCCTGGCCGCGGGTAGAGACCTCGACACAAAACAGGGCGGCGAGATCGAGGCGCTTATCGGCGCCGGCGTCGCGCATTCCATGAACGTCAAGCCTGGAGACGGGCTCACGCTTCTCGCCGTAACCGCCGACGGCGCGTTGAATGGAATCGACGTCGAGATCGTTGGGGTTGTCAACACCGGCTTCAAAGAGATGGACGACCGCTATCTGCGCATTACCCTGCCCTCCGCGCAGCGCCTGCTGCAAAGCGATCGCGTCACCAACCTTGTTGTTGGCCTCGATAACACCGATAACACCGACCAGGTCGCGGCCCGGCTCGCTCCGCAGCTCAATGGTCTGCCGCAGCAGTTGGTCCTGAAGAAATGGATCGACCTCGCCGCCTACTACAAACAGGTCCGCTCCCTGTTCAGCACCATCTTCGTCTTTCTCGGAGCCATCGTCTTCTTCATGGTGCTCATGTCGAGTGTCAACACGCTCCTCATGGCCATGTTCGAGCGCACCCGCGAGATCGGCACCATGCTGGCCATGGGCACGCCGCGCTCCTGGATCATGGCTCTCTTTGTGCTGGAAGCGACGCTGCTCGGAGTGCTGGGCGCAATCGTGGGCGTGGCCGGGGGCAACCTCATCGGATTCCTGTTGAACCATGCCGGCCTTCATCTGCCGCCGCCGCCGGGAACCACATCCCCCATGCTCTTCCAGGTGCTGCATGTTCCCAGCTTGATGATTGGCTCTTCGATCCTGGTTATTGTTTCCCTGGCAATGGCTGCCATTCTCCCGGCGATCCGCGCATCCCGGCTGCAAATTGCGGAGGCTCTCGCTCATGTCTAGCACCGATTCAGCTCGGATCAACTGCATCCTGCGCGCTTTTCTTCTCGTTCTGCTCATCGGCTTTCTCTTCACCTGCCTGACGACGGCCCGCGCCGCTACTGCCGTCAACGCCGACGCCGTCCTCAAGCGCTCCGACAGCTATCGCAACGGCTGGCCGGCTTACGTGGTCCGCGTCAAGATCGTGAACTTCGAATCCGGCAAGGCCGACGAAGAGAAGCTCTACGAGGTTTCGCAGAAGGGCTCCGAGAAGACTTACGTCGAGTTCATGAGTCCCCGCGAAAAGGGTCAGCACCTGCTCATGCTGGGAGACGACATGTGGGTCTACCTGCCCGACACCAGCCGCCCGGTGCGCATCACACCCCTCGAACGGCTCTCCGGCGACGCCTCCAACGGAGATGTTGCCCGCACCAACTACGCCGCCGACTACAGCCCCGTCTATGTACGCACGGAGAAAGTGGGCGCGGAAGAATGCAACGTTCTCGACCTTACCGCCAAACGCAAAGGCGCGACCTACCAGCGCATTCTCTACTGGCTGCGCGTCGAAGACGACCGCCCCGTCCGGGCTGAGTTCTATCTCACCTCGGGCAAGCACATCAAGTCAGCCACCTTCGACGAATACGCGACCGTGGCCGGCCGGCCCCAGCTCAAGCGCCTGACTCTCTACGACGAAATCCGCAAGAACTCGCACAGCGTGCTCGAATACTCCGGCATCGCTCCCAGGGAGCTTCCCGACAAGCTCTTCTATCAGGGACGTACCGACAGGTTCTAGTGGTGTCCGCCACACAGACGGTCGTTTATGTTTTGAAAGGGCACGACTTCAGTCGTGCCGTAAACGGCCCAAAATGGGCTGGGCTTAAGCCCCTGAGGGAAGCCCCTTCGGCGAACTCATCCCAATCGCGGGCATCGGTAAATGACCCCATTTGCGGCGGCCTACACCAGCCAGGCGCAAATCCTGGGCGCCCCAGAGCCTGGCCTGAGCCTGTCGAAGGATCTCGACTCTGAGACCTGGGAAACCATGAACCCCCAATCGTTGTTCGAGTAACCAACTCCCGATGAGATTCATCCTCCACCTCGCGGCTCTACTGGTCCTGGCGCTCCCGGCCCTCGCCGCCGCTCAGGATGCCGCTCCCCGCGCGCCAAGCCGCGAATTCCGTTACTCCTTCGCGGTGATCGAAGACGCAACGTATGACAGCAAGCTGACTGTCCCGATCCCGGCGACTCTTAACCAGTTACTGATCGAGCCTTCCATCGGCTTGCGCTACCGGAGGCGCTGGACACTCTCGACGAGCCTCGTGGGACTGAGTTATACCAACGGCGAAACGCACGTTCAGGGCCGCGTGAAAGAGGCCTATGCCGGCCTCTCCGCCGGAAGCTTCGACTTTACCGTCGGCCGCCGCTTGGTCCGCTGGGGCACGGGTTACGCCTTTACCGCGGCCGGAGTTCTTGATCCCCCGCGCATCCCCACCAATCCAACTGATCGGCTCAATCTCAACCAGGGCCGCGACATGGTGAAGGCCGATTTTGTTCATGGCCCGCACGCCTTCAGCCTGGCGTGGTCCTCTGCCGCGCTCGCCCCGGCTTCAGCCGGCCTGCACGATACAACCGCCTTTCGCTATAACGTTCTGGTGCATGGATTCGACGCCTCGCTCATTGCCGGCGACGACCGCGGCGGCGACGCCTTCGGCGCGCTGGCCTTTACCCGCGTGCTGGGCGATGCATGGGAAATCCACGGCGAGGCTGCCTGGCGAGAGCATCCCGCCATCCTGCTCGGCGGCAAATTCACCACCAGGTCCGGCGTCACATTCCTGGGCGAGTTCTACACTCCGCCCAACATCCCGTATTATCGCGATATGACCGTCTCGCCGCTTGCCGGGCGCCAGTCCTACCTCTTCCTCGACGCCGGAAAGAACCGGCTCCGCGAGCGGCCCGGCTGGAAACAGTGGGACTTCGGCGCCTATCTGGTCGCCAATCTCAACGATCGGAGTTATACAGCCTCCTTCGACGCCAACAGGAGGTGGGGAAGCCATTTTTCCTCCTATGTGCATCTTGAGATTCCAGGAGGAAGAAGCACATCCGAGTACGGCCTCATTCCTTACTCCGCTGCAACCTCGGTGGGAGTCCGTTTTCAGTTATGAAAAGCGAAACAGCGCCGCCGGCCAAGCTCCCCGATGAGTCATCGCCAGCCCCGGGATACGGGCCGCTTGGCCTGCGGGCGATCTGGATCGTGGCCATCACTACGCTGATGATCTTCCTCATCTTTCTCTCCACCGGACACACCAGGCTGTCGCAGGGCGCAATCCAGATTGTAGTCGTGTTTGTTTACTGCGCCTGCATCGGTGTGCCCTCCATTTTTCTTCTCACGCGCATCTCCTTCCGCTACACCAATCGATTCCCGCGGCTCGTGATTCTCATGCAGGCGCTGGCGCTTGTTTGCACAGCCATCGCCGGAACTTTTCTGAGCGGCCTGATCTTGCAGTTCGCCGCCATCTTTCCGCGCAGCGGTTACTGGTCCGAACTCCGCGAGTCGTTGCCCTTCAGCATCGTCATCTCGCTCATGTTCGGCCTCAGCATCAGCACCTACGAGACGCTGCGATACAGGTTCCAGGCCGCCACGCTCGAACTCCGCACCCGCCAGGTCGAGCAGGAGCGCGCTTACAAGCTCCTCGCCGAAGCCCGGCTTTCCTCGCTCCAGTCCCGCATTCATCCTCACTTCCTTTTCAATACTCTCAACTCCATCGCCGCGCTTATCCCCTCTGACCCCGTGCGTGCCGAGGATACGGTCGGCAAGCTGGCCTCGCTCCTCCGCTTTTCGCTGAACGCAAATCACAGCGGCCTTGTCCCTCTCAGCCAGGAACTCAAAATCGTCCGCGACTACCTGGAGATTGAGAAGACCCGCTTCGGCCCGCGTATACGCTATGAAATCGCCGTCCCCGAATCGCTCGACGATGCCCGTGTCCCGCCCCTGGCCATTCAATCCCTGGTCGAAAACGCCGTCAAACACGTCGCCGCCCAACGCCCGCAAGGAGCATCCATCGAAGTCATCGGATCGTGCAGCGCAGGTTCCGGGGAGTCCAGGCGCATCCGTCTCGAAGTCCTCGACGACGGTCCCGGTTTCTCGCTCGACGCCATCGATCCCGACCACGGCCTCGGCAATCTCATCGCCCGCCTCGAACTCCTCTACGGTCCCGGCGGCCGCCTGGAAGTAGCTCGCGAAAACAACCGAACCGCCGTCCGCCTCTCCTTTCCGGCATAAGATGGATACCCATGGAAGCTGTGCCGCTTCGCGCTTATCTCGTCGACGATGAACCGCTCGCAATCGAGCGGCTCGCCCGCCTGCTTTCCGCCTTCGACCGCATCCACATTGCCGGCAGCGCCACCGATCCCGCGCAGGCCGTCGCGTTTCTCAACGCCCAAGACGCCGGCTACATCGATGTCGTCTTCCTCGACATTCAAATGCCCGCCATCAACGGCTTCGACCTGCTCGCGCGTCTGGACACGCAGCCTTTCGTCATCTTTACAACTGCCTACGACGAATATGCGCTGCGCGCCTTCGAGGTTAACTCGATCGACTATCTTGTCAAGCCCATCGAGCCCCCCCAACTCGCGCGCGCCCTGGGCAAACTCGACCGCATCCGCCCCCTTGCGAAGCCCGCCTGGCAGCAAAGCCCCGACCTGCCCCATCTGCTTCAGCAGTTGGCCGCATCGCTGCGCGATCAGCGCCGCGACTACCCGCGCCGCGTCGCCTCGCGCGTCGGCGAACGCATCTCCTTCCTCGATCTCGACGCCGTCACTCATTTCATAGCCCACGACAAGCTCACCTACGCCGTGGTCAACGGCCATCGCCACGCCGTCGACCAGACCATTGCCGACCTCGAGCGCCGCCTCGACCCCGCGCGTTTTCTCCGCGTCCACCGCTCCGCCCTGGTCAACGCCGACTGGATTCACGAGGTCAACTCCTGGTTCGCCGGCAAGGTCGTCGTCTCTCTCAAAGACCCGCAGCGCACCCAGATTGCGGTCGCCCGCGATCGCGTTCGCTTTCTAAAAACGAGCTTGGGAATTCAGTGAACTGGCCTTGCATGCCGCACGGGGCACGCGGAAGTACGCCACCACGCAGGGCTTTAGCGGTCACCTGAGCAGGAAGATGCGCGACCACAACAGCCGCGTCGGGGCGGAAATTGAAAAGAGCGCTAGATGATTGGACGTTTGTAAGTATTTGGATTTAGATAGTCGGGACGGGCAGACTTGAACTGCCGACCCCTCGCACCCCAAGCGAGTGCTCTACCAGGCTGAGTCACGTCCCTTTAGAATGAGCGAGATAGAAAGGTTGACTCCAAATTCGAGTACTCGCTTGGAGAAAGCCTTATGGGATTTTCAGAGTTCACCCGCGAACGCCAATTCCTCTCTAACGTCTCACCGTCAACACTGGAATGGTACAAGCACGCCTTCAAATGGCTGTCATTGCAGACCCCGAAGTCATCGTGCCCACACTGCCCAAACGGGCCGCCCGTCCCAATCCAGGTACGCCCCCCGTATCCGGGTTTAGGTGTTTGTGGATAGCGCCTTCACTGCCAGAGAAGGGGATTACAATTCGAATCAATGACAATCCACACTACTGACGGCAGTCGGTCCCGCACCGTTTCGCTAGACAAACTTATCTCAGATAAGGCCTCCGAGTTTGCTAGCCATATCACCACCGTTGCGCGGACAGCAAATAATGAAGAAGAAATCAGAATCGAAACCGAGAAACAGCTCGCGTTCATCCAAGCTGCCGCAGGAATAACCTTATCGGGACAACACGAGTTTACGCTTGCGAGAGGTCGGGTCGATTCGCTTTACCAGTCCGTCATCATCGAATACAAAAACCCAAAATCACCCGGAGCCCGGATTGGGCCGCGCCTCGACTCCCCCGGAACTCAGAAGGTTGACCTTGCCCCCGCAAAACGTATCCCTTAGCGAGCTGCTTTAATAAGCGAAAGGGAAACGAAGATGAGGAATGGGAAGCGGGGCAGGTACACGCTTGAGTTCAAGCAGGAGGCGGTTCGACTTGTTGAGTCGGGTCAGAC
>JARLGE010000310.1 GCA_031296215.1 Occallatibacter sp.
GCAGATGAAACGATGGCAAGCAACGGCAGCAATCCGAACGCGCACAGGGTAGGAATCAGAAAACATAGCAGAGTTTCTCCTGGAAAAGAAGTCTTGCTTGACAACAGAGGTGCATGTCCACGAGCGAACAAACCCTCATTGCAGATTCCGCGCGCCTCGCGTCAGCGCTGGACACCCAGAAGTCGCATGTACATGAAGGCCGCCGCAGGATATCACGGCGTGTAGGACTGCGTATGTGAGCGCAATAAGGCGGTATGCCGGGAATAAATCCCCGGCATGCCGCCTGAATGAGCCTTTCCGCAGCCTGTACGGCCCACGTTGATTTTGCGGTCTTTGCGGCACGTGACCCCGTCCCTGAAGGGGACCCCGGTACCCTGGTCGTGCCCTTTCAAGACTGTGACTCGTTCAGAGGTTCCCTCGGCCGGACCTCGAACAGATGGGCGCGGGTGAGCACCTTGCGGGTGAGGCCGGTCAAGGCCATGGCGGCGGCCTCGGCGAGCGAAACCCAGCGGCGCGCTCCGCCGGCCACGGTGAGAGACTTCAATTCGTCCTCATAGACGTTGCGGATGCGCACGTAGTAGTTGACCTGCATGATGGCGTGGCGCACGGTCATGCGCAGCAGGTGGCCGGGGACCTCGGTTTGCTTGAGCTCCGGCAATTGCCAGAGTCCGGGCATGACAGTGAGCGACGAGGGCCGCTGCTCCAGGAGGACCTGTTGGCCCGCTCGGCGGGTGCGGATGGAAAGGGCGTGCGCCCCCTCGCGGCTCAACATGGGCGCGCGCGGGGCGGTGGCATGCTCGCCCTTGGTCCGGCAATCGGCGGCCAGCGGACACACCAGGCACCGCGGATTGCGCGGAAGGCAGACGGTCGCTCCCAACTCCATCGTGGCCTGGTTGAAGTCGCCGGGCTGGGCGGGATCGAGGAGCTGAGCGGCCAGGAGGTGAATCTCGCGCTTCAAGGCGGACTCGCTGGCGCCTTCGGCAAACTCCCACCCTTCAAGCCGGCACAGGACCCGCTCGACGTTCCCGTCGACTACGGCGACCGCCTCGCCGAAGGCGATGCTGGCGATGGCGGCGGCGGTGTAGACGCCGATGCCGGGCAGCTTGCGCAACGCCGCGGAGCTGGCCGGGAGGCCGGTCAACCGCTGCTCGGCGATGAACCGCGCAGCCTTGAGCATCATGCGGGCGCGGCGATAGTAGCCCAGACCGCTCCACAGGGCCAGAACATCCTGTTCGGAGGCAGCGGCGAGGGACAACAGAGTGGGAAAGCGGGCGAGAAAAGTCTGGTAACGCTCAACGACCACGGCGACGCGGGTCTGCTGCAGCATGATCTCCGAGACCCAGATGGCATAAGGATCCCGGCTGCGGCGCCAGGGCAGATCGCGGCGGTTGCACGCGTACCAGGCCAGCAACTGGCGGCGCAGCCTGGCGATCTTTTCCGCATCCCGGACCAGCCCGACCATGGGTTCAGATTAAGCCATTGGGCTGGTCCGCGCATGCGGCGGCCTCGCAGGGAGCCGCCTGGCCTGCCCCCCCGCAGGACCAGAATCGATTCCCGGATGAGGTGTTTCCTGAACTGAGCAATATGCCCCAGAAGTGGCAGAAACAAGCCAAATCCGCGATCCCCAACCATGGTAATGTTCTTTCACGTCCCGGTTCGGATCGCATCGCCACAGTGTGCCATTCGTGGTCATCGCGCTTCGGATCGTGCGGTAGCGCGGACGATTCAGCGCACCAACCGCAACCGGGCGCAGTTCTTCTGGAGGCTCTCCCATGAAACAAACGGCTCTTTTGCTGACCGTCGCACTTCTCGCCGCACCGGCGGCGCTTTTCCCCCAGTCTCCCTCGCCGGTGAAGACCTCGAGCGGACACTCCGGGGGACCGTTCTCCGAGATTGCCCTGGGCGGAGGCATCGGTTCGCTGGGCATCCAGTTGCAGGCCGCAACCAACCTCAGCAGCCACTTCAACCTGCGCGGCAACGGAGATTTCTTCAACTACTCGCGCAATTTCACCAGCAACGGGCTGAGCGCCGATGCCAAGCTGAACCTGGCCTCGGCCGGAGCCGCGGTGGACATCTACCCGTTCCGCGTGGGCTTCCGCCTCAGCCCCGGCGTCCTGTTCTATAACCAGAACCAGCTTACGGCGGCGGTCACCGTGCCGGCCGGTTCCAGCTTCAAGCTCAGCGGCACAACCTACTACTCGGCCAATACGAATGCCGGAACCGGCGCCGCGCCGGTGAACGGAACCGGAACGCTGGGCCTGAACATCAACAAGGCGGCCTTTACCGTGACCACGGGCTGGGGCAACATGATTCCCCGCCACGGGCACTTTTCGGTTCCATTCGAGGTTGGCGTTGCAATCATCGGAGCGCCCACGGTGAATGTGAACCTGGGCGGCTGGGCCTGCCTTGACCAGGCGCAGACGGAGTGCAGCAACCTCGCGGACCCGACCAACCCGATCGCTATCGCCGTGCAGGGCAACCTGGCCACCCAGGTGGCCAAGTGGACCAGCGACCTGAAGCCGCTGAATACGTACCCCATCGTCTCCATCGGCGTGGCTTACAGCTTCCACGTGCGGTA
>JARLGE010000074.1 GCA_031296215.1 Occallatibacter sp.
CTGCCTTTCGGCACCGGCAAGATGCTGTTGGCCAGTTCCGGGAAGATTGGAGACGCGATCTGGGGCGACTGGCAATTGGCAGGCCTGGGCCGCTGGTCCAGCGGACTGCCCTTCTCGGTACTTGAGCCCGGATGGACAACCAACTGGGAACTGCAGGCATATGGCGTGACAACGGCTCCGGTGAAGATTCACAAGCACATCGAAGCCACTTTGCCGCAGGTGTTTGCCGACGACCAGGCGATTCAGACGGGCGTGCCAAACGGCTCGCCGATCCGGCTGCCCTATCCGGGAGAAGCGGGCATGCGCAACAATTTCAGGGGGGATGGGGTCTTCGACATCGATTCCTCTCTCACCAAGAGCTGGAACCTTACCGAAAGAGCGAAGATGAAGTTTGCGTGGGAGGTGTACAACGTGACGAACTCGACACGCTTTGACGGTGGCTCCTATGGCAACGGGACCTTCGGCAATGGACTGACGCTGGGCGGCTTCGGATTCTACGGCAGCCGGCTCGGCGACAAGACCTTCCGCCGGATGCAGTTCGGTTTGCGGGTGGACTTCTAAGCGGCTTTCGAGCAAGCCCGCTACAACAAGAGGCCGGAGCGGTTGCTTCGGCCTTTTGTTGTTGCGCAGTGAGTTGACTGCTCCCAGTTTGCTTTTCAGAGCGCCACAGATTTTGATTTTGAGACTTGGGAAACCAGGCCCCCCAATCCTCAGGGCGCCGCATCGCTGGGCCACGCAAGCGGCGTGCACCCCACCGCAGGCGGTCAATCGGCCTTGCGCACTTCCGCGGCAATTCTGCGCAGTTCCGGCAGCACTTTCCCCAGGGCGATCGGCGCGGCGTCGCGGAGGCCGAGGGCGAAGTAGACATCGCGGTAGTGCCGGTAGAGCTGCTCGTAGACGGCCGCGGATTTGGGGTCGGGCTCGACCGTGCGCAGGGGCAGGCAGACGGCGGCCTGCGCCTCTTCGATGGTCTTGTAGGCGCCGGCGGCGAGCAAGGCGAAGATGCCGGAGCCCAGGCTGGTGGGAATGCCCGCGGGGACGAGGACCGGTTTGTTGAGGACGTTGGCGTAGACGCGGTTGAGGACTTCGCTCTTTTGCGGAATGCCGCCGGCGTTGATGACGCGGTCGATGCGGACGCCGTGCTCGGCCATTCGTTCGAGGATGATGCGGGTGTGGAAGGCGGTGCCTTCGATGGCGGCAAAGAGCTCGTCCTGCGCGGTGTGGACGAGGTTCCAGCCCAGGGTGACGCCGCCCAGTTCGGGATTGACGAGGACGGTGCGGTCTCCGTTGTCCCAACTGAGGCGGAGGAGGCCGGTCTGGCCGGCTTTGTAGGCGTCGAGGCCTTCAGAGAGCGCGGAGACGGTAGCGCCGGCGCGGCGGGCGATGCCGTCGAAGATGTCACCGACGGCGGATAGGCCGGCTTCGATTCCGGTGTAGGCGGGATGGACGCTGCCGGGGACGACACCGCAGACGCCGGGGACAAGCTCCGCCTCGGCGGCCATGGCAATGATGCAGGTGGAGGTGCCGACGACGTTGACGGCGTCGCCCTCGCGGATGTTGGAGCCGATGGCGTCCCAGTGAGCGTCGAATGCGCCGACGGGGATAGGAATGCCGGCGCGGAGGCCGAGGGCCGCGGCCCACTTGGGCGAGAGATGGCCGGCGAGGTGGTCGCTGGTGAGATATTCGCCGCCGATTTTGGCGCGCACGCCAGCGAGGAGCGGGTCGACGGCGACGAGGAATTCTTCAGGGGGCAGGCCGCCCCACTTGGGATTCCACATCCACTTGTGGCCCATGGCGCAGACGCTGCGCTTGAGGTCGGCGACGCTGGTGATGCCGGAGAGCGTGGCGGCGACCATGTCGCAGTGCTCGAGGGCGGTGACGAATTTGGAGCGCTTGCCGGGGTTGTGGCGCAGCCAGTGGAGGAGCTTGGAGAAGCCCCACTCGTGGGAGTAGACGCCGCCGCACCACTCAATTCCTTCAAAGCCCAGCGCGTGGGCCTTGGCGGTGATCTGTTCGGCTTCGGCGAAGCCGCGGTGATCGCACCAGAGGTAGTACTCGTCCAAGGGCTCGAGGCCCTCGCCGACGGGGATGACGCTGGAGCCGGTGGTGTCGAGGGCGATGGCGGCGACCTGGGCTCCATCGACGCCGGTGGAGAGGAGGGCGTCGCGTGTGGCCGCGACGAGAGCGGCCATCTGGTCGGCGTGGGATTGGGTGGCGAAGTTGGGGTCTTCGCGGCGGCGATGGAGGGGATAAGAGGCCGAAGCGGTGCCGATAGGACCCTTGCGGCTGTCGACCAGGGTAACGCGAACGCTGAGAGTGCCAAAGTCAACACCGGCGACGATAGTCATGGCGGGATGCGCCTCCGAGTAAACGCTTTCTGGTTCGCAGTCAAGAGTACACCATTCCCGGGCCTTGTGTGTGAGAATCTACGGCGACGATGGACGAGGAAAGGCGCTTCCAGAAGGGCGTGCCAGCCGAGGAATCCTGGAAAGTATACCTCAGGGGCTAAAGCCCAGCGTTAGGTTTTGATGCGTGTTGGGCACGACTGAAGTCGTGCCCTGACACGATCAAATGAAGCTTTTATCAATGCACATGCCTTACTTCGGTGGAGATGCCGGAGCCGGCGTCTTCTTGCTGCCAGGCAGCATGCTCTTGAGTCTGTCCATGAGGCTGGGCTTGGCGGCGGCGGCTGCGGGCTTGGCCGGAACTGGAGCCGGAGCAGCAGCGGGGGTGGCAGGCGCGGGCGCCGGTTGCGCAGCCGGCGGCTTGTCCCCCGGCTTGGCGGCGGGGGCCGTGGATGCGCCCCCGGCCGGCGGCGCGGCTTGCTTTTGCGGGCCAAGCAGCGGGGTGGAGTGGTCCAGTATTTTTTGGACTGAAACGTCGGGCACCGTTTCGGTGTCGTTCTTGACCAGGATGGAGATTCTGCGGTTGGAGGGGTCGGTCGGATTGTCTTTAACGCGGAGCATCTGGTCAGCGTAGCCGCGCACCTGGGTGACCTGATTGTCGCGGACGCCGTCCTGCTGGAGGAGGCGGCGGGCGGAGTTGGCGCGGTCGGCGGAGAGGTCCCAGTTGCTGTAGGTGTTGTCGCTGGAATACGGCGTGGCGTCGGTGTGGCCTTCGATGAGCAGGGAGTTTGGCAGCGTCTTCAGCTCCGAGGCCAGCAGCGAGAGCAGTTCCTGGCCGGGGTTGCTGAGCTTGGCGCTGCCGCTCTGGTAGAAGGTGCCGTTCTTGCCCTCGATCAGCTCGATGCGCAGCCCTTCCGGCGTGATGGTGATATCAATGTTTTTGGAGAGCTTTTCCAGGTCCTTGCGCGCCTTGATCTCCTGCTCCAGCTTGTCCTTGAGATTCTCCAGATCCTTGGTGCTCACCTGGGAGACGGTCTCGCCGGTGCCGGTCATGGTGGTTCCAAGCTGGCTGGCGATTCCCTTGGGGTCGTTGAAATAGCCGGCCACGGCGCGCTTGACCTTGTCACTGGAGCCCATGAGCCAGAGGACGATGAACAGCGACATCATGGCGGTGACGAAGTCGGCATAGGCAACCTTCCACGCGCCGCCGTGGTGGCCGCCGTGGCCGCTCTTCTTCTTGATGACGATGATGGGTTGCGTCTTGGCTGCCATGATGCCGAGTTTCTCCCCACTGGTTTCCGCGGACGCTAAGCCGCCGCCGCTGTCTCAACGCTCGCGGCGGCGCCCTTGCAGTTCTTTTCCATCTCGTCGAAGCTGGGGCGCACGTGCGCGGGAATGGCGCGGCGGCCCATCTCGATGGCGATCATGGGCGCAGAGCCTTTAAGGAACGCAAGCACCAGCACGCGCAGCACGTGCAGATACTCGTTGTGCTCGTCGGCGGTCTTGGTCATGTTGGCGGCGAGGGGACCGACGACGCCGTAGCAGAGCAGGATGCCGAGAAAGGTGCCGACCAGCGCGGCGGCCACTTTTTCGCCGATCTCCTCGGGAGGGCCGCCCAGCGAGCCCATGGTGATGACCACGCCCAGCACCGCGGCCACAATGCCGAGGCCGGGCAGCGCGTCGGCGACGGTAGAGAGGGCGGCGATGGGCAGCGCTTCGCCGTGGTGATGCACCTCCATGTCCAGCTCCATCATCTGGTCCATGTCGAAGGGCTCCACGCCGCCGGTGATGGCGGTGCGCAGCGTGTCGCAGACAAAGTCGCGGGCGTGATGGTCGTTGAGGAACTCGGGGTAGTTTTTGAAGATGGAGCTTTCCTGGGGCTTCTCGACGTCCATCTCGACACTGAGCAGGCCTTCCTTGCGAACTTTGTTGAGGAACTGGTACATCATTTTGAGGGTGTTGAGGTAGCGCTTCCGGTCGAAGCTGGAGCCTTTGAGGACGCCCAGTAATCCGGCAACGATGCCTTTGACGATGTGCATGGGATTGGCCACCAGCAGGGTTCCGGTGGCGGCGCCGGCGATGATGAGCAGCTCGGCCGGCTGGAGGAGAACAAGCATGTGGCCCTTCTCCATGAGGAAGCCGCCGATGACCGCTCCCAAGACGATGACAATCCCTACGATGGCTAACATTTGCCGTCCTCCGGCGGAGCTGCGATCCGATTTCCGCCCGCATGGAAGCTGGAAAGCGTGGCGGCTTTGGCTCGTTCCAGCAGTTCGGCCAGGGTAACGCCGCTTTCCGACTGGGCATAGCCGATGCTGACGGTGAGGGAAACGCGGTCGCCCCACCAGCGGAAGTCGGCCGTTCTGGCCAGGCCGGCCAGTGCCAGGGCATGATCGGCCAACAGGGCTAGAGTGCGCTCATGGGAGATGACGAGAAACTCGTCTTCGCCCCATCGGCCCAGGTTTTCGCCGGGGCGCAACCCCTGGACCAGCACGTGCTCGATTTTGGCGAGCATGGAGTCGCAGGCGCCCCGGCCGTGAGTCTGGCGGAGATCGTGGGCCTGGTCGACGGTAATCCAGAGCACGCCGAAGATCATGCCGCCCTGGGTGAAGTCCATGAACAGCGATTCCAGACGGTCCTGGAGATCGGCCTGGCTGGCTTTGACATCTTCGTCTCCGCCGGTTTCTCCATGCGGCAGGGCGTCGAGGCACTCGGCGGGATGGAACAGAACGGCCGTGCCGATGCGCGCTCCCATCGCATTGCGCAGCAGCAGCAGGCGCGCCATGGCGGAGACGCCGTGGCCAAGTTTGTGGTGGGCCTGCACGAGAAACCCGCGGCCCGGCTCGTGACCGGACGCGGACTCCGATTCTCCGGCGCACGGGCTGGACTCCAGCAGCGCCTTCAGCGCGCCTGGCGCGGGCCGCCCCAGCATCTCCATGGCGGCGTATCCGGTAATGGCCTGGGCGGCCTGATTCCAGAACGCCACCTGGCAGTCTTCGTCGAGCAGGGCTACACCCTCCGGAAGAGTCTCCAGCGTCGCTTCGAGCAGTTCAGAGCGATCCGTCATGCAGAGCCCCTTAAGGTGTTTCATCGGCGGGGCACGGATCAACTTCAAGGGTTTGGGCTGTGGGAAAGGAGATTAGAGAACGCTTATGCCGAGGAACAGGGACGTAGGGACTAGGGACTAAGGGACTAGAACTGGTTGCACAAATGTTGCTCGACTAGCGACAAACCATCCCTCAGGGGCTAAAGCCCAGGTTTTATGCGGTTCTGGCGGCACGGCTGAAGCCGTGCCCTTTCAAGACCCCGTTTATGCAATCAGTTCCAGGGACCAGGGACCAGTGACGAGAGAGCTGGCTGCGGGAAGGGAGGGACGGCGGTAAGGGTCACTGCAACAGCAAAAGCAAAAACAAGAGCAACCGCAGGTCCCCTTCGACTACGCTCGAGGCGGGCTTTCGACTCCCTGCGCTTCGCTCCGGTCGCTCAGGATGCCAGAGTTTCTGGGGCGTGAAGAGCTGGTTCAGCAGGTGGGGAGGGTGCAGCTTGCGGAGCCGGGCAAAGGCTCCAGGGGCAGACGCACGATGAAGCGCGTCTTTCCCGGTGTGGATTCGACATCGATCGAGCCGCCGAATTTCTGCGTGACAATGCGGTGCACGATCTCCAGGCCGAGGCCGGTGCCGGAGCCCTGCGGCTTGGTGGTGTAGAAGGCTTCGAAGATGTGCGGCAAAGCCTCCGCGGGAATGCCGGCGCCGTGGTCCTCGATGCAGACGGCGAGCTGACCGCTGCCGGCTTCGGGGCCGGGCCCGCTGCCGGGCGCGATCGCGGGCTCAATCCAGGTCTCAATGCGGATTTGTCCGTTGGCGGGCGAGGCGTCCACGGCGTTGTCGATGAGGTTGGTCCAGACCTGGCTGAGCGAGGAGCCGCGGGTGTGAATGACGGAGGGGTTGGCCGCGAATTCCTTCTCAACCTGAATGCCCTTGAGGCGCAGCTTGTGGCCCAGGATGGTGAGCGTGCTCTGCAGGCTGTCGTGGACGTCGATTTGTTTGGCGGGCGACTTCTCGTCGTAGGCAAACTTCTTGACGGCCATGACCAGTTCGGAGATGCGGGTGATGCTTTCTTCGATGGTGCAGACCAGAGTCACGCTGGAGACCAGGGATTCCAGCCAGTTGAGCGCGTCAGAGAAGCTGGGCGCGTCGAAGGCGTCGCGGGCGCAGGCCAGCTCCTGCTGTTTGAGGCCGATGGCGACCAGGGAGGGAGCGATCGTGAATGCGTTTTCCACGCCGGCCGCGCTGAGCCACTCGGCCATCGCCTCTTCGGCTTCGGACTGCTCGATGGTGCTCATGGCCGGGGCGTGGCAGCCTTTCAATGTCTGCTCCAGGAGGCTGCGCATGCAGTCCAGTTGCACACGGGTTTTGGGCTGATCGCTGAAGCGCAGGCTCAACTGCTGCAGGCGGAGAAGGTTCAGGCGCAACTGCGAGCTGGCGCGCTTGGCCGCCGAGCCGGGGTTGTGCAGCTCGTGCATGAGCCCGGCGGCGAGGGTTCCCAGCGAGATGAGCTTCTCGCGGTGCAGGGCTTCAACCTGGTAGGACTGGAGGCGCTGGGCCATGTTGGCGAGGATGACGGCGCGCGCCGCCGGGCAGCAGGCCAGCAGGGACCAGAAATCCTGGTCGGAGAAGCGGATCAGGAGCGAGTCTTGCGCGGCCACGATGCGGAAGGGTGAGTGGCTTTTGCCGGTGAGCAGGGGCGCTTCGCCAAAGCCCTCGCCGGCCTTGGCCACTCCCACCAGCGTATAGGCCCCGTCGGGCTCGGGGCGTTCGGCGCGAATTTCGCCTTCGAGGACGACGCAGTAATAACGCAGGGGCTCGCCCGCGTGCGCAAGCACAGCGCCGGCCTCGGCGCGGATGCGGTCGACGCGGTCAACGCCGGTGAGCGCTTCAGGGCTCGTCTCCGCGAAGGGACGCGTGTGACGAAGAGCCTCGGCAACCTCGGTAAAGGGAACCGATTCGATTACGATCTTCTGTTCGCCCTGGGTCATGCCGCCTATCCTTCAGAACCTCAAGAAAATCCCTGTCCCGGCTCGATCTCCTCAGAACCTGTCTAAGAGCTCGGTCTCGTGGCAGACTCATCTGCTTTGAACGGGCGCGGCTTTAGCCGCGGCGCTCGATGGCAAATTGAGTTTTGGGCTTTTGCCCCCGAGTGAGTGTATTTTCAATCTTCTGCATTCCCTCGGCGGCTAAAGCCGCGTCCCATTTTCTGCTTCTTCGGCACGGCTAAAGCCGTGCCCTTTCAAAACTGGGAGTTCTTTTACAGGTTCTCAGAACCCCGCCAAATACTGGTGCGCGAACTGCACCGCGATCGATCCCTCGCCCACGGCCGAGGCCACGCGCTTGACCGAACCGTGGCGCACATCGCCGGCAACAAACACCCCCGGCACGCTGGACTCGAGCAGGAACGGCTCGCGCTTCTCACGCCACCCCGCGGGCGGTTTGCCATCGCCGCGCAGATCCGGACCGGCCAGCAGGAAGCCATGCTCGTCGCGCAGAATCTCACCCGGCAGCCAGGCCGTTGCCGGCGCCGCGCCGATAAAAACAAACAGGGACGAAGCCGGCACCCGGCGCCCGCCCTCGGGACCCTTCAAATGCAACGCTTCCAGCCGCTCCTCGCCGAAGGCCTCGACCACCTGGGTGTGCGGCTCTAACACAATATTCGATGTTCCGGCGATCTCATCGATCAAGTATTTCGACATGGTGGCGGCCAGACCCGGTCCGCGCACCAGCATGGTTACCTTGCGGGCATAGCGGGCGAAGTGGAGGGCGGCCTGTCCGGCGGAGTTTGCGCCGCCCACGACGAAGACCTCCTCGTCCTTGCAACTAACGGCCTCGACCAGCGCCGCGCCGTAGTAAATGCCCTGGCCGGACAGCCGGTCGGCGCCGGGAATATCGAGCTTGCGGTAGTTGACGCCCATGGCCAGCAGCAGGACGTGGCTGGAGACCTCGCGGCCATCGGCCAACTGCACAAACCGATATTGCCCGTCGATGCGGAGCCCGGTGGCGCGCTGGGTGAGGAACTCAGCGCCGAAGCGCGCGGCCTGGACGTGGGCGCGGCGGCCCAGATCTGCGCCCGAGACGCCGGAAGGGAAGCCGAGGTAGTTTTCGATTCTGGAACTGGAGCCGGCCTGGCCGCCGGGAGCGATGGGCTCGATGACCAGGGTGCGCAGGCCCTCGCTGGCGCCATAGACGGCTGCCGCCAGTCCCGCAGGACCGGCGCCGACGACCACCATGTCGTAGAAATCCTGCGCCGCCTGGGTGCGCAGGCCCACCCGCGCGGCCAGCTCGCCGGGTTCGGGATCGACCAGCACGCTGCCGTCGGCGAAGAGCACCACGGGGAGCTTCTCCGCATCGAGCTGGCGCTCGTTCATGAGGGCGAGCGCGTCTTCGCCGGAGCCGATGTCGAGCCAGCGGTAGGGGACATGGTTGCGGGAGAGGAAGCTGCGCACCTTGTGGTCCTTGAGCGACCAGCGGTGCCCGATGACGCGCAGCCCCTCGAAGGGCGGCTGATAGCCGGCGTTCCAGTCCTCCAGCAGGTCGGAGAGGACGGGATAGAGCTTTTCCTCGGGCGGATCCCAGGGCTTGTTGAGGTAGTAGTGGATGCGGGCGGAGTTGATGGCCTGGATGGCAGCCTCGGTGTCGGCGTAGGCGGTGAGCAGCACGCGGCGCGACTCGGGATAGAGCGCCCGGGCGCGCTCGAGGAACTCGACGCCGGTGATTCCGGGCATGCGCTGGTCGCTGAGGATGAGGGCCACCGGCTCCTGGCGGGCCTTCAACTGCGCCAGGGTGTCCAGCGCGGCCTGGCCGCTGGCCGCGCGCATCACGCGATAGACGGCTCCGTACTGGCGGCGCAGGTCCTGGATTACGGCTTCCAGCACGTTTACGTCGTCGTCTACCGCCAATAGAATCGGCCTCGCCATATACTCACAGTGTAGAGCAGGCATCAAGTCAATGACCCCAATTGGCTATTGACATGGTTCCAAGGCCCGCCTAGTGTGAGGGCATGATCCGCCCCGCGACCATGCCAGCAGGCCCGGTCCGGCGGAGAAATGCAAGGGCCAGAGGACGTTGTCCCTCGAGCCGGCGGCGAGTGAAAACAGAAGTAATTGAGTGTCGCGAATGCGGTCACTTGCAAGACTCTCTGGGTTGTTGCCGATAGGGCCAGCAGGGTCAGAAGCCATTGTCCGGGCCCGAGTTTTTCGGATGCAACGGAAACCGGGAGCGAGCAGGACTTTTTCCCATAAGTAAAATGAGGCAGACAACATGAACAAGATCATCCTGGCCGATTCGCAGGCAATCTTTCGCGCCGGCACCGCCAAGGTGCTGGCGTCGGACGAGGATATGCGGATCATCGCCCAATGTTCGGACCTGGACCGGATGACCCATGCGATGACGACGTTTCCGGGCTCCATTGTGCTGTTTGCCGCTGCGCTGCGCCCTGACCTGACGCACCTGCGCATGCTGCTGGAGTCGACCGGGAGCCGGGGCATTGTGATCGCGGAGAACGATGAACAGGCGGGCACCTACCTGCACCAGGGATTTCGCGGGGTGGTCTTCCGCAACGTCAACGGACCGGGGCTGGTGGAGTGCGTGCGCCGCGTGGCCGCAGGGGAAACCTGGCTTCCGCCGCAACTGATGCAACCCGAATCTCCCGAAGACGACATGGTGGGCACGCGGGTGCGCGACCGGCTGACCCCCAAGGAGATGCGCATTGTGGCGCTGATTGTCCAGGGCTGCAAGAACCGCGAGATTGCCGTCCGGCTGAAGACCACCGAACAGGTCATCAAGAACTACCTGCGCTCGATTTACGACAAGACCGGGGTCAGCGACCGGCTGGAACTGGCGCTGTTTACGATCCACCACCGCGTGCTGGCGCAGGCCGCGGCCGAGGTGGGCAGCAAGCTCGAAGTGGAGCAGCAGCAGCAGCAGCAACAGCAGCAACAGCAGGCTTCTTCGGCAGTGGCCTAGGAGTGTTATGAACTTTCGCGCGGGTGGCGCTGGGAGCCAATTTTTCTCAGTTCGAGGAGCGAGGAGCGACGACGAAATGGGGAAAATTGGCTCCAGCCCTCCGGCTTCCACCCCAACGCGCAAAAGTTCGCGCGCCGGGGGCCCCGGGGTTGCGGCGCAAATCGGTCCATCCTTCGTTGAAATCCTCAACTGTGGTCGGGCCAGAGCCTTCGGATTCCGCCTCGTCTGGACCGATTTTCGTTCGCAACGCCACCCACGCGAAAGTTAATAACAGGCTCTAAGACGCATTTCTCACAAGGCGCGTCAACGAATTGGTAGCGCCGGCCTTCTGGCCGGGTCGCCGCGGCGACCGTGGGTCTCCCAACCCACGCCCGACGCGGTTTGCTCCGTCACGGTGTGCGCAAACGGTATCAATGAACGAGGCCTTGCTCTGGCGGCGAGGACGCCGCCAGTACAGCCGACCAGGAGGTCGGCGCTACGGAGCGTCGATCTGGCCGTGAGAAACGCAGGCTAAGACGCCGCCCACGAAGCCTGCCCGGAGCGGAGTCGAAGGGTAGCGCCAACCGGACCCCAAAGAAGCGTGGGCTTCAGCCCCTGGCGGCGCGCTACCCTTGGGCCAGCGCGGCGAACGGACCCCAAGGCCCGCCCCCCGCACGTTCACGAGATGGCCGGATGCTTGGCGACTTTTCTGGGAACCAATCCGGGCCGGCTCGGCATTAGAACTGGTTGCATAAATGTTGCTCGGCTAGCGACAAGCCATCCCTCAGGGGCTAAAGCCCAGGTTTTACGCGGTTCTGGCGGCACGGCTGAAGCCGTGCCCTTTCAAAGCCCCGTTTATGCAACCAGTTTTAGTCTGTTGCGACAGGCTGCCAAAGCTCGACGCGGTTTCCCTCCGGATCGGTGAGCCAGCCAAACTTTCCGAAGTCATAGCTTTCGCGTTTTTCGTCGACGGTGACACCATCGCCTATCAAACGGTCTAGCAAGCCATCGAGGTCGTCCACCTGGAGATTGATCATTGCTTTCTGCGCCGGAGGGAAGTAGTCATTGTCCTGTTTGAAAAGGGCGAAGACGACCTGAGGGTGTTGCGTGGGGGCAGGAAACGAGAAAGCTCCGCCGGCCTTCACCAGGCCGAGATGCCGCTCGTACCATTGATACAGAGCTTTTGGATCGTCCGCTCGCAAAAATATACCGCCAAAGCCAGTGATTGAAGCCATGCTGCCTCCTAGGAGAAATGTTTGACAGTTCGGAAGACGGAAGGCCGGGGCGTATGTCCCGGCCGTTCGATTTATTTTGTCATGACTGCGGGAGCGCGGTGGATTGAAGAGGGGCCTTGCGGCGGAGGATGGCAGCGGAGATGAGAGTGATGATAAGGCCGACGGGCAGGGGCTCCATGAAGGTGTAGGCCATGTTGACGAAGGGGTTCTGGTAGAGCTGCTGAGAGCGCTGGATGGCAGCGACCTTCGCGGCGGTGGTGGCGGGGTCAAGTCCGGAAGACTGGATCTTGGCAATCTGTGCGGCGAAGTAGCTGTCCATGAAGTGGGGCATGAAGTTGAAGTAGACGATCTCCCACATGGCGACGTAGCAGACGCAGGTGATGAGGGCGATGAGGATGCCGCAGGCGAAGGCGCGGCCGAAGGAGATTTGGCCGGCCAGGGTGTTGTCGCGGTAGCTGCGGATGCCGAAGTAGATGAGCAGGAACGAGGCCACCATGGTGGTGTAGCCGAGAACGAGGCTGTGGCCGGAGCCGATTTTGCCGGCGATGAGAAGGTTGCCGCCCATAAGGACGGAGATCATGACGCCTGAGATCAGGCCGAAGGTGAGAACGGTTTTCTTCATGGTTGGCTCCTTTTGCAACTCAGAATGAAGTCAAGATGCGGTCTAGCGGGGCCGGATGTCGTCATTCTTTCGGGTGATTTTGCAGGCATGGAGCAAAAATCGTGCTTTCGGGTGACGCGGTCACGGCAGGAGGCCCAGTTCTTTGCCGCGCTGGACAGCCTGGGTGCGGCGGGCGGCTCCGAGCTTGTCGAAGGCGCGGGCGCAGTGGGTCTTGACGGTGTTTTCGGAGACGAAGAGCTGCGTGGCGATCTCGCGATTGCTTAAGCCGCGGGCGACCAGGGTGAGGATTTCAAGCTCGCGCGCCGTGATGCCGAGGGTCTGCTGGCGGGCTGCATTGGGAGCGAAGGGGGCCATGTTGGGAGCGATGGGAGCGGGGGCTTCCGCGGGGACAAGCACCTCCTTCACCACGACCGTTTCGCGGATGATTTCGCGACGGCGCGTGAGGCGGAGGCCGAGCCAGATGCCGAAGGCCGCAAAGAGGATGGCGACGAGCGCGCCGTAGAGCTCGACGGAGTGTTGGATAACGACGAATCGGTATTCGGTGTATTGGAGGGTGGCGATGAGGAGGCCGCCGACGACACCGAAGATGAGGACGTGGCGCTTCATGATGGGGTTGTGAAGAAGTATATCCCCGCCGACCCCTGACTCCGCCCACGCCTCAAGGCTCTACCAGCAAAGACTCCAAGAAGAGCGCCTACTCAGAAGCGAACTTCATAACAGCCCCCAGCCGGTCTTTTCAGGCTGCAATTCCGGGCAAACAAGAAAGCAGGGGCCGGAGGCAATCGGATCTCCCGCCTTTTGTGTTGGAGTTACTTGCCGCTCTTTCCAGCCCGAGTCTCCGCCACGAAGTCGAAGGCGCCGGCGGGAAGCGGACCGTTGAGATTGAAGTTCGAGTACAGGCAGGTCTTGGAACTGGTGGCGCTGAGGGTGAAGACCTGCTTCAGGCTGACGGCGCGGTCGGGGTTGATCCAAACGGTGACCTTGGGAAGATTCTTGCGAACCTCGGGGTCTTTGGCCACCAGTTCAAGCTCCGCTGTCTTTTCGCCGGCAATGGTCTCCCATCCGATCAGCTTGATCTCCCACTTGGCTTCAAGGTCGGCGCCGCTGGCACCAAAGCCGAGCAGGACGTAGCTCTCGAATTTGCCGGCCTTTTCAACGGTTGTGATCTGGTCGCTGCCGGTTTCATGCAGTTTGAGCACGCCGCCGACGAAGGTGTAGGCCTTGGTGGAAGGCTTCCTGTTGTGCTGGTTGAAGTGCACGCCCATGCGGAAGGCGGCGCCTTTGCGGTCGTAGTAGACAACGCCCTTGAAGACGTCCTTGTCGTAGATGGGGTCGGTGGTGATGTCGTCGAACTCGACGTCGGCGGAGGTGGAGTGGAAGCTCTGGGCGGCGGCGTTGAGCCGGTCGAGTACGCTCTTCAGTTCGTCCTGGGGTGCGGCGAGCGCGGCGCGGGCGGGCAAAAAGGCGAGCGCGAGCGCCGCTGCAAAGAGGAGTTTCTTTTTGAAATGCATGAACTTCCTTTATTGATTCGACGCGCGATCAGGCACGAAGGCGCAATAAAAGTGGCTTTCGAAAAGGCCGAGCGGACTTGGAGAACCTGCTCGCAATTTCTTCCCGTCGATGCCACATTCCCTCAGGGGCTAAAGCCCGCGTTGATTTTGCGACCTTTGCGGCACGACTAAAGTCGTGCCCTTTCAAAACTGTGACTTGTTCAGAGGTTCCTTAGCGGTGAGCCCAGACCTTCCACACGGGATGACCTTGCGCGTCGGTAGCGGTTTCCCAACGGACCACAAAAACGTCGTCGCCGGTGACCGGTTCAATGGCCTTGCGCAGGGCTTTCTTCACTTCAGAGTCGGAGGCAGCGGAATGCAAATCCAGGTTCACGTCGGAGGCCTGCACGGTGACGATGACCCCCTGGCCGTCGTTGCCGATGACCTGCATGGGATGCGATGGCCCGCCGGCCGGCGAGGGTTGGTCGCCATAGCTCCAGCCGGGAATGTGCGGTGTGACAAAGATGAACAGCAGAATCAGCGTGACCATGACGTCGTAGTGGAAGGTGCCGCGCGCGTAGGTCCAATAAAAATAGCTGAGCAGGATCTGCTTGAGGTTGCGGCGGGGCCGCGGAGCACCGGCGTGGGGAGCAACGGTTTGGGGGATGGATTGATTCTCGGACGGCATCAGAGTTCCTTCGCTCCCCGCGTCTCGGGGGCAATGCGTTCCAGGCCGCCCATGTAGGGGCGCAGGGCTTCTGGAATGACGACCGAGCCGTCGGGCTGCTGATAATTTTCAAGGATGGCGAGCCAGGTGCGTCCCACGGCCAGGCCGCTGCCATTGAGGGTGTGGACAAACTCCAGCTTGGCCTTGGCGCCTGGCGCGGCTTGCTTTGTTGCGCGGTAGCGGATGTTGGCCCGCCGCGCCTGGAAGGCTTCAAAGTTGGAGCAGGAGGAGATTTCGCGGTAGAGCTGCTGGCCAGGGAGCCAGACCTCCAAGTCGTAGGTCTTGGCCGAGGAAAAGCCGGTGTCGCCGGTGCAGAGCAGAACGCGGCGATAGGGGAGTTCGAGGGCTTCGAGAATCTCTTCGGCGTCGCGGGTGAGGCGCTCGTGCTCGCGGTCGGAGTCTTCGGGCTTGACGAATTTGACGAGCTCGACTTTTTGAAACTGGTGCTGGCGGATGATGCCGCGGGTGTCCTTGCCGGCCGCTCCGGCCTCGGCGCGGAAGCAGGGCGTGTAGGCGGTGAGGCAGATGGGCAGACGGGCGTCGTCGAGAATCTCGTCGCGGTAGAGGTTGGTGACCGGGACCTCGGCGGTGGGGATGAGCCAGTGGTCGTTGTCTTTGAACTCGCCGCGGGCGACGGCGTCGGCGTCGGCGTCGGAGCAGCGGAAGAGGTCGTCGGCGAACTTGGGCAACTGGCCGGTGCCGAAGAGCGATTTCGAGTTGACCATGAACGGCGGCAAGACTTCGGTGTAGCCGTGTTTGGTGGTGTGCAGGTCGAGCATGAAGCTGATCAGGGCTCGCTCCAAACGCGCGCCTGCGCCCATGTAAACGGCGAAGCGCGCGCCGGAAAGCTTGGCGGCGCGCTCGAGGTCGAGGATGCCGAGGGCTTCGCCGAGTTCCCAGTGGGGTTTGGGGGTAAAACCGGCGGGGAAGGTGGGGAGCTGGCCCCAGGTCTTGACCGTGACGTTGTCGGCCTCGGATTTGCCGGCGGGAACTTCGTCGCGGGTGAGGTTGGGGAGGCGTATCAGGAGATCATGCAACGCACTGTCAGCTTTTGCCGCATACCCGTTCAGTTCGTCCATCTTCTGTTTTAGATCGCGGATTTCGCCCATCAATGCGGAATCATCTTGGCCGGACTTCCTGAGTGCGCCCATCTGCTGGCTCAGTTTGTTCAATTGTGCTTTTGTCTGCTCGGCAATAGTAATTGCGTTGCGGCGGCTTTGGTCCATGTTGCGGAAGCTTTTCAGCAAAGACGCCGGATCACCACCCCTGCCGCGGAGTCTTTCTTCGACAAATTCCAGGTTGTTGCGGACAAATCCCAGGTCGAGCATCGCTCTACCAGTTTAACCGACGGACGGCGGGGTGCTGGGGTTCGTGGTTTCCCACCCATTCGCAAAAGGCGCGAATGGATGGGGCACGGGAGGTCTGTGGGGGGGAGAACGAAAAAGGATCTGTGAGGGAGAGAACGAAAAAGGGGTGAGGGAGAGAACGAAAAAGGGGTGTGGGAGAGAACGAAAAAGGGGTGTGGGAGAGATCGAAAAAGGTGTGTGGTTTCCCACCCATTCGCAAAAGGCGCGAATGGATGGGGCACGGGAGGTCTGTGGGGGGGGGAGAGAACGAAACGCAGGTCCTTCGACTCCCTGCCGCTTCGCGTTGCTCAGCGTTCGCTCGCTCAGGATGACAGATTTGTTGATTGGTGTGGCTCTTGTGGGCCGGCGTTGAGCTGGTCTTGCCAGCCGGGGAGGCGCTGGTCGCCGGTGATGAGGCGCGCGCCGCGGGTGAAGGTGAAGTAGGTCCAGATCCAGGCGGCAAAGACGGCGAGGCGGTTGCGGAAGCCGATGAGGAAAAAGATGTGCACCGTGAGCCAGGTGACCCAGGCGGGAAAGCCGCTCATGTGGGCCTTGAACGGCCACTCGACCTTGGCGACGGCATCCATGCGGCCGATGGTGGCCATGTCGCCCTTGTCGAAGTAGCGGAAGGGCGGGCGCTCGGCACCCTTCAGGTCGGCGGCGATGATTTTTCCGATGTGGTCGCCCATCTGCATGGCGGGCTGGGCGACGCCGGGAACCTGGAGGCCGTCCTGCTCGAAGTGGGCCAGGTCGCCGAGCAC
>JARLGE010000075.1 GCA_031296215.1 Occallatibacter sp.
CCGGCGGCGTCATGAACTTCGGCAGCAACTTGGGCGGCATGGTCTCGCCCGCGCTCACTCCCTGGCTCGCCGGCCGCATCGGCTGGGACTCAGCGCTGTCGCTCACCACGGGATAAGCCGTCGTCGCGGGCCTGTTGTGGCTAGGCGTCCGGCCTGGGGAACCGGCGCGCCCCGCCGGCGCCTCGCCTGCCGGCTCTTGAGGTTGCCCCCCTATCTATTTGGAAGGAAAAGTTCTCCGCAAAGAATCATCGATTCCGGCCGAAAGGCCCTTGCATTCGCGCCGGTTTTGTTTTACTTTACTAACTAGTTAGTTAATAAATGACAGAACCCGCTTCAATCCGCACCCAGGCCGAACGCGCCGACCAGGCCCGCGCCCGCATCCTCGACGCGGCCACCCGCGAATTCAGCTCCAATGGCCTGGCCGGCGCGCGCACCGAGCGCATCGCCGAGACCGCCGGGGTCAACAAGGCGCTGATCTACTACTACTACCGCGGCAAGGAAGCGCTCTATGCCGCGACCCTGGAAGCAGTGGCGGGGCGCATGGCCGCCGCCAGCTTCTCCGTTCTGACCCAGGAGTGCTCGGCAGGCGAGCGCCTGCTACGCATCGCGCTGAACCACTTTGACCGCATCTACTCTCAGTCGGTGTTTCAGTCCCTTTTGCAGCAGGAGATGATCCGCCTGCGCAATGGCGAATCCCATGCCCAAAGCCCGCTGGTCGAAATGCTCTTTCGGCCCATGGGACAGAGGATGCTGGCCGTAGCCGAGGAGGGCATTCGTTCCGCGGAGTTGATTGCAGTGGAGAGTTCGCAGCTGATGTACGCCATCTTTGGCCCGAACGTCTTTTACTTTCTCTCCGCGCCCATGATGAACCTTGTTGCGGACACTGATCCGCTGCACCCGGCGGCGCTCGAGTTCCGGCGCAGGGCAGCCATCGAATACCTCGGCCAGGCCCTTTTCATCGATCGCAATCACGGCTCCGCGATTGCCGCCTGCGTCCTTGCCGATACCCCCATGCCGCAGCTCGTCGAGCCCCCGGCCCACCCATTCCAAAAACTCCGCACCGGCAAGAACAATATTGAAGCTGCCAGTTCGTCAGCAGTAGAAGCGAGGCACAATTGAACGCACGCAATCGAGTTTTTCTGATCCTGGGTCTGCTTACCATCGGATCGCTGATCTGGTATTTTGTCACCGTCCGTCCCACCGGAGATCTGCAGCTGATCGGCACCGTCGACGCCAACGAGGTGATGGTCAGCGCCAAGATTCCCGGCCGCATCCAGACGCTCCTGGTGGACGAAGGCCAGGACGTGAAGGCCGGCCAGTTGATCGCCGTCATCGAGAGCGAGGACCTCAAGGCCGCGCGCCAGGCCGCCGATGCCACCGCCGCCAGCCAGCAGTTCAGGCTCGGCGAGACCGTCGAAACCGAGCGCCAGACCCGCGGCGAGACCGGCAGCGCCACCGTCAACGCCGAGGCGCAGGTAAGCGCGGCAAGGGCTTCGCTGGCGCAGGCCCAGGCCAACTACGAGCACCAGCAGGCCGACACCAGCCGCACCGTCGCGCTGGCCGCGCAGGGCATCATGAGCGAGCAGGCCAAGGACGACGCCGCCACCAGCCTGCAGGCCGCCAGGGCGGCCGTGGATGCGGCAAAAGAGAACGTCGCCGCCGCCGAGGCGTCGCTCAAGCAGGCGCGCGCCCACGAGCTGCTCACCGACGTTGCCGCCCGCACCGTCGATTCCACCCGCGGCGCAGTGGAGAATGCCCGAGCCCTGGCCGAGCAGGCCAAGGTGGAGCTGGGCTACTCCCAGGTCTTCGCTCCAGTCAGCGGCAAGGTCAACGTGCGCGCCGCCCGCCAGGGTGAAGTGGTGGCCGCGGGCGGCGCCATCGTCACCATCATGGACCTGACCGAAACCTGGATCTATGCCCCGCTGCCCGAGACGCAGGCCGACGCGGTGCAACTGGGCGATTCGCTGCGCGTGGTCATGCCCTCGGGCGCGACCCTCGAGGGCAAGGTCATCAACAAGGCCGCCGAGGCTGACTTCGCCACCCAGCGCGATGTGAGCAGCCGCAAGCGCGACATCAAGACCATCCAGTTGAAACTGCTCATCCCCAACCCCACCGAGCGCTTCGTTCCCGGCATGACCGCGGAGATCTACATCCCCAAGGACAAGCTGGTGAAGCAATGACGGCCACGGCCCTCGACCAAAAAGTAAAAGCGCCCCCGGCGCCGGCGATCGAGGTGCAGAACATCGTCAAGCGCTACGGCACGTTTGAGGCTGTCAAAGGGGTGAGCTTCTCGGTTGCGGACGGCGAAATCTTCGGGCTGCTGGGCCCCAACGGCGCGGGCAAGAGCACCCTCATCCGCATGATGACCACGCTCGTCCCCATCACCAGCGGCAAGGCCATCGTCGCCGGCCACGATGTGGCCATCGACCCCGACGATGTCCGCCGCATGATTGGCGTCATTCCCCAGGCGCTGACCTCCGATCCCGACCTCACCGTGGAGGAGAACCTCAGCATCTACGCCAAGCTCTATAGCGTCGGCAAGGCCGAGCGCGAGCACAACATCAACGACGTTCTCGAGGCAGTGGACTTGGTCAAGTGGCGCGGCGCGCAGGTCAAGACCCTCTCCGGCGGCATGAGGCGCCGCGTTGAAATCGCGCGTGGCCTGGTCCACAATCCGCAGATCTTTTTTCTCGATGAGCCCACCACCGGCCTCGATCCGGTCTCCCGCATCGCCGTCTGGGAGATGCTCGACAACCTGCGCAAGAGGCGCAAGCTCACCATGCTGCTAACCACCCACTACATGGAAGAGGCCGACAAGCTCTGCGACCGCATCGCCATTGTCGATCACGGCAACCTGGTGGCTCTCGGCACCCCCATCGAGCTCAAGCGCAGTGTTCCCGGCGCCAACGTCGTCGAGGTCCACTTCGATCGCGAGACTCCCGAATGGAAAGCGCGCCTCGAAGCTCTGGACGGCGTAACCAGCGTGCAGGCCGAGTCCGCCGGGTTCTATCGCGTGCTCACCTCCTCGGGCTCCAAAACCACCATGCAGTTGGTCGAGTTGGCCGCCTCCCTGGGCGAGACGCTCACATCGCTCAGCGTGCAGAACACTACCCTCGACGACGTCTTCGTCCACTACACCGGCCGCCAGCTCCGCGACGAGCAGGTCAAGCCGCCTGTCTTCACGTTGCCGCCCCGCCCCGGAGCCCAGCCATGAACAGAATGTTCGCCATTATCGAGCGCGAGATGCGCAAGTTCTTCCGCTCCCCCACCCTCATGATCATGTCCCTGATGATGCCGATTCTGCAACTTCTCATCATGGGCAACGCCTTCGGCGGAAAAATCGTCGGCGCGCGCGTGGCCGTTGTCGACTACGACCACGGCCCGGAAGCCGTCAAGATCCGCGAGGGCTTCGACGCCATCGCCGTCAACATCAAGACCTTCACCACCGTCGAGTATACGAACGAAATGCAGGCGCGCGAAGACGTGCGCACCGGCAAGATCGACGGCGCCGTCGTCATTCCCGCCCAGTACTCCCGCCGCGTCTATTCGCAGGATGCGCCGCAGTTGGGCTTCGTCGTCGATAACTCCGATCCGTTTACCTCCGGCACGCTCGAGGGAGAGATGCAGTCGCTGGTAACAGCTCTCACCGCGCCCGTCATCCAGCCGCGCCTGGCTAACTCCATCGCGCTGGCCATCGTCGAGCTCTATCCCTATGTCAATTACATGAAGTTTCTTCTCCCCGCCTGCGTTGCGCTCGCCATGTATATCTCGGTCATGATCGGCGGCGGCATGTTATACATCGACGACAAGGCCCGCGGCGTCCACGAAGGCTATCTTGTAACTCCCATCACCAAACTGGAGTTAGTCTTCGGAATGAACATAGCCGGAGCCATCAAGGCGGTGCTGTCCGGCATCTGTCTTACCGTCATCGGCTCGCTGATGGCCGGCCTCGGCGTCATCTTCCATCCCGAGGCAGACCTGGAGATCCTGTGCCTGATCGTCGTCACTTCCATTGCCTTCAACGGCATGATGTTCCTGATGATGGTCCGCGTTGACGATCCGCTGGTGCCGCGCGCCATGTTCGGCGTGCTGAACCTGCTGCTGTTTTACCCCTCCGGCGCCATGTACCCCATCACCGCTTTCCCCCCGTGGCTCCGCGCCATCTCTGTCATTGACCCGTTTACTTACTGCGTGCATGGCTTCAAGGCAGTGTTGCTGAAAGACGGCGGCTTCGTCGCCATCCAGTACGACCTGCTCTTCCTGTTTGTCTTCGGCATCAGTACGCTGCTCATCGCCACCCCGCTGTTCAAGCGCACGCTGTAGCGCAGCGGCCGTAACACGTCGAACAGCAGATAGATCTCCCCGCCGAGCGAGGAGGATGCAAGCGGGCGGTTCATTCCTTGTGGGAGGAATGGGCCGCCCGGCTGCATGGGACCGTTGCGCTTGCCGCTGTACAGTTTGCCGTCGCGCTGTCTGCCGCCTGATTGGCCGCTCGGCCGCTGCAGCGGCTCCAGAAGCGCGTTTGAGGATTTCCACCGAAACAGGCTGATTTCCACAAAAATAACCATCTACTTAGCATTGACAGAGCAAAACAGGAAGGTGCATAGTTACTTTCATTCCGGGTTGCCAGGCAGGCATGAGCATCTTCATTCGTGACGGTAAACAGGCTTGCCAACTGGTCCAAACGCGGAGCACTAAGTGTTGCATGCGGAGTAATCCGGATGCGGCACCGGGCACTTAGGGAAGGGAGCGGAGTAATCCGCAAACGGAACCAGGAGCCAAGTGTCGGACAGGGATTAATCCCGGTCCGGGGCGGAGCGATAAGGGTCGAAGCCGGAGATCTACGGATTCGATGCAAAGCTCCAAGTGTTGGTCACGGAGGCATCCGTGAGCAACACCGGGCGCAAAGTGAGGGGCAGGGAGATATCCCTTCGCCGCACCAAATGCCAAGTGTCGAACCCAGAGCAATCTGGGTCCGGTGCGGAACTCAGGAGCTGGGCACGGAGCGATCTGTGAGCCAGCGCTAGGGCGCAAAGTGTCAGCGTACGGAGCAATCCGTAGACCGGCACAGAGGGCCAAGCGTCGAGCACGGAGCAATCCGTGGGCGGCGCAAAGCGGGAGGCGTCGAGCGAGGAGCAATCCAAGTCAGGCGCGGAACGCCAGGCATCGTGGGCGGAGCAATCCGCAGGCGGGGCGGAGTTCCCCAAAGTGCTGAATCACGGAGCGATCCGTGACGCGGGGTGATCCGCGGTCAGCACGGGCGCAAAGCGTCGAAGGCGGAGCAATCCGCGGGAGACGCAGAGCGTTAAGCGTTGGACGCCGAGTCAAATCGGTGCCCATGGCTGGGCGAGTGAAGCTCAGTGCGGAGCAATCCGTGCGAAGCAGAAGACGCCAAGCGTCGATCACGGAGTAATCCGCGACCGGGGCGAGCGCAAAG
>JARLGE010000311.1 GCA_031296215.1 Occallatibacter sp.
CGGGCGCGGGCGCGGGCGACCAAAAGCGGATCGCGACACCGGCCGAGACGCTGCGCGCGGGAGCGAGCTACCTGGTGGTGGGGCGGCCGATAACGCAGGCGGCCGATCCGGCCGAGGCGGCCGAGGCAATTCTCAGGGAGATGGCCGAGGCCGTTTGACCCGGACCCAACAGAAAGGCCCGGCGGTTTGCCGGGCCTTTTTTCTGGCTCAAAACATGAAGTAAAACTTAAAGTTTCTCGTAGAAGTCGCACACGGAGCACGAGATGTAGACGCCGCCAGGGATGCCGCGCTCGCGGTCCTTGACGCGCTTGACGATGCGCGTGGGCTTGCTGCACTTGGGACAGTCGGTCGACTTGGTCGTGTCCATTACCTTCTTGCGGTCACCTGTTTTTGCAATCTTGGCCATCGTTGGGGTGTTTCTCCTTCTTGGGGTTGTCTCTGCTCACGTCCGCCAAGGCGGACGGCTTCAACGGCGCGGTCTGTGGCTTGCCTCTTGTTGGGTCCGGAGGCGAGCGAAACTCGCTATCTTCAAGTCTACATCAAGGCCACGCCGCCTCAGTTGGGCTGGGTGGGAGGCGTGGGCGCAGGGGTGGACTGCGGCTGCTGGGGCGATGCCGGCCGGGCTTCGGGTGGGGCTGGGGCGCTGGCCTGGGGCTGGGCGTCGGGCTCGCCGTCGGGATTCTGGCCAGGCTGGGGGTCGGCTTTGGGCTTGGGGAACTGCACTGGCTTCATGACCCCGACGCGGGAAGCTTTGTCGTCGTCGGCGGGCAGGGTCTCGCCCGGCTTGCGCAGGCTGGGAGGCGTTGCGGGGGCTTCCTTGTCCGGGTCGCGCTCCACGTCGCCCACCTTGGCCACGCGTGGGGTTTTGTCGGGTTCAAGAGGTGTTCCGTCGGTGCGCATCAGCCCTTCCACCACGTCGTCGGTAAAGATCTCCGGCTTTTCACCCATTTTGGCGACTTCGACGCGGATGACGCGGTTGCCGTTGATGCGCACGAAGTCGACTTCCTTGGGGGGCTTGCCGTAAATCCACTCCTCGAAGGGCATCTGGCCGTCCATCTCGCGCGACTTGGAGTCGGGCTGGCCCTTGGCGAAGAGGACCATGTCGGTGCTCATGCCGACCAGCACCTGGTGGCCAAGGATGGCGCTCTTCAGCTTGGCAGGCAGGGTGTCGGTGAAGGCCTGCACGGGGGTCTTCACGTCGAAGGAGATCAACGGCGCCAGCAGCGCCTTGACCTGGGGGCCAGTCAGTTCCGGCACATGGCCCTGGAAGGCCAGGGTGAGCCGGGAGCCGACCGGCTCCTGGCCCTGGTCCTGGATGACCGGAGCCATCTGGGGCCCGGTGCCGAGCTGGATGTGGCGCAGGAAACGGTGCCTGGGGTCCGGGCCGCCGTTGAGGTCGAAGACAATTCTGGTGTGGTCGATCTTGACGTCGGTGATGACGACACGGTCGCCGGGCTTGGCGGAGAGGCCCTGGCTGGTGACCATGTCCACATAGGCTTCTCCGGCGGGCTCGAGCCTGCCGTTGGCCACCAGCAGCAGGCCCTTGTGGCCGCGGGGCATGGGGCGCATGGCAAAGCCCTGCTCGGCCTGCATGGCGCGGATCAGGTCGAGGCGGGTTTTGGCGTCCAATTGGGATGGGGTGAGCGGGACCTTGGTGGGGGTGACCTGCTGGTAACGGCGGTCCACGGTGGAGGTGGCGGTTCCAGTGGTGTCGTTGGTGACGACGCCGGTGCGGGTATCGACGGTGATCTGGGCCGGGAGCGAGACCGGGAGCGAGGCTGCAAGCGCGAGGAAGGTGGCAGCGCCGAGGAAGGCAGCAGGGCGGAGATGGTGCGCAGGGCTGGCTTTGGCGTTGTCTGGTGGGAAGGGGCGACAGGGAGGAGGCAGCATCAAACGGCTCATCGACCGGGTCATGGGAACCTCCCATGCATGCGAACTGCATTCAAGCAAACGATAGTCCGGTAGGAACACAAAGGTCAACCACCTGCGGTGGGGCAGCCCCCTGCGGTGGGGCGGACGCGGCTTGCGCCGCAATGGGTTCTTCGTTTCTCGATGCGGGCGGGTGTGGGGTCGTGGTCTCCCAGGTCCTCCGCCGCGGCGGACGGGACCTGGGGCACCCGGCGGTTGTCTATGGCAGCGTTAATTGCTGATGCAGCGGGAGACTTTGCGAGGAACCGCCGGCCATCACGTTGTAGCTGCCCGGGGCCAGCTTCCAGCTATCGGAGGCTTCGTCGTAGACCTTGAGACGGTCCTGATCGACGGAGACGGAGACCTGCTTCGATTCCCCGGCTGCGAGGTCGACGCGGGCCCAGCCGATGAGGCGCTTCGGCGGCTCGCCGGCTGAGTCGGGAAGCGAGGCGTAGACCTGGGCGATCTCCGTTCCGGCGCGCTTGCCGGTGTTGCGGAGGGTGAAGGATACGCTGACCGCTTCCCCTCCCTTTACGGTGAGGCCGGAGTAGGCATAGGTGGTGTAGGAGAGGCCGAAGCCGAAGGGAAACAGGACCGGCTTCTTCTCCGCGTCGTACCACTTGTAGCCGACCTTCAGCTTTTCGTCGTAGGTGGTTTGAAATGCGGGGAGACCCTTGGCCATATTGGCCATGAAGGCGGAGATGTCTTCGCCGGGGGCCGGACGGCGGGGCTGCGATTCGGGAGGCGGAAGGACGAGCGTGGGGTGGGGCAGATCGGCGTCGCTGAGGGGGAAGGTGACGGCGAGCTTGCCGGTGGGATTGACTTCGCCGGTGAGCAGATTGGCGAGGGCTTCGGCGCCCTTGATGCCGGGGTACCAGGCTTCAACCACGCCGGCGACCTTGTCGACCCATGGCATGGTGGTGGGGCTGCCGGTTTCAAGAACCACGATGGTCTTGGGATTGGCGGCGGCGACGGTCTCGATGAGCTTGTTCTGCTCGGCGGCGAGGTCGAGGGTCTTCAGGTCCATGCCCTCGGACTCCCAGGTGTAGGCGAAGACGATGGCGACGTTGGCTGCCTTGGCCGCGGAGGCCGCGGCGGCCAGGTCATCGCCGGAGACGTAGGAGACCTTGCCGGCGCCGAACTTGGCTTGCAGAGCGCGCAGGGGCGAGTCGGGGAGCCATGTGACCCGCATGAAGGCGGCCATGGGATTTGGACCCGGTGGGGGCGGAGGAACAGCGGAGCCTCCGGGAGGATCGACCTGCGCGGAACCGCCGCCGGTGAGGACGCCTACGTCGGCATGACCGCCGATGAGCACCACCGAACCAAACTTGGCCGGGTCAAGAGGCAGAATGCCGCGCTCGTTCTTGAGCAGGACGATGCTCTTTTCGGCGATGCTCTGCGCGATTTCGAAGCCGCGCTCGACATCGGGAACCTGCTTCACAACCGGATGGTCGAAGAGGCCGGTGGCAAAGATGGTGCGGAGGATGCGATGGACATGCTCGTCGAGTTCGGCCTGCGAGACATCTCCGCTCTTGACTGCGTCCTGCAACGCGTCGCCGAAGAAGGTCTTGCCGGGCTGTTCCTGATCGAGGCCGGCGTGGGAAGCCTTGGCGGTGGAGTGGGTGCCACCCCAGTCGGAGACGACAAAGCCCGGGAACTCAAAGGCCTTCCGCAGCACATCGGTGAGAAGGTAGGTGTTTTCGCAGGCAAAGTCGCCGTTGACGCGGTTGTAGGAGCACATGAAAGCGCCGACATCGGATATCTTGAAGGCGATTTCAAAGGCCAGCAGGTCGGACTCGCGCATGGAGCGCTTGTCGATGTTGGCATTGACGGCGTTGCGGCCGCTCTCCTGGTCGTTGACGGCGTAGTGCTTCAGGTCGCCGATGATGTGCTCGGACTGAACACCCTTGACGAAGTTGCCGGCCAGCGTGCCGGCCAAAAGCGGGTCCTCGCCCTGGTACTCGAATGTGCGCCCGTTGCGCGGCTCGCGGGTGAGGTTTACGCCTCCACCCAAAGACATGCTGTAGCCCTGGGCGCGCAGCTCGCGACCGATGAGGGCACCGTATTCAAAGGCGGCTTCAGGATCCCAGGATGAAGCGGCGGCCAGGTTGTTGGGCAGCGCCGTGGAGTAGCGGCCAGAGGATGCGCCGCGGGTGACGCCGTAAGCGGAGTCGGCCATTTGAATTGCGGGAATGCCGACGCGGGGGATTGCGTTCGAGTAGCCTGCGCCGCCGTTGGAGGCGGTGGGACCGGTCTGCCCGAAGGACATTCCCTGCCCGTGCAGCAAGGATATCTTCTCTTCAAGGGTGAGCTCCTTGATGACCAGGTCGGCGCGCGCGTCGGGCGACATGGCGGCGTCAGACCATGCGTAGTGCTTGGGAGGTTCCTGTGTCCTGGGGAATTGGGCGACCGCAAACGGAGTTGTTGCAGCGATTGCGGCGAGCATGACGGCGCACAGGGCGCTCTTCCGGGAATTCGATAGCTTCATCTGAGTAGTCCGCCTGTTTCAAAGAGTCAACACGGGCTGACTGGGCGGACGTAACTGCACCTGGAGACCTAACTGCCCCGGAGGCCGTAACCGGCCCCGGCGAAGAGGATGCTCGCGCCGCTCGAAAATGTGCCCGTGGCTGAGTAGGGGACGGACGAGCTGTGCGCAAGGTTTCCTGGAATGAGCGAGGAAGCGGGGTTAATTCAATTGCGGGTTCGAATCGCCCGGGGTCTCGACGGGCTGCGGCGGGGGCGTGGAGACGGGGAGGATCTGAACGAGGGCCGGCGCGGCGGGCTCGGCGGGGCGGGTGGCCGCCTCGTGCTGGCGGCGGGCGGCGGCGTCCAGATCGACGGGGATGCCGGCGGGAATGATCACGGGGGCGTTGTACTGATAGTCCAGGTCGCGGGTCAGGCGGTAGACGACCGGCAGCGCGGCAAGCAGGACGGCGAAGGCGACCCAGGAGCCGTCGAGGCCGTAACCGCCGCCGGTGAGCCAGAAGGGACCCATGGGGTCGCCCTGGACGACGGGGGAGTGGCTGTTGACGCCGGCGACGGCCAGGCCGAAGAGGAGGGCGCGGCTGGCCTTCCAGCCGAAGTTGATGCCCCAGCCGACCCACAGGGCGCGGGTGCGCAGGTAGGCCGTGGAGAGCACCATACTGAGCAGGATAGAGACGGCGATGCTCAAGCGGCTGCCGCCCGGCAGCAGGGCCTGGACGATGGCGTAGAAGGCGGCGTAGCCCAGAACCGCGCCGATGGAGCCGACCGCGTGAGCGAAGCGCTGAAATCCGTAGCCGCGGAAGGCGATCTCCTCGGCCAGGGCGAGGAGGGCGAAGAAGGCGGCGTCGGCCGCGAGCCAGCCCCAGGCCGAGGGCTGGATGTTGAGGACGATGGCGATGCCGCCGTCGAGAGCCATGGGGACGACACAAAGGACCGCGATTGCCCAGCCGAGGGCCAAGCCCAGGGCGGCCTCGCGCGGCCAGCCCGCGCGACGCGGGAGCCCCTGCTCGCTGACGGGCTGGCTTTGACGGTCCATCCAGGAGCCGAAGGAGGCATAGCCGAGAAGGAGCAGGAAGACGAGCATGGCCTGCTCGGCCACCGGCGCCCACTCCTGGCTGGCCAGACCCTGCGCGCCGTGGCGGGCCAGCGCACGCGCCAGGAAGAAGTAGCACACGGCGACGATGAATTGAAGGTAAGCGCGGAGGCGGCCGCCGGGCTGGGGAGTGGTCATCGGCAGGCATCCCTCAGGGGCTGAAGCCCACGCTGATTGTGCGGCATTTTCGGCGCGGCTGAAGAGGCTGCGGAAAAAGGCTGCGCTGAAGGGAATTTTCCCAAGAGGGCTTTGCAGGGGCTAAAGCCCAACCTCTGTTTTGCGGCGTTTGCAGCGCGGCGCCCAGAGGGCGCCCGGTCAAGCCCTGAGACAAAACCTACGAAAATCAGGGCCCATACGAGTTCTTCCGCAGCCGGTAAAGTCGTGCCCAGATACAGAACTCTGGCGCAGGCCAACGAGAACGAGCTTTTTCGCATGCTGTTTGGACGATGCGCCATTACCCTTCCGTATCGAACTTCGCGATGTTTTTAGGCATTTGAGGACTTTGACTTGCGAACGTATTTCCACGATGGGGCCCATTCGTAGAAGGCGATCTGGCGCCGCACACAGGGGTGCGCTTGAAAAAGAGGCAGCAGTTGGCGAACGTCAAAGTTGGACTACTCCGGCAGATCAAAGTGAGATCAGTTTATACCCCAGAGCACCGGAGCGAGTTCCAGGCACAGGGTAAGCCAACCGAGTGGGAGCACTTCGCAGCAAACTTGAAGACGAGGCCGTGGCGGCAGAACTGGAAGCCATAGAGGTGGGGTCAGGGGTGGTGGTTGAAGCGCTCTTGATCTCTGTATAAATACTGCAATGCGCTAGCGCAAAGAAAAGGGCAGCTCGGACTGGGCAATGCAGCCGCGCAGCTTTGCTGGACAGTTGCGTATGGCGTCGATGGAGTTGAGGACGTCCTCCATCAGTTCTTCGACATCGTTGGGGCAACTGTTGGCCAGGTCCCGTTTGGTCAGAGACCAGACACCCTCATCGGGGTTCAGCCGCGGTGCGTAGGACGGAAAATGCACGACGCACAGGCGGCGATGTTGGCGGAGAAGTTGTTCGAGGGGCGCTGCAGCCTTCCTCGACCAGAGGTCTACTTGGGGCGAAGACGGACCGCTTGCGCCACGAGAACTTTCCCGGACTGGTTTGCGTACCTCCCGCAAAGGATTTCAAACTTATCGAGGCCGATCATGGAGAATCTCGCACTGGATTTCCGGTACGCTCTTCGAAGCCTGCTGCGGGCGCCCAGCTTTTCCGTGGTCGTGATCGTTTCCATCGTCTTGGGGTTTGCTGCGAATGCCACGGTTTTTAGCGTCGCAAACGGTCTGCTTTGGGGCGTGCTGCCCGTCAAGGATCCTGGGCAGGTTGTGATGTTCTCGGAGGGTAATTCTTTTTCCTATCCCGACTACCTCGACTACAACCTGCAAACCAAAGAGATTTTCGAAGGCGGCGTGGCCGCGCATTTTCCCCTCATTCCAGCCAGCATTGGCGGCAAGCGGGAGCCCGAGCGCGTATGGGGCCAAGCCGTCAGCGGCAACTTTTTCACGAGCCTCAGTGTCCCGATGATGCTCGGCCGTCCCATCCTTCCTGAAGACGACGGGACGGTTGGCAGCGACCATGTGGCCGTACTCAGCAGTAACTTGTGGCGGCGGCGATTCGGCGGCGATGCCGGCATTCTCAATCACGAAGTGGTGTTGAACGGACACCAATTCACCGTGGTGGGAATCGCCCCATTTGGCTTCTACGGCGTCGATCGCGGCATAAATTCCGAGTTCTGGGTTCCGCTTTCCGTTGCAGAAGAAATCATGCCCGATCTCTCCGAAACCGGCGGATTGAGGTCGAAGCGGGACAATCAGTGGTTGATGCTCGATGCCCGTCTCAAACCGGGGATCAGCCGCGCCAGAGCATTGGTGCTGGTAAACGTCGTGAAGAAGCGCCTCGACGACGCGTACCGCAAGGATGAAAAGCTGCATGAGAGCATAACCCTGCAAACAGCGGGCGGACTGATCGCAGGCTCAGCCACACCGGCATTCACTTTGATGACCGTGCTCATGGTAGTGGTTGGGCTCGTACTGCTGGTGGCCTGCGCCAATGTCGCGAACCTCCTGCTGGCACGCGCCGCAGGGCGCCAAAAGGAGATCGCCATTCGGCTCGCGATGGGCGCGGGACGCCGGCAGCTCATTCGGCAACTGCTCATCGAAAGCTTCCTGCTGGCGTTATCCGGCGCTGGTGCCGGCTTTCTGCTGGCGGCGGGCGCCGCAAGGGCCATCTCACATTTCCAACTCCCTCTGCCTTTTCCGGTGGTCTTCGACTTCAACGTCGATTGGCGCGTGGCCGCTTTTACGTTGGGCTTGTCGGTGGTAACGGCTCTGCTGTTTGGATTGGTTCCGGCTCTGCACGCATCGCGTCCCGACCTGGTCGGAGCACTCAAGGACGGTCCGGCTCTGTTTGGCCGCGTTGGACGTTCGGGCCTGCGCAATACGCTGGTAATCGTTCAGGTTGCGCTGTCGCTTGTACTGCTTACGACTGCCGGCCTTTTCCTGCGCAGCCTCGGGAATGCTTCTTCCATTGATATCGGGTTCAAGCCGGACAACATCCTGATTATGTCCGTGGATCCCAAACTCCAGAATTACTCGCACGACCAGGCGGCACAATTCCTCTCCCGGTTACACGACGGGGTCGCCTCGCTGCCTGGTGTTCGCTCGGTCAGTTTTGTGGGAGTGGTGCCATTGAGCATTGGCGGCACCAGCAACAAATTCGATGTAGAGGCCGATAAGGACCACCCCTCAAAAGCCGTCGTAGCCAACGTGAACAACGTTGGCGCCGGATATTTCCAGACCATGGGGATTCCCATGCTGCGCGGCCGGGACTTCCTGCTTCAAAGCGACGACCAACATGTCGCCATCATCAACGAAACGATGGCAGCGAGTCTGTTTCCTGGCCAGGATCCGATCGGCCGCCACATGCTCCAAGACAAGGATGCCTACACGGTGATCGGCGTGTCGCGGGATTCGAAGCTGAAGACCATTGGGGAAAAGCCGTCAGAAGCCGCATACATCTTTCTCAACGCGGCTCCGGAGAAGGCTAACAGCTTTTTCGGTACCACAATCATAGTCAAGACGCTTGTAAATCCGTTGGAACTTGCCAAGCCGGTTCGCGGACAGATTGCTTCGCTTGATCCGAATATGGCCGTGTTTAACGTGGAGACAATGCAGGAGCACGTCGATAAATCGCTCCTCCTGCCGCGAATTTCGGCCCTGCTGCTGGGAATATTCGGTGCGGTCGGTCTCACGCTCGCAGCCATCGGACTTTACGGCGTAATGAGTTTCTCGGTTCGCCGCCGCACACGGGAAATCGGCATCCGCATGGCGCTCGGCGCGGAGCGCGGCTCTGTCTTGAGGTTGGTTCTTCGCCAGGGCCTCATCTTGACCGGCGTAGGACTCGCCATCGGACTTGTCATTGCGTTAGTCATTGGCCGATTCACCGCCAGCGTGCTCTATGGCACCAGCGGAGCAGATCCGGCAACATTCACGATCGTTTCGGCCGTTCTGCTCACAGCCTCCGCAGTAGCCATACTGGTTCCGGCAGTTCGCGCTGCCCAGGTGGAACCAGCTACCGCCCTCCGGCGCGAATAGCACGAGAGGCCCTCGCTGCATCGTAGATTGCCTATTTGCGAAAGGTTACCTCGTCGATGCAGTCGTTCAGTCCGCTCAATCCCGCTCCGGCCCAACCAAGAAAAATGATCCTCCATGCAAATACGGCTAACGCCATTCCGGCCAGAAACCAGGCGCCGGCAAGTGTAGCCGGAATCCCGGACACGGGCCGACGATTTCTGAAGTACCTTGACACTGGATGTCCGGTCGACGTACCATCGCCCGCGTTCGACTGAGCGAACCAAGAAAAGCGCTGAAAAATGCGCCCGACTCAGTGAAAGTACCCATTCCCCTTGTTTCCCTGGAGCCGTACCCATGAATTTCCGGATTAGCACCTCGCATCTTGTGGGCAGGAGTGCGTCTCTGTTCCTCCTGCTTCTGCTTGCCTCCCTCGCGTCAATCCAGGCTTTTGCCCAGGCCGATCCGCCCATTCCGCCGGGCGACATCCGCGTTCACTACTTTCGGCTGGACGGCAACTATAGCGGCTGGACGGTATACGCCTTCGATAGCACTACGGAGAATACCGGCAACTATGGCGGCGGCCCCGTTCAGGTGACGGGGACTGACAGTTATGGCGTGTATTTCGACGTAGGCGTGACCAGTGGCGCGCAAGAAGTCGGGATCATCCTTCACAATCCGACGGCGCCGGGAGGAGACCAGAAGGACACGCCCAACAACCTGTTTGTCGATCCTGCGACGCAGGGCGTTGAGTACTGGGCATACTCCGGAATAGCCAAACTGTACACATCCGCGCCCAGCCTGAGCAATCCCACAGCGCTTCTGCCGGGGTACGTTCGCGTTCATTACCACCGGACCGACGGCAACTATGGCGGCTGGACAATCTATGCGTTTTACGACACAACGGAGTATCCCGGCGACTATAACAGCGGCCTCGTGCCGGTAACCAACTCCGACGCATTTGGGGTGTATTTCGATGTGGCAGTTGTAGCGCATGCACAGAACCTCGGGCTGATCATTCACAACCCCTCTGCGCCGGGAGGCGACCTGAAGGACCCGGGGCCGAATGAGTTTGTCGATCCTTCCACGGAAGGCTTTGAGTACTGGGGCTACACAGGGATCGGCAAGCTCTATAAGAGCCAGCCCAGCCTGGCCAACCCCAACGCGCTGCTGCCCGGCTACGCCCGCATTCACTATTACCGTCCTGACGGGAACTACTCGAACTGGTCAGTTTATGCATTCGAGGACACCGCGGAATATACCGGCGACTTCAACGATGGTCTGACGTTTGTGACGAGCTACGATTCCTACGGCGCATACTTCGACATCAGTCTCATCCCCAATGCGCAAAACCTGGGATTCATCATTCACAACACCTCCACCGGGGTGAAAGACCCGGGGCCGAATATGTATCTGAGCGTCGCCTCCTACACCCAGGCATGGGCAATTTCAGGCAACGCGACGGTGTTCACATCCACGCCGACTCCGACCCAGATCCTGGATAGCTTGCTCAACGTGGAGCAGGCATACTGGCTCGACCGGCAGCGCGTGGCCATCCAGCCGCAGTTTGCCCAGAGCGGCGACACGTATGCGATCACTTCCAGCCTGACCGGCGGCCTGTCGGTAACTCCCACAGGCATCACAGGTGGAACCAGTATCCCGCTTACCGTTGGCGGAAGCCTGACTGCGGATGAGTTGTTCCGCTACCCGCAATTGAGCGGTTATACCGTACTCCAACTGCCTGCAAATGCCCTTGTCCCGGCCTTGCAGACGATTCTTGAAGGACAACTCGCGTTTTCAGCGGTGAATTCCAGTGGCTCGCTAGCCTATGCCACCGGCATTCAGGATGCCGGCGTGCTCGACGATCTCTACTACTATCCAGGCAAGCTGGGCGTCGTCTTTCACCACGGGGACGATCGCGGCTGGCACGACTGGGCCGACGACGACAACTATGCGGTGAAGCTGAAGCTATGGGCGCCCACCGCGCAGAGCGTCTCGCTCGAACTCTTCGACCACGAGAGCGACACGACGCCCTCCGCTGTTGTGTCCATGCATAAACACAGTGGCGTGTGGGTAGCTGACGGGGAGCCGGGCTGGAAAGACAAGTACTACCTGTACCGCGTGAAGGTCTATGTGCCGTCCGACGCCGCCGTGGACACGAATGTCACCAGCGATCCTTATTCCATCGACATCGCGTTGAACGGAACCAAGAGCAGAATCACCGACCTTGACTGCGATGAAACCAAGCCCGCGGGCTGGGATGAGGATATTTCACCACCGTTGCGCAGTTTCAGCGACATGAGCCTCTATGAGCTTCATGTGCGCGACTTCAGCATCGACGATCCCACTGTTCCGCCGGCTCATCGCGGCATGTATGAAGCCTTCGACGACCGGAACTCCGACGGCATGAAGCACCTTCGCTCTCTGGCCGCAAGTGGACTCAAGGCCGTGCACATCCTGCCTTCGTTCCACTTCGCCAGCGTGAATGAAGACAAATCCACATGGATCATTCCCACCGGCCTGGCGCAGTATCCGCCGGATGGGGAACAGCAGCAGGCGGCCGTCGCCGCCAGCCTGACCAGCCCTGCCTACAACTGGGGCTACGATCCCGTGCATTACATGACGCCGGAGGGCAGTTACGCCATGAATCCGGATAACCGCGTGCGCGAATACCGGACGATGGTGGACGGGCTGCACAAGGCGGGGTTGCGCGTGGTGCAGGACGTGGTGTTCAACCACACCAACGCCAGCGGCGAGGGCCCCAACTCCAATCTCGATGAGGTGGTGCCCGGTTACTATCACCGCCTGGATGCAAGCGGCAACCTGGAGACCGGCTCCTGCTGCGCCGACACGGCAGCGGAACACAAGATGATGGAAAAGCTGATCATCGATACACTGGTGCTGAATGCCCGGGACTACAAGATCGATGGCTTCCGCTTCGACATCATGAGCTTCATGTTCACCTACAACATGACTGACATTCAGAACGCCCTGCAAGCGCTCACTCCGGAGAAAGACGGGGTGGATGGGTCGAAGATCTATCTCTACGGAGAGGGCTTCAACTTCGGAGACACCGCCAACAACCAGATCGGTCCCAACGCCTCGCAGATCAACCTCTACGGCTACGGCATCGGAAGCTTCAACGACCGCATCCGCGACGGAATTCGCGGCGGCAGCCCGTTTACCGATGAGCGCGTTCAGGGCTTTGCCACCGGGCTCTTCACTGACCCAAGCACCTTCACCACTGGCAGCCTTTCGTCCAGTCAGCAGCAGGCCCAACTGCTGCAATACTCCGACTGGATCGATGTGGGACTTACGGGAAACCTGCGCGACTACACCTTTATCGATAGCGCAGGCGCAACAGTAACGGGGGCCGAGGTGAGTTACAACGGACAGCCGACCGGCTACACCAAGAGTCCCATCGAAGCCGTGAACTATGCATCAGTCCATGACAACCAGGACCTGTTCGACGCCGTGCAATTGAAGTCGAGTAACAGCGACAGCATTGCCACCCGCGCCCGCAGGCAGATCGTGGCCATGAGCCTGGTCACTCTCGGACAGGGAATTCCGTTCTTCCAGGGCGGCGATGACCTGCTCCGTTCGAAAGACATGGATCAGAACAGCTATAACTCCGGAGACTGGTTCAACAAGATCGACTGGACCGGTCAGACGGCGAACTGGGGCATCGGTCTGCCCATCGCCAGCCAGAACCAGGGCCAGTGGCCGATCATGACACCGCTGCTGAGTAACACCGCTTACACGCCTCTGCCGGCAAACATCGCATATAGCCGGGAGGCATTCCAGGAGCTGTTACAGATCCGCTACAGCTCAGGGCTATTCCGCATGCCCACCTTTGCGGATGTCCAACAGAATCTTACCTTCCTGAATACCGGGCCAAACCAGACGCCGGGCCTGATTGTCATGAAGCTGGATGCGAAGGGCGGAAACTTTGGAATCTACAAACACATCGTGGTGCTGTTCAACGCAACCAATGCGCCGGTGACTTTCACCAACAGCCAACTGCAGGGTCTGTCTCTGCATCTGCACCCTGTCCAAAAGGGGTCAAGCGATCCGGTCACGAGGCAGTCCACGTTCAACTCAAAAGCGGGAACCGCGACGGTGCCCGCGGTCACAACCGCGGTCTTTGTGGCCGAGACCGAATAGGTACTTGGTTGCCGGCAATTTACCTCGTCTGAATTGACCCCAACCAGGATCGTTCAGGCGGGGCCTGATGCCTCTTGCATAAGTACTATTTCTTGAACGAAACTCCTGATCGGTGATTCGGGACGTTCCACGTGTGTCTACTCGATGTGCGCTTACGCAGGCCTGGTGAGGGCAAGCTGGAGGCGGGACGCCAGAGCTCGCAAGGAGTGCGGCGGCTCCGAATAGGGCACAGGCATCTTAAGCCGGCGCTCTATCCGGACTGGCGGGCTCTTCCAGTGCCTTCGCGCTACTCGGCGCGCAGAGTTCGAACGGGATCGATGTTGGCCGCCCGCCGCGCCGGCAGGTACGACGCGCCGACAGCCACCAGCGGCAGAATGCAGATGGCGGCAATGAGCGCCCATGGATCGTGCTGCGAGGTTTGAATCAGTTCGCCCTGGGCCAGCCGTGCTGCACCGAAGGCCAGCGGAAGCCCCGCGGCCACGCCAAGGAGGGCAAGCAACAGGGTCTGGCGCAGCACCATGCGCATGACCTGGCCGCGGTTGGCTCCCAGAGCCATGCGGATGCCGATCTCCTGCGTGCGCTGGGACGCGATGAAGGAGACAACCCCGTAAATTCCAACCAGCGCCAGCAGCAGCGCGGCAGCGGCAAAGGTTCCGAACAGCGCCAGGGCAAACCGCGGGCCGGCGTAGCCATACATGTCGAGCATCTGGCGAAGGGTCATGGCGTCCACGATGGGCTGTTGGTTGTCGACGGAATAGACTGTCCTGCGCACCGGGTTCATCAACTCGCCGGCAGGCAGCGATGTGGCGACGATGAGGCTGTTGGCGGCCTGGGGCGCCACCGTGTAGGGCAGAAGGATGTGGGGATAGTTCTCCCGGGCATCGATGAAGAAGGGCAGGTCGCTCATGACTCCGACAACGGTGAAAGCGTCGTCGGCGAGCTTGCTTTTGCCGTCGGGCTTGAACTCCGGCAGGCGAACGATGCGGCCGACGGCGTTCTCGCCGGCGAAGTAGCGGCGCGCGAAGTTGTCTGAGATTACGGCCTCGTGCGAGGCGGCGGCGGTCTCGCGCGCGTCGAGAAAGTGCCCCTGCAGCATGGTTCTGCCGGAGAGTGCAAGGAACTCCGGACCGGTGAGATGGAGCGAGACAACGCGGGGGTCCAAGGGCTTGCCGTCGATCTGGACGCGCTCCCCGTCCATGTCGAGAAATGGGTAGGCCGCATCCACGGTGGCGGTGCTTACTCCGGGAAGCGCGCGCACGCGATCCAGCAGTTCGCGGCAGAAAATGGCACGGCTTTCGGCGGTGGGATAGTGCGCTTCAGTGACAGGAAGGCTCATCATCAGCGTGCGATCCGGAGGGAACGGCACCGGGACGCTTTCGACCGCAATCAAGGAACGCACCATGAGGCCGGCCAACACCAGCAGCGCCAGGCAAAGAGCAATCTCGGTGACCACGAATCCGCTCAGCAGGCGCCGCTGCGTCCGGCTTCCGGACGACTTGACGCTATTGAGGGCCGCGGCCAGGCGGGGGCTGGCGCTGTGCCAGGCAGGCGCCAGGCCGAAGAGGGCCACCGTGGCCAGCGCCATGCCCAGCGCGCCCAGCAGGACAGGAAGGTTCATGGTGACGACGGCTTCGTCGGGAATGGTCTCGGCGGGAACAATACGCAGGGTCGCCTTCAATCCGGCATAGGCGAAGGCCAGCGCCACGGGCAGGGAGGCCAGCGCCAGCAGCAGCGATTCCGTGAGAGCGTAGCGGACGAGCCGCAGCCGCGATGCCCCGAGCGACGCGCGCACCAGGAACTCGCGCTCGCGGTTGACCGCCCGCGCCAGCAGCAGGCTGGAGACATTCACACAGGCGATGAACAGCAGCACCAGCGCGGCGCCCAGCAGCAGATGGAGTGTGCTTGCAAGGTCTGACTTGAACATCTCGTCGAAGGGCAGGATGCCCAGACGGAGGTTTTTCGGAAATCGAAGCGGAGCTGTCTTTTTGAAGTCGTCGAAGACGGGCGTCAGCTCTGCCGCGGCCTGGGCGTCGGTCACTCCGGGCTTGAGGCGTCCCACGAGTGCAAAGTAATGCTGTCCCTGGACTTCTTCGTCGCTGGTCATCTTGATGGGCAGGTAGACATCGCCTCCACGCCATAGAAAGCGCGGCGGCATGATGCCGATGACGGTGCGGGGATGGCCATTGAAGTTGAGGGTGCGGCCCAGGATGGAGCGGCTGCCGCCGTAGTGAGCTTGCCAGTAGCGATAGCTGAGCAGAGCCACCTCTTCGCGGTTGTTGGTGACGTCGTCCTCGATTGAGGCGCGGCCGAGAAGAGGCTGCACGCCGAGGACGTCAAAGGTATTCGGCGTGATGTAATTGCCGCGCAGGCGCTGCGGCTCCGCCTCTCCGGTCAGGATGACGTCGCTGATGGTGGACGCGGTTACGCCGTTGAAGATGCCGGTCTTTTCGGCGATTTCATTGAACTGCGCGGGGGTATACACTCTCCAACCGCATTGGGGCCACTCCGGCGAGCACAGTTTGGGCGTAGCCAGCGTATGCACATCTTTGTAGGGGAAGGGATCGATGAGGACGCCATAGGCGACGCTGAAAACGGCAGTGCTGGCGCCGATGCCGAGCGCCAGGGTGAGAATCGCCGTGAGCGCGAAGCCGGGGTTGCGCCGCAACTGACGGGCCGCATAGGCAAGATCCTGCCAGACGATCTGCAACTGGAAGGCGCCGAACGAAAGACGGCGCTGGTTTCGGTCTCTTTCCATGAGGCATTCTCCCATTCCCTAAGAAGAATCCGCAATCCAACCGTACCGTGCGTTCAAACGATCCATGTGGCGCTGCCAGGCGCAAGGAATAGCGCGGGCGTTTGTCGCCGGCCACGGCGTCAGAGCGGTTGCAATGAGGCTCGTTGGCCGGGGGCGCTCAAGGGGGCCTGGGTTGCCAACGCGGTTCGCGACAAGTGCAGGGGAAGCAGGCAGGCGCCCAGAAGGCCGGCCTCCGTGCCTAACCTGGCCGGCAGCACCTGAGTCCCCCCGGCGGGCATTCCGGCCGAGGCAGCACGGCCTGGCGCGGTGAGCCGGTAGACATAACTGCGCCGCTCGAGTTCATCGAACAGAGAAGGCGCCAGGAGGTTCCACGATTCGGCGACTCCCCCTCCAACCACATAGAGCGGCAGGTTGAGAATGTTGATGAGACCGGCCAGCCCGATTCCGAGGGCTCGTCCGGTGCGCGCGTAAACGTCCTGGGCATCCGGGTCGCCCTGGCGCGCTGCCTGGGCCAGGCCGAGGGCCGTCAGCGATGCGCGGCCATCTTTGAGCTCGGCCAGTCCCGGCGCATTGCCGGCAGCGATCAGCCGTTCCGCGGCACTGACAAGAGCGGTCGCGGATGCGCAAACCTCCAGGCAGCCCCAGTTGCCGCACCCGCAGACAGGGCCCTCGGGCTCGATCGTCATATGACCAGCCTCGCCGCCCATTCCGGTGGCTCCGTGCCAGAGCTTTCCATCCAGAACGATCCCATTCCCTACGCCCGTGCCCAGGGTCAGCATGCAGAGAGATTCGACGCCCAGATCCCTGCCCAAGCCGAGGGTGTACTCGGCCAGCGCCGCCAGATTGGCGTCGCTCTCGACGGCCACCGGCATGCGCAGGCGCTTCTCCATCTCGGCCAGCAGGTGAAATCCATCCCACCCAGGAAGGTTGGGGGGATGATGAAGGCGTCCGGCGGGGAGTTCAAGCGGTCCGGGCGACCCCACTCCAACGCCGGCGAGCTGGTGTGTTTTTGAGAATTGGGCAATCAGTTCGCGGATGGCGGCACACATGTCATCGACAACCGCCTGGGGACCTGCCTCGAGACGCGTGGGAAGCGCGATGGAGTTCAGTATGCCGATATCGGGCGTATATGCGGCAATCCTCAGATTGGTTCCGCCAAGATCGATGCCGATAGTGAAGATTTGCGGGTTTTCCGGGGCCATCACAGATCACCGTTTGCGCCTGGGGGCGATCAGGACTTCGCCATGCAGCGGCTCTGGAGGGGAATCGGGATGAGCCGAAGTCCAAAGCCAAGCAGCATGCCTGTTCTCTCGCCGCCAATTGCCTCAAGTGGAAACGATACCACGCACGCGCAAGTTGAACAATCGGATTCTGCGCCGGGCCGCAGAGGGACTTCCAATAACCGGAAAACATGCCTGCCAATCAACCAAATTCCATCGTGCCTGGATTCATAAAACTATCCCGCGCCAGCCGGAGGCATCTCAACCAGGAGTCTTCCTGACCCGAGCCCGGATTCGTTGCGGCGAACTTAACTTTTCACCTCAGGCGGCATAGACTTGACCTACGGCATCGACTTAAG
>JARLGE010000312.1 GCA_031296215.1 Occallatibacter sp.
ATACGGTCTTATCAGGTCGGCGCAAGCCGTCGGCCGCGGGTTGCTATTGTGAATCGTCCAGCCGCGATCGCAAATGGGGCCTGGTTCTGGAAACAATCCACTATGCCCTGGCGCAAAGGGAAAGATCGCCTGACAAGGAGATGTCGTGAACAACCTCCTGCAAGACGTAATCAAGGAGCGGCCGTTGCTCGGCGACGGCGCAATGGGTACTCAACTGATGATTGCCGGACTGGGAGAGGGAAAATGCGGCGAAGCCTGGAATCTCGCCCATCCGGAGAGGGTGCTCGCCATCCAGCGCGCTTATGTTGAGGCCGGCTCGGACTGCCTCATCACCAACACATTCGGCGGATCGCGCATCATGCTCAACCGCCATTCCGAGGCGGACCACGGGTTTGAAGTCAACAAGGCGGGAGTGGAGATCGCCCGCCGGGCATTTGGCGATAAGGAAGGCTACGTGCTCGGAGACATTGGGCCGTTCGGCGGCCTGCTTGAGCCCTTCGGCGACTTCACCGAATCTCAGGTTCGAAGCGCCTTCGAGGAACAGGCCGCGGCCCTCGTCGAGGCTGGGGCGGACGCCATCATTATCGAGACGCAGACATCCCTTGAGGAGCTCTTGATCGGCATCCGGGCAGCCCAGGCAGCGGGCGCAAAGTGCATCATCGGGTCCATGGCCTACGACGTCACTCTCGACGGCTCGAACTTCCGCACCATGATGGGCATTGGCCCCGAACGGGCAGCGGAGTTCATGGAGGAGCACGGCGCGCACATCGTCGCCCTCAACTGCGGCACCGGAATGGAGATGGAGCGCGCGCGAGATGCCGTGGAGCGCTATAAGAAAGTCACCGGCTTGCCGGTGATGGTTCAGCCGAACGCGGGAAAGCCCCGGCTGATCGACATGAAAATCGTCTACGACGAAACCCCGGAGCAGATGGTGAAAGGCCTGATGCCGCTCCTGAAGGCGGGTGCGAACATCGTAGGTTCCTGTTGCGGCAGCACGCCGGAACACATCCGCGCGTTCAGAAGAGTCTTGGACGAGTTTCTGGAATCGCAAGGAATCGGGCATTAGCACAGCGACCTGATGATTGTGTAATCGCGCCCATGACTCTGGGTGCCCCAGGTCTCGCTATTGAGACCTGGGAAACCACAAATCTACGCGGTCGTGGCGCAAGGGAGGCCAACATGAGAGTCAGACTTTGTGACCTGAATGCGGCAGCCGGGATAGACTCCCGCAGCACACCGGCGATAAGTCCGGCCTTCGCGGCCCGTCCTCAAGAGGATCAGTGCGGCGATCTCCAGGTTCCAAGAGGCTTCAAAACACATCGACCCGGCAATCACGGCCCAGCAAACGTGGGCCGTGATCGCGGCTGAGCCCTTTAACGTTGAACCCGGCGCAGCACAACCGGGATTCCCGGAGGGATGCGCGAGGGCATATTGAACGATGGGTCCGACCCATCCGGCGGTGGCCCCACTGCCGGGCGCGGACCCGTAGGCTCCTTGGGCATGCGCCCGAGCCAACGGCTGAAGTCGATGGTCCGCAGCAGTTCGAGCCGGTCCCCTTTGAGGGTTCCTGCAAAGCTGCTGTTGCCTACCGTGAAAGTGACGCTCTGGCCATCGACTTTGCCCTCCGCGATGGGGATGGCCGCATCGCTGCCGCCGAAGAAGCCGCCGCCCATGCCCTCTACATCGCCCGTCAGGGTGCTTCCATCCTGGCGCAGAGAGAAGATCGTAGTGCCGTCGCCGACCAGGAACGCCATCATGCCGGTTGCTCCCGGTGCGCCCGGCGCTGGACGCCAAAGGCCGGTGACGCCCGCACCCGCCGGCGCTTTCCGCTCCCAAACCGCGACCTGGGGACGAAGCGTGACTGCTTTCGCGACAATCGTGACGCTGGCCGGCGCGAGTCCGGGAGAGGACGCCTCCACGGTGATCTTTCCGGCCGTCTTGGTGGTCTGCGCAATGGCCATGCAAAGACCGCAGAAAGCCTTCCGCGATGTGCCCTTGTCGGGTTCCTGGTCGGTGGGGTCGCCGTTGCCGACACCGGTCAGTTTTCCCTCGCCGGAGACTTTGAAGGTGACCAGGTTATCGGTGATGGGCACGGCCCTGCCCTGCGCATCCTGCACTTCGACGCTGAAGAAGGCCACGTCCTCGCCATCGGCCGAGACCTCCGTGCGATCCGCAGTCATGACGAGCTTCGCCGCGGAGCCCGTGGTCTCGCGCTTAGTGGTCATCGCCAGCTTGCCGTCTTTCCACCCCCGCGCCTCAATCGCTCCGGGAGCATACTTGACCGTCCACGCCAGGTGTGAATCCTTCTTCACGTCCTTCGTGCCCAGGCTCTGGCCGTTGGCGAGCAACTCCACCTTGTCCAGGTTCGAGTAGACCCAGACTGCGATCTCCTTCCCTTCGTATCCCGGCCAATTCCAGTGCGGAAAAAGGTGCAAAACCGGCCTCTCCGTCCACCACGACTGGTAATAGTAGAACGAATCCTTGGGAAAGCCGCAGGTATCGATGATCCCGTACTGGGAGCTGATGTTGGGCCAACCGTTGGGCGACGGCTCGCCGCGGTAATCGAATCCTGTCCACACAAAGCCGCCGGAGAGCCACGGACGTGCATTGCAGAAGCTCCACCAGCCTTCCGCCGAAGCCCGTCCCGTCGTCGTGTACGGATCGTAGGAACCCACATAGCCCTTGGCGGGGTCCGTGATGTAAATGCCGCGGGTGCCCACGGCGCTCACGGTTTCCGTTCCGATGACGGGCCTCTCCGGATGGGCCTTGTGGAAGCCCTCGGCTTCCGGGTCCTGGTAGTTGTAGCCGACCACGTCGCACACTGCCAGGCCGCCGGTTCCAATGGCTCCGGTGGGCGCGATCGACACTGGCCGCGAGCCGTCAAGCTGGGTGGCGAGCGCCTTCATCGCGGTCAGAATCAGCACGCCCTTCTCGCCGTTTGCCTGCCCCTCCTCATTGCCCATCGACCACATGAAGACGCTGGGACGGTTGCGGTCGCGCCGCACCAAATCGGCGAACTGGGCAAGACCTTCGGGATTCGAAGACATCATGCGCGTCTCATCGAAGACAAGCATCCCCAGTTCGTCGCATGCGTCCAGCAACTCCGGCGTGGGAGGGTTATGCGAGGTGCGCAGCGCGTTGCAGCCCATCTCCTGCAGCTTGCGAATGCGGTAGTACTGCACCGCGTCGGGCAGCGCCGCGCCCAGGCCTGCATGGTCCTGGTGATTGCAGGTTCCCTTCAGCTTCACCGCCTTGTCGTTCAGAAAAAAGCCCTTCTCCGCGTCGAACCGAATGGAGCGAATGCCGAACGTGGTCGTGTATCGATCCACAACCTCGCCCCCGGCCTTCACCTCCGTCACCAGCGTGTAGAGGTTTCTCTCTTCGAGCGACCAAAGCTGCGGCTGTTTGACCGCGATCTCCTGCTCCCAGGTGTGCTCTCCACCCGCCGCCATGGAGAACGGGTCTGTCCCGGCCTTCCCCATCTCCCTGCCCGCGGGATCGAGGATGGTCGAGATCACGCGCGCGCTTTGTTCCGCCTTGCCGTCGTTCGCTAACTCTGTCCGAATCGTGAGCCCGGCTTCGCCCGCTCGCACCTGGGCGGTCACCAGGGTGCCCCATTGCCTCACGTGAACCGGGTTGGTCTTCACCAGCCACACGTGCCGGTAGATCCCGGCTCCCTCATAGAACCAGCCGTCGCTCGAAGTCGCGTCCACGCGCACCAGCAGCACATTCCTGCCGCTGGGGTTGGCAAAGTCGGTCACGTCAAAGGTGAATGGATCGTAGCCGCCGCTGTGACGCCCGATGTAAAAGCCGTTGAAGACCACCATCGTCTCCCGGTACGAGCCATCGAACTCCAGGGTGATGCGTTTATTCGCATCCGCGGCGGAAAGCTCGAAGACGCGGCGATACCAGCCCACACTGGTCGCCGGGTAGGCGCGGCCCAATGGGTAGAAGCCCTTGCTTTCCAGCGCCGGGTCGTTTTGGAAAGGCAGCTCGACCGCCCAATCGTGGGGCAGATCCACGCTCCGCCAGTCGCCATCGTCGTAGGCAGCGTTTCCGGCGGGAAGAAAATTCCCCGTCTTCTGGAAGTTGCCCGTCCTGCCGCTGCCGAAGCCGAAGTCCTTGGCTGGGTCGTTGGCATCGCCAAAGTGGAAGCGCCAGCCGAAATCCAGCAGCAGCCGTTCGCGTCCAGCGCCTGAAACCTGGGCGTCGCGTCTGGAGGTTGCGGGAAGCGGACCAGGCGTCTCTCCCACAGCCTGGATCGCGGCCCCCATCGGACTCATTCCGTGAGCCGCCGCCACCGCCGGCGCCAGCAGGCTGGTCTTCAACAGATCGCGGCGTGAAAATGTTTTCATTTCTGCCTCCCATGAAGGATTGGTTTGTCCGGCTCTCCCTGTAATCCTGGATACAATCCGGAGTTTTTGGTTCGGAATCCTGAGACACGCCAGTATACGCCCCACCGGCTCGCCCCGGCGCCCTTTGTGAATTTCGTTCAACGGCGCCTTTCGAGCCGCATCCATGGGCAGGCCGCGGCGGGATGGCGATTATCCGGGGTGCTGGCTGCCGCGACGTTGGCTGGAAGGGGACAAACAGTTAGATTGCTTGCGAACCAGTACAATGGGTTGAAACCAATTCAAAGTGAGGTAGATGGATGTTAGTCGCTGGCGTGGATCTTGGTGGGACGGCTGTCAACTATACGTTGCTGAACGATCGGGAAGAGTTTCTTATCGAGGGCATGTGTGAGTATCCTGCCCGCTCAACCGAGGGGCCGGCAATTTGCCTTGGGCAGATTGCGGAAGGCCTGAAGGTGGCGGTGCAGCGGGCGGGGGTTTCCCTGGCGGATGTGGCAGTGGTGGGCCTGGACACGCCTGGCCCGGCCAGCGCGACGGGGGTGCTGAGCGCCCGGGGCTCAACGAATTTTGTTCATGCCGATTGGGCGGGTTTCGATATATGCGGAAATCTGGCCAAGGTGCTGGGCAAGCCTGCGGTGTATTTGAACGACGCGAACGCTGCGGCCCTGTGGGGCCATTTTGCGCTATTCGGCACCGGCGCCGGGACCACCTCGATCTCCTGCATCGTCGGCACGGGGCATGGCGGCGGAATCATCATGGATGGCGTCGTGATCAAAGGGCGAAAAGGGTTCGGCGGCGAGCTGGGTCATGTTCTCATTCCCTATCACATGATTCCCGGCATCGAAGGACTGAAGCCGGAATGCAATTGCGGCCGCATAGGAGACCTGGAATCGCTTTGTTCTCTCACTTCCATTCGGAGATGGCTGCTTCCCTATTTCCTGCTTCAGTATCCCGATCACGAACTGGGCAAAATAGACGACAGCCACAAGGCGGCTTACCGCGTGCGGGGACTGGCCGAAAAGGGCGACGAGATGTGCCGGAAGATATTCAGCGTGCAGGCACGGGCGCTGGGGCTGTTTTTCGATCAGATGATCAACACCTTCGACCCTGACGCACTGATCGTGGGAGGAGGCGCGGTCGAGACGAGCCCCGAGTTTCAACGCTGGTTTATTGACGAAATTCGCACCGGAATGCCTGTTCAGCGCGAAGAGCAGGCCGATATCCCGATTCACGTGATGCCGAACGGCGACACCGCAGGTGCTCGTGGCGCAGCTCTGGAAGCGTTGAAATTGGCGCGCGGCTGATCTTCCACCTGGCCCAAATCAAGTCGCAGCGGCCGAGGTGAGGAAGGAAGCAGTGGAGGGTTGTGGTTTCGGGGTGCGGTAATGGAGGAACCGCTCAAGCATCTCTCCCATGAGCGCAGTCCGAAGGCATCGGCCCAAAGCGCTTTTCACGAGGTCGAGTTTGCGGACAGGCGTGCGGGGCAGAAGGCGAGTCTGAGGGCCGGCGGCGGGGGAGGCCGCAATTGCTGTTGGCTCACAGGCGCGATAGGAGCAAGGCAATTCACTCGAAATAGTGTGACAATTACTTCCGGCCTTGCGGATTCGAACTTCCATCCCGGCTTCTCTTCTGTTGGTGCGACGAGAGATTAGCTGATGTAGCTGCCGAGCGTGGCGCTGATGCCCTCGAAAGCAGAGTTCAGGCCGGTGGCCAGAGCCTGCATGCCCGCGGTGGCGCCGAAGGCGATCAGAGCAACAACCAGTGCGTATTCCACCAGGTCCTGGCCCTCTTCGCGGTTTGCCAGATTCTGGAACTTGACATAGACATTGAGAAGCATGGTGTTCATTCGTATTCCTCCAACGGGTAATTTGAACCCCGTAAGGTTGTAAGGTACGCCTCTAGTTGGGTCATGAGTATTGCCATTAAGTTGTATGCAGGATGGCTAGCCGGTGCCCTCCGAAATGGCGCTTCGGTAACCGCTTCGGCGTCCTGTGTGAGTTACCAAGGGGCCAGATGGCCAGACTGGCCTGCATGGAGAACGCTCGCCCAGTGCCCGGCCCCCGAAGCCGTGCAGTTTGATGAAATCAGCGGGATCAGGTGGTGAAACTTTTTCGAAAAGACAGACCCATGAAAGGGAGCCGGATTCAACGGGTGCCGGGCGGCTTTGAGACTGAGTAGATTTCCAGCAACTCCCGCGCGGCTTGAAACGGAGGTTTGCGTCCTGCCCGCACCTCTTGTTCAGCCGTCGCGATGCGGTTGCGGATCGCCGGATGCGCCTCGAATCTCTGCTGCAATCCCTGCTGGATGATCTCGTGCATCCACTTCTGCGCCTGTTCCTGGCGCGTGCGGCTGAACCAGCCGTTGGCCTTGGTCAGTGCGCTGTGCTCCAGGACGCAGTTCCATAATGCGTCGATGTCCTTGCCGGTCAGCGCCGAGCAGGTGAGCGCGCGCGGCGTCCATCCGGAGAGCGAGCTGGGGAAATAATGCAACGCACTTTGGGCTTCGGCGCGGGCTCTCTCGGCGGCGGGTAGGCTTTCCCCGTCGGCTTTGTTGATGACCACCAGGTCCGCAAGCTCCATGACACCGCGCTTGATGCCCTGCAATTCGTCGCCCGCTCCTGCCAGCGCAAGCAGCAGAAAGAAGTCGACCATGGCGTGGACCGCGGTCTCGGACTGGCCCACGCCCACGGTCTCGACGAGAATGTTCTGGAATCCCGCCGCTTCGCACAGAAGCATGGCTTCGCGGGTGTGCTGCGCAACGCCGCCGGGAATTCCGCGGGAAGGCGAGGGACGGATGAACGCCATATCGCTCGATGCGAGCGAGTTCATGCGCGTCTTGTCGCCCAGAATGCTGCCCCCGGAGAGCTGGCTGCTTGGGTCGATGGCCAGCACGGCAACTCTTTGGCCGTAATTGCAAATCAACGCCGTGCCCAGCGCTTCGATGAGCGTGCTCTTGCCTGCGCCGGGAACGCCTGTGATGCCGACGCGAATAGAGTTGCCGCTATGGGGAAGGCAGCCTTCGACGATGTGCTCGGCCAGTGTGCGGTCTGCCGCGCGTGAGCTCTCGATGAGGGTGATGGCTTGCGCCAGCAGGACGCGGTCTGCGGCGAGAATGCCATCCACGTATTGCCGGTGCGAGAGCGGGCGGCGCCGATGCGGGTCGCGCGCAGGCAACTGCTGCGGCGGCTCCGGCGCCCGGCATCCGCAGTGAACTCGCAATGCGCTCTCGGGTTTGCTCGTCAATCAGGAATGTCCTCCCACCGCAATGCCGCTGAGCAACTTGAGAATCCGCTGTGCCGCCGCGGAAACCACAGTGCCCGGCCCGAAGATGCCCGCGACTCCGGCCTGGTAAAGGAACTCGTAGTCCTGCGGCGGAATCACGCCGCCCACCACCACCAGGATGTCGTCGCGATCGAGCCGGCGCAATTCATCGATCAACTGTGGAACCAGGGTCTTGTGTCCGGCCGCCAGCGAAGAGACGCCCACAACATGCACATCGCTCTCCGCGGCGGCGCGCGCGACCTCGCGCGGAGTCTGGAACAACGGACCGATGTCCACATCGAAACCAATATCGGCGAAGGCGGTGGCGATAACCTTGGCGCCGCGGTCGTGTCCGTCCTGGCCCATCTTGGCCACCAGGATGCGTGGACGCCGCCCTTCCGCTTGCTCGAAATCCTCCACCATCTGCCGCGCCTGGGTGAACTCAATGGAGCTGCCGCTCTCCGCCGAATAAACTCCGGCGATGGTGCGCGTGGTGGCCTGGTAGCGTCCCCAGACTTTTTCCAGCGCCGCAGAGATCTCACCCAGCGTGGTGCGCTTGCGCGCCGCATCCACCGCGCACTCCAACAGGTTGCCCTGGCCGCTGGCCGCGCATTGCTCCAGTTGCGCAAGCGATTCGAGAACGGCGTCGCTGTCGCGCTCGCGCTTCAACCGCGCCAGCCTTTCAATCTGCGCGTCGCGCACCGCGGCGTTGTCGATATCGAGCACCGGGATGAGCGGCTCCTCGGACGACCGGTAAGCATTGACGCCCACAATCACATCTCTTCCCGAGTCGATGGCGGCCTGGCGGCGCGCCGCTGCTTCTTCAATGCGCATCTTGGGCACGCCGGTTTCAATCGCCCTGGTCATGCCGCCGAGCGATTCCACTTCTTCGATCAGCGCCCATGCCGCGTGCATCAGCTCGTGCGTGAGCCGCTCCACATAGTAAGACCCGGCCCAGGGATCGACTACCCGCGTAATGCCGGTTTCCTGCTGTAGATAAATCTGCGTGTTGCGCGCGATGCGAGCGGAAAAATCGGTGGGCAGCGCCAAAGCTTCGTCCAGGGCATTGGTGTGCAGCGACTGCGTATGCCCGAAGGCCGCGGCCAGCGCTTCAACACAGGTGCGCACCACGTTGTTGAACGGGTCCTGCGCGGTAAGGCTCCAGCCTGAGGTTTGCGAGTGGGTCCGCAAGGCAAGCGACTTTGGATTCTTCGCATCAAAACTCTTGACCAACTTGGCCCACAGCATGCGCGCCGCGCGCATCTTGGCAATCTCCATGAAAGGTTTCATGCCGATGCCCCAGAAGAAAGAGATGCGGGGCGCAAAGTCGTCGATATCCAGGCCGGCCTTCACCCCGGTGCGGAGATACTCCAGGCCGTCGGCGAGCGTGTAGGCCAGTTCGATATCCGCAGTGGCGCCGGCCTCCTGCATGTGGTAGCCGCTCACGCTGATGCAGTTGAACCTGGGCATGCTGGCAGCGCAGAAACGGAAGATGTCGCCGATGATCCGCATGGAGCCGGCAGGAGGATAGATGTAGGTATTGCGGACCATGAACTCTTTGAGGATGTCGTTCTGAATGGTGCCGCTCAACTGTGCCGGCGCCACGCCCTGTTCTTCGGCGGCGACGATGTAGAACGCCATGATCGGAAGCACCGCGCCGTTCATCGTCATGGAGACGGACATGCGATCGAGGGGAATCTGGTCGAAGAGAATCTTCATGTCCAGGATGGAGTCGATGGCCACGCCGGCCTTGCCCACGTCCCCGGCAACGCGTTCGTGATCGGAGTCGTAGCCGCGATGCGTAGCCAGGTCGAAGGCGACAGAGAGCCCCTTTTGTCCACCTGCCAGATTGCGCCGGTAGAAGGCATTCGACTCCTCCGCGGTGGAGAAACCCGCGTATTGCCTTATCGTCCAGGGCTGCGTGAGATACATGGTGCTGTACGGCCCGCGCAGATAGGGCGGAATTCCAGCGGCGTAGTCCAGATGTTCGAGTCCCTGTAGGTCTTCCCGCGTGTAGAAGCTCTTGATCCCGATGTGCTCGTCGGAAAGCCATTCGTCGGGCTCGCGGGCCGGCGCTGTTTTCCTGGCGGGCTTGAAGTCGATCTTGGAAAAGTCTGGACGCATTCCTAATCCTTGATTCCCACAAGTTGTTGCCATTTCTCAAGAAACTCGATGGGGTTGCTGCGCAGATGAACAAAGTCCGCGACGCCGAGAGCCAGCAGTTGTTCCGCCGATTCGGGATGGCCGGCGACCACAACCGGGGTCTTGCGGCCGAGTGCCTGCAGCTTGCTCATCACTTCCGTTGCTAGGTCGAGATACTCCGCGTCGGAACCGCAAAGCACGATCAGATCGGCATCGGTTGGCTCGATTCCAGCGGCGCCGTCGAAATGTTGCGTGACGATCTCGAATCCTGCACAGGCAAAGAAGCTGGCCGCGAAGGTGGAACGGGCGGTGCGCATCTTCACATCGCCGAACTCAGCCAGCAACACCCGCGGAGTCTTGCCGGTCGCGGCAGCGTGGCGCTCGGTGCGCAGCCGAAGCTGCTCGAAGCCCAGTGTGGCGCGCCGATTGGCGGTCATGCGCGCGCTGTCGACGCGGTCGAGCGCCCGCTCCGAAGGGTCCGCGTAATTGTTGGTCCCGGTAAAGACGCGCTTGCGCGACGCCACGGCGCTTTCTTTGGCTGCCAGCGATTGCTCCAGCGCGCGTTGAATCCTTCCCTCCGCGCGTGCCTGGCAATAGCCGCCGGTCGCTTCGATTTGCTGCATCAGCTTCCATCCTTCACGGGCAAGGGAATCGGTGAGGACTTCGAGATAGTACGAGCCCGCGCCGGGATCGGCGACGCGCGACAGCAGCGCCTCCTGCTTGAGGAGGATTTGCGTGTTCCGCGCCAGGCGGCTGCTCGCTTCGTCCGGCATCTTGTAGCAGGCGTCGAACGGCGCAACGGTGATGGAGTCCGCGCCGCCCAGTGCGGCCGACATGGCTTCGGTAGTGCCGCGCAGAATGTTCACGTGGGAATCGTAGATGGTCTTGTTCCAGCGCGAAGTGCGGGCATGGATGCGGGCGCCGGGGCTTGGGCGCGTGCCGCCAAAGCTCTCGACAACCTGCGCCCAAAGCAAGCGGAAGGCGTGGAGCTTGGCGATCTGGAAGAAAAAGTTTGCGCCGATCGCAAAAGAAAACTCGATCGAGGCTGCGGAGCGTTCGAGGTCCACGTTGCGGGACTGCATCGAGGCCAGGAAATCGACGCCGGCCGCAAGCGTGAATCCGACTTCTTCCGTAGCAGTCGCACCGGACTCCTCAAACTCCGCGCCGTGAAGGGTGAAGGGAAGCAGCGTAGGCGGCGCGGTGCAAACCACGTTCGCCGCAAAATCGAGGTTGGTGAGCGGATCGAAGCTCGTGGAAATTCGCGGCGATGCTTGGTGCTTGGACAAACGTACCATCAGCAGGCGCAAAACCCGTTCGTCTGCCTCCAGAAAATGAACGGGAATTTCCTCGAGGTTAGCCAGCAGCAGGGCCAGATCGGAAGCGTGTTCAACGGCGACGCTGGAGAACGCGATCTCTTCGGCTCCGGCAGCAACCGCCTGGCGCGCGGCCCGGTTGGCCTCCTCGGGATCGGTTGCGTCAATCTCCTCGCGAATGCGCCAGTCGCCGCTGGAGCGGGCCGAGCGCAGGTTAGGCAAATCGCCGGACTCGAGGCAAGAATGATCAATCCCTGCGATATCTTCAGCACGGTAGTACGGTTTGACGGCGAGGCCTTCTTCGGTCTTCCAGATCAGCTTCTTCGCGTAGTCGGCGCCCTTGAGGTCTCTGGCAATAGCTTCTTCCCAGGCCTCGGTGCTTACGGGCGGAAACTCCTGGAGCAGACTTTCAGTAGGCATTGTTTTTCACTGGCTCTCTTCACTCGTTTTGGGGACTTCGACAATTTCGATGAGAAACCCGAAGGGATTGTCGGCTCTCGATTTGGGATGAACGAAGAAGACGATGGTTCCGCGCGAGCCTTGGCGTGGAGCCTTGTCGATGATGTGAAATCCGCTGGCCTGCATGGCGTTGAAGGCCTGCTGCGCGTTCTCCACGCGGAAGGCGATGTGGGCCAGGCCGCCGCGCCCGCCGTTTCTGTCCATCGACTTTTGCACGGGAGACTCTGCCGTCAACGGCTCGAGCAACTGAATCAGGTTGGGGCCGTCGCCGATCTGCAACAACGCCTCCCGCACCTGGTCCCCCCCCAGCACCTCCTCGCGATGGATCTCGTGAAACCCGAGCATCGCGTAGGCCTTGACCTGGCCGTCTAGTTCGCCCGGCTTCACGGCGATGGCGATGTGGTCGACGAACCGGATTCCCGGGATCTGCTTCAACTCTTCATCCACCGGAACCTGTTTCAAACTGTCCTGCATACCGCTCATCATCCAGCCTTCCAATCGGGGTCGCGATCCTCGCGCAAGGTCGATTGCGTGCGATCAATCAAACTCAATGACGACCTGGCCCACCTTCACGGAGTCTCCCGGCACAACGCAGACGCTCTTAACCGTTGCCGTGGCGCGTGCGGTCACACTGTTTTCCATCTTCATGGCTTCCAGCACCAACAGCAAATCGTTCGCCTGCACGGCCTGTCCGGGCTCAACGTTCACGCGAATGACCAGGCCCGTGATCGGACTGCGGCACACCTTGGCGCCGTTGGCCTCAGGCCAGCTTCCGCCGCCTGAAAACTGCGAGCCGGGCGAGGCAATCGGCGCGGGCAAGGCAGCAGGCTCATAGGAGCCCAACCCAGGCGGGCGCGCACCTTCGTCCTCTTCCAGAATCTCGACCTCAACTTCGTAGGTCTTTCCTTCCACCGTGACTTGAAGCTTCAAGCGGCCAAATCCTTTCCTAGTACCGTGACCTGGAGATTTCGTAATCGCACCATGAATTTGGGTGCCCCAGGTCTCGCCCGCCGCGGCGGGAGACCTGGGAAACCACAAATCTACGAGGTCGTTGGACTAGCTGCGGCATGGCTTCAGCTCCTCGCTCGCAGATTGTGCGAGGCCTGCACAAACACGCGCCCTTGCTGCGACCAGGGGCTCAGACCCTGACGCGGCGCTTCGAGCTTCCGCGCCGACAGAATGCGCACCTTCTTGCCCAGGAGTTCGGCTGCAGCGGCGGCAAGCACGGGCATCATTTCCGCGGGGACTTCCTCCTCTTCCAATTCCTCTTCCTGCTCCTCGGCAACAGGTGCGGCTGCCTCGGCAACCTCCGCGGCGCTCTCCATTTCGAACTCTGATGCCGCGGAGGCCTGCAGGTCCGAAATCTGGTTGAGCTCTGCTAGCTTGTGTTCAAGATCTCTGAGTGTTTTGGCAAGCGCGGAGAGCTGGCGCTCGGTGGCTTCCTGCTGCGCAGCGAGAGCGCGCTGCAACCTGCGCTGCAAGGCGATGTAGCTGACGGCGAAGCCGGCTGCTCCCAGCACCGCCATTGCCGCCAGCTCTGTTCCGTTGAACGTCATGCGCATCTCCTCGTCACAGCGGAATCAATCCGTGCTTCTTTTGCGGACGAAGCTCCCGCTTGCCGTGCAGCGATTCCAGAGCGCGAGCCAGATAGCGGCGCGTCACGGCGGGCTCGATGATGTCGTCCACAAGCCTCCGGCCTCCGGCGACGTAGGGGTTTGCAAATGTCTCGCGATATTCATCCACCAGTTCCTTGCGCCGCGCAGCCTGATCCTCGGCCGCATCGATCTCGCGCCGGAAGACGATCTCGGCCGCGCCTTCGGCGCCCATCACCGCGATCTCCGCCGTGGGCCACGCCACCACGCGGTCCGCTCCGAGTCCCTTGGAGCACATGGCGATGAAGGCCCCGCCGTAGGCTTTGCGCAACACGACGGTGATCTTGGGAACCGTGGCCGCCGAATAGGCAAACAGCAGCTTGGCGCCGTGGCGGATGATGCCGCCGCGCTCCTGCTCCACGCCGGGAAGAAAGCCGGGCACATCGACAAACGTGAGCAGCGGAATGTTGAACGCGTTGCAGAAGCGGACAAAGCGCGCGGACTTGTCGCTGGCGTCGATGTCGAGCGCGCCGGCCAGCACGCACGGCTGGTTGGCCACAATGCCCACGGGCCGCCCCTGCAGGCGTCCAAAGCCGATAACGATGTTGGCCGCGAAGCCCGGCTGGAGCTCGAGAAAATCCTGGTTGTCGACCACGCGCGCCAGGACGGCCCGCACGTCGTAGGGCACCTTGTTGTCCACCGGAACAATGTCCTCGAAGCCGGAATCGGACTTCAGGCGCGCGTTGAAGGCCATGCGGGGCGGATCTTCCAGGTTGTTCGAAGGCATGAAGCTGAGCAGCCGCTTGCAAAGCTGGATGGCCTCTTCGTCATTCTGCGCGATCAGATGAACGACGCCCGATTTGTTCATCTGCGCCTGCGGCCCACCCAGTTCTTCCGCGCTGACCACTTCGCCGGTGACCTGCTTGATGACTTGCGGGCCGGTGATGAAGATGCGGCCCTGTTGGGTCTGGATGACGAAATCGGTGAGCGCGGGGCTGTAGGCCGCGCCCCCCGCGCAGGGGCCGCAGATGAGCGAGATCTGCGGCACCGTCCCCGACAGCATCACATTGTTGTAGAAAACGCGGGCATAGCCGGCCAGGCTGTCGATGCCCTCCTGCACGCGCGCGCCGCCCGAGTCGTTGATGAAGATGAAGGGGCTGCCGGTCTTGAGCGACATGGCCATCATGTCGGCAACCTTGCTGCTGTGCATTTCGCCGGCTGCGCCGCCGGCCACGGTGAAGTCCTGGCTCGCCAGATGCACCAGGCGGCCTTCGATGGTCGCGCATCCGGTCACCACTCCGTCGGCGGGCAGTTCTTTGTCGGCCATGCCGAAGTAGGTGGCGCGATGGCGGGCGAACAGGCCGATCTCCTCGAAGCTCTCCTTGTCCACCAGCCTTGTCACCCGCTCCCGCGCCGAGAGCTTGCCGGAAGCGTGCTGCTTGTCGATCCGCTCCTTGCCGCCGCCGAGTTCAAGCCCGACGCGTTTTGCTTCAAGTTCGGCAATCTTGTCCTGGATGGTCTTCTTTTTCGGGCTCTCTTCCTGCCTGGCCATTCCTTCTCCTGCATCTGCTGGGGTGAAAGTGGAGGTGTGCTCATGGTCCCGGTTCAGGGACTCCGCCACAATTCCCCACGTACGGCGGTGATTCTTCAGGGAAAATGGCATACGCTGACACCCCCCCATTACCTCTAGTCTATGCCTCGCAAAGATGCCAGTATGTGATCGGATTCACCGAACCTCTGGGGAGGCGCCGGGCAGCGAGGAACGCTCTGGCGCCGGCCACTGCGCGGGCGGGGCTTCAGCCGCAAAACCGCGCCGCGCTCTGCATGGTAGAGAGGTAAGCTAAGGAAGAAGCAAAACGCGTAGCGCCGGGACGGACGGTCCCGGCCGCCGCGCATTCCGCACCTGGAGCCCCAATGAGCGATCCCGTGAAAGTCCTCATCGTCGAAGACGAACCCCATGCGCTGATGGGGCTGGCGGAGCTGATCTCCGGATGGGGCTATCGCACCGAGACGGCGCGCGACGGCGTCGAGGGCTGGGAAAAGGCGCTCCAGTGGAACCCGGCCATTGTGGTCACGGATCTGAAGATGCCGCGCATGGACGGCATCGGCCTGCTAACCAAGCTGGCGGAAGAGGGAACGGGGCTGAACGCCAACCTGGCCGTGGTGGTGCTGACCGCCATGGGGTCCATCGATCTGGCCGTGGACGCGATGAAGCTGGGCGCGTACGACTTTCTGCAGAAGCCGGTAGACGCAACGCGGCTGCGCACCATCCTGGCCAACGCCACGCGGCAGCGCGAGACGGCGATCGAGCTGGAGGTGGCGCGGCGGCGGCTGCGCGAAACCGGCGTGCTGGGCGGACTGGTGGGCAGCTCGCGCGCCATGCGCGAGATCTTCGGCCTGATCGAGCAGATCGCGCCTTCCAACGTTTCGGTGCTGATTACCGGCGAGAGCGGGACGGGCAAGGAGCTGGTGGCGCGCACGCTGCATGCGCTGAGCCCGCGCAAGGCGCGGCCGTTTGTCGCCGTCAACTGCGCGGCCAACCCCGAGACGCTGATCGAAAGCGAGAACTTCGCCCACGAGAAGGGCGCGTTTACGGGCGCGGTCGAGCGCCGGGCCGGATGCTTCGAGCTGGCCTCGGGCGGAACCCTGCTGCTCGACGAGCTGGCGGAGATGCCGGCTGCGACACAGGCGAAACTGCTGCGTGTCCTCGAAGAGCGGAAGCTCCGCCGGCTGGGAGCGCGCACCGAGCAGGACGTGGATGTGCGCGTACTGGCCGCCACCAACCGCGATGCCGAGGCGGCAGTTGCCGGCGGGCATCTGCGCCCCGACCTCTTCTACCGCCTCAACGTCTTTCACATCGTCATGCCGCCCTTGCGCAATCACATGGAAGACCTGCCGGCCATGGTGGACGTGATGGTGAGCGAAATGAATCAGAAGCATGGGCGCAGGGTCTCCGGCGTGGCCCCGTCGATGCTGGACCGGATGATGGCCTACGACTGGCCCGGCAATGCGCGGGAACTGCGCAACACCGTGGAGCGCGCGGTGGTCCTTTGCCAGGACGGAGCTCCGCTGGATGCAGGCCACCTGCCGCCGGGATTCGGCAAGTCACCCATCGCCGCCTCTCATGCTTCCGATGCAAGCGTGGTCGAGGTGCGGGTGGGAACCACCGTGGATGAGGGCGAACGATTGCTGATTCTGCGCACCCTGGAGGCGACCGGGCAGAACCGCACCCGCGCCGCGGAGATTCTGGGGGTCAGCCTGAAGACCCTGCACAACAAGCTGAAGCAGTACAACCGCAAACCCGTCGAGCAGGCCTCTTGAACCAAAACTTGCTTTGGGACCGGGGCAACGATTGGTCGGGACTCAGCTCCGGCTACCATGTAGGTCAATCGAGCACTCGGTGATACAGGCGTCCTTTGGAGGACAGCAGGAAGATGGAGAATTCATCCCAGGTAACCCGAGTCTACAGATTGAAATGGTGGGGGTGGGCCTTCCCGCTTATCTGTCTTGCAGTGGGCTCCTACAGCACGGTTGGATTGATGACTGGAAGGCTCCATCCAGGCCGCCGATTCGGGATGTTCTCGGCTGTCAGCGTTCTCGTGGGTGGAGTGCTCTTTACAGTAGCTGCATCTACCACAACGCTCATTCTCACTGGCGATGCCATTGAATTGCGCAACTTCTTCGAGAGGAAACGGCTGACCCTGAGCGAAATTCGCGGGCGGCGCGAGATTATAAATGCCACTCGCCTGATCCTCTCAGACAGTTGGAAGCTGGAGCCGAAGGACAGCAAGGCACGCCCGATTTATATCGGCAACTCCTTCAACCTGGACGAAGTGTTCTACGCGTGGATGGATCAAATCCCCGATCTCGACGAAGATGATGTGAGCGACCCATGCGCCTGAAGACCAAACTCGTGCTGGCCATCACCGCCCTGGTGTTCCTCATCGCCGGGCTGCTCTCGCTCGTCTACGTCGTACAGCTTCTCCACTCCGCCGTGCAGCAGTCCTACGACACCAACCGCATGGTGGCCAACCAGGTGCAATTTGCGGTGCGCAATGCGCTCGAGACCGGACTCCAGGACCGCAAGGTGGACCCCAACAACCCGGCCGAGTTGCGCAACCTGGCCGGCGAGGCAGTGCGCAACAACTCCGCGTTGCAAGCGGTGGTGGAGTCGGTCAACCGCTATTCGCTCACCGTCTACGACATCGACATCGGCGACAGCCAGTCGATCACCCTGCTCAGCACCAATCCCGACAATGAAGACAAGCCCCTGCCGGTGAGGCCCAACTACCAGCAGTTGCGCGACGCATCGGCGTATCAGTTGCTGCGGACGGTCTACGGGCAGCCCCGTGTCTATGACGTGGTGGTGCCTCTGGACCGCAACGGCGAGCCTTTTGTGACCGTGCACGTGGGGGTCCGCACCACGCTGCTGCGGGCCTTCTATGCGCCGTGGCTGTCTGGGGCGCTCACCCTCATGGGTCTTGTCCTGGGGGCGGCGCTGGTCGCCTCGTTCCTGCTCAGCAACCTGGCGCTACGCCCCATGGAGCAGATCAGCCGCCAGCTTGACTTGCTCAGTGCGCCCAGTGGGATGGTGCTTGAGGAGGGGAAGACCCTCAACCAGGACACGGCCCTGCGCGTCTCCACCAAAATCCGGCAGTTCGGCCAGCGCATGCGCAACGTGGAAGAGGTCTTCTCGGCGTTGAAGGAGAACCTGGACCAGATTCTCGGCAATCTCCAGGATGGGATTCTGCTCTTCACCGGCGATGGCCGCGCGGTGCTGGTCTCGGAGGCGGCGCGGCGGTTTCTCCTCATCGAGCAGGACACGATTCTGGGCCTGCATGCGCGCGACATCTTCAACCGCTCCACGGTTCTAGGCCGCACCCTGCGCGAGGCCTTCGATGCCGGCATCACGCTCATCCAGGAAGAGATTCTCACCGAGACGGGAAGGCGGATTCAGGTCTCGCTGGACTTCATTCACGACGACGAGACGCAGCAGGGACTGGGTGCGCTGCTCACCCTGCACGACCTGGAGTCGGCCGAGGCCATCGAGTCGGAGCTGGAGCTGTCGCGGCGCATGGCGGCTATCGGCAGGCTCACTTCGGGCGTGGGACACGAGGTCAAGAATCCCATCAACGCCATCGTGGTGCACATCGAGCTGTTGAAGAGCAAGCTCAGCGGGGCCAGCGCCCCCGCCATGCGTCACCTGGAGGTGATCGAGGCGGAGATTCATCGCTTGGATCGTGTGGTGCAGATGCTGGTGGACTTCAGCCGTCCGGTGGAACTGCAACTGCGCGAGCAGGACCTGCGCACCGTGATCGGCGATGTGCTGGCCCTGGCCGCGGCCGAGCTTTCCACCCGCAACGTGACCCTGGAAAGCGAGATGCCGCTCAAGCCGCTGCTGGCCAGCTTCGACGCCGACCTGCTCAAGCAGGCGGCGCTCAACGTCATCCAGAACGGCGCCCAGGCCATGCCCGAGGGGGGAACCCTGCGCGTGGTGCTCGAGGAGGAGCGCAAATTCGCCCTGCTGCGCATCGCCGACCAGGGGCCCGGCATCCCCGACGACATACGCGAAAAAATCTTCGATCTCTACTTCACCACCAAAAGCGGAGGCAGCGGCATCGGCCTGGCCATGACCTATCGCATTCTCCAGTTGCACTATGGAAGCATCGAAGTACAATCAAGTCCAGAGCGCGGTACTGAGTTCCTGCTGCGCATACCGCTTGCAGCCGCGGAATGGGGACGGCGGCTTCTGCAGCCGGCCAGCGCTCTCCTCGGGGAAAGGCCTTCAGAATGAAGATGCGTGTCAGTTACGCAGGGTGGCTGCTCCCCATCTTTCTGACTGCCTGCTTCCCCTTCCACAGGACGCAACCGCAACCCGCACAGCAGTTTGCCCCGCCTGTTGCAAATCTGCCCAAGCCCCCGGCCATCCATCCAGCCCTTCCGGATTCGGCGCTTACCATCCCCAGCGAGCCTCTCGACACCGACGCCGAGGCGATTTTGGAGGAGGCAGCCAAACCGGCAGTCCGGCACCGGCGTCTGGTCCTCAAGCCGGCCCAGGAAGCCACCGATAACCCTCCTGCCGCGGAGGCTGAAAACTCCGGCGTCAGCGCCATCGGCGAGCTTTCTTCCCCGGATCCGTCCGACCAGCGTCGCGAAACCGAGGCCTCGATGGCGGCCACCGAACGGGGCTTGCACGGACTCCGCCGGGGCTTGAACAGCCAGGAACAGAAGATCGCGGCGCAGATCCGCGGGTTTCTCAAGCAGGCCAGGCAGGCCTTGAACTCCGGCGATGTGGATGGAGCTCACACGTTGGCCGCCAAGGCCCAGGTGCTGTTGGAAGAGCTGAGCCACTGAGTGATCGTGTGCGCCTGGGCCAACGCTCAGTCTACGCGGTGGCCTTCCCCGCGCCGGGGAAATCAACCCCTTCCGCGCAAGCTTACCGGGTAGAAAATACACGGTCTCCCAAAAACTACATGGCTGAGAGCACGCCAGGGCCGTCCGCAACGGCGCGCTGACATCTGGATAAATCATATAAATATAACAAAATAAATGAAATATATGATCTCTCCACGCAAGGTTAGCTTTGGCACAGCGGTTGCAATCATCCCGTGTGAGCGGATAGCACAGCTCATCTCGCAGGCCATCCTGGCCTGCGCAGAACCCAAGGCGAGGAAAACCCTCCATGATGAGCAAAGCAGCAAATTCGACGCCCTCCCCTAGCCAGCTTGCCGTACTTCTGCTGGCATCTGTAGTTGGATTCCCGGCGCTCGCCCAGCAGGCGCAGCCCGTCGGAACCCCCCGGGACACCCCTCCTTCGGCGGCACAGCAGCAAGCCACTGCCTCGCCTTCAACCAACGCCGCCAAGGAGGGCTTCTGGGGACGCGTGAACCCCTTTGCCCGCAAGAAGTGGGTGAAGAAGCAGACCGATCCGATCAACGACCGGCTCACCGAACTGGACGGACTGAACGCCAGGAACGCCAAGGACATTCAGGATGTGGACGGCAGGGCGCAGGCAGGCATCCGGCAGGCGCAGTCGGCTGCCGACGCAGCCAACCAGACGGCCACCGCCGCCGGTGTTCAGGCGCAGCAGGCTGGCCTGACGGCGCAGGGCGCTTCCGGCCACGTAAACCAGTTGAACGGCACCGTGAATGGCCTGGACCAGTACCGCCAGGTTACGGAAGCTGAAGTGAAATTCCGCGGCGGCCAGCCGGTTTTGTCGGCCGACGCCCGCAAGCAGCTCGACGAGCTGGCCTCGAGCGTTACTGGCCAACACGGCTACATCCTCGAGGTGGAAGCGCATTCTCCGCTGGCGGGCAGCGCCGGAATCCAGAGTTCCGAGCGGCTGGCCGAAGCGGTCAAGCGCTATCTGGTTACGGAACACAATATTCCCGTCTACCGCATGCACGCGGTGGCTTTAGGCAACGCGCAGAGTGAAGGCGACGAAGACGCCAAGCCCGCGCGTACCAGCAGCGTGCACATCCGGTTGATGGAAAACAGTTTGGCGGCCCAGGCAGCAGCGCCTTCCCAGAGTGCTGCTATCGCGACCGGTGCGGAGCGGCCGTAAGACCGCAGCCTTCCCCCAGGCGTCTCCGCTCGGACGGCTTCTGCAGCCGTTCGGCCGCCAATCAAGCTCTCACACGAGAGAACCAAGGCAACCTGGCCCCCGTTGAACAACGGGGGCCGATTTTTGGTGCGCCCAGCATGGGCGCACTCTTACGGGTGCAAGTCCCGTCACAAGCTGGTCACGGCGAGTGAAGCGAAGCGCAACTGCATGAGGGCGACCGAGTGTGGGAAGGAAGCGTGGATCGAATCTGCGGGCCGATGAACAAGAACCGGATAGAAGGCGGTGCCGAACAGGGCGAGCGGGCCAATGGCCGCGAAGCTCTTGTGACCAAGTTTCGGTGGCGTAAATCCGGCGGTCGCGCAGTGAAGGAGTGCGGTCTTACCTGGGGAGATCTCGCCTTGCGCCTGAAAGGGCGACGGTGTCGAGCCGGAGCGAGAAGTCAGCCAAGGCCGTAGTAGCTGGCGAAAGTCAGTGAAGGGCCGAACGAGAAGGAGTGATTCTTGGAAGGCGATGTGTTGGAAATGGCATCAGATGTCCGCATTGGCGGAACGGTCCGGAAGTGGCGAGGTGAAGCCAAGTCTGTTCCGGGCAGTGATGAAGACCGACGCCCGCGCCCTCACACAAGGAGCACGAGGTAAACCTCAACTTCTCGAACCGCCCGGTGCGGACCCGCATGGCGGGTGGTGTGGGAGGGGAGAGCGGGCAACCGCTCCCCCTATCCCGATGCCGAAGGACATTTCTGTCGGCTCAATTGAACCGCGAGAGCATCTCCTCCGACATATGCTATGAACGCGCATGGATAGCAAAGATCAAGCCGGATTCGAGTGGATGGCGCTCCGCTGCCAGTCGGGCGAACCGGGCGCGTTCGAAGACCTGATCGCGGTCATGGAGAGGCCGTTGCTTTACTACGCGACGAGTCTAACCGGCAGCTCGGATAGCGGTCTCGATGTCCTCCAGGAGGTCTGGATCAAGGCCTTCCGTAGCATCCGCAGGCTGAAGAACCCCGGCGCTCTGCGGTCGTGGTTGTACAGCATCACGCATGGAATCGCGGTGGACCGAATTCGCCGCAACACGTCACGGGAGCGTGCCGAGCAGGTTGAGCTAGAAGACTTTCAGGAGGCCGAAGAGCCGTCATTTGCCGCCGAAGACGCGGCGGCGATTCACCAGGCGCTGGGCGAGATCGGGCTCAGGCATCGCGAGGTGCTGGTGCTGCATTTTCTGGAGGACTTGTCGGTGGCGGAGATCGCAATGGTTGTGGGCTGTTCGGAAGGCACTGTGAAGTCCCGCATCCATTACGCAAAACGGGCGATGAGGGAAGTTCTGAGTGGAGGGAGTTATGGGAAAGCAAAATGAGAATCTGCGCGACCGCTTGCTGGCGCGTTTGCCGCAGCCTGAGAATCTTGCAGGCTACCGAGAAGAAACGGCGGCCCTGTTGGCGAAACACGAGAAGGCGCTGTTTTGGGAGAGGATGCTGCCGCTGATATTTTCCGGGGGGGCATTGTGCGTTATCGTGCTGACCGGTTCTTTCCTGGGTCCGCCGGCTAATAACGTCAAAACCGCTTTTTTAATTCTATTTTTCCTAAGCATGATCTACACGTTGTCGTACAACGTTAGCCGCAGCAAGGTTGATCTGCTGAAGGAAATCAAGCAGGTCCAGTTGCAGTTGCTGGAACTGCAGGCCTCGCTGCGGAAAGACGAGGGCCGATAGGCGCGGCTCAGCTTCTACTTGATCCCGAACACCCGGTACGAAACCCCTACGCTCAGGCCGTAGGGGAGCAGGTTGTAAGTTTTTGGGGTTCCCTCCGACCAGTTGGGCCACTGCTGGTACTCGAAGTCGGGCAGGCGCAGGCTGAT
>JARLGE010000313.1 GCA_031296215.1 Occallatibacter sp.
CGCGCGCATTCGGCCAGGACGACGACATCACGGTTGTCACCCTTGCTCTGGCCGGTGGGACACCGTGACGAATTAGTTATGCGGATTCATGGCGGGTGGCCGCGATCTTAGGGAGATTTTTATTCAGCTGAGGGTGCCCCCGGTCCCTCGTCCGCCGCCGCGGAGGGACCGGGGATGACCGATGACCCTGGGGCCGCTCCCATCGCCGGAATGAAATCAGTCCCCTTAAGTCGTCCAGCCTTCGCCGATTCGCCGGCCGGCGCGCGCACCAGCCCTCGCCCGGAGCGCCGCCGAACGGGGCCTCGCCCCTGAGACCAGGGAGAGCTGGGAGCTAAAAGCTGGCAGCTCGAAGCTGTCTCTTGCGTAGAATTACCTTCCCCCGGCGCACAATCGTCTTAAGAAGGGTGATCGGAAGATGTGAAAATCCGGGATAGACCCCACCCCCCCTCCCGCTCTGTTGAAAACAAGACACTTAGGCTATCGAGCCCTCTTCATCCTAAGAAAACAAAGCACTTAAAAATTGCGGAAGATGCCGAACCGGGCCATTCTGCACCAAAAGCAGGGCAGATTCGCCCCCTTCGCAGCCGGATTCGCCGGCCCGGAAGCCCCGATTGACCCAGCGCCCGATTTCCCGTAAACTAGGAAATTGCGTGGGATGCGGATCGCGAAGCACTCTGACCCCGCATCATCCCCCCTCAGGTCCGGGCTGCCGTCGCGCCCCAGGCCAACAGGGCTCAAATCATTAAGGAAGAACAATGGCAAACCATGTTTCGTCGCTCAAGCGCGCACGCCAGACCGTCACGCGCACTGAAGTCAACCGCGCCAACCGCAGCCGCGTCCGCTCCAGCCTGCGCACCCTGCGCGAGGCCCTCGTCAAGGGCGACGTGAAGGCCGCCCAGGCTCAGTACCGCGAGACCGTCTCCGTGCTCGACAAGAGCGTCCAGAAGGGCGTCCTCCACTCGAACACCGTCTCCCGCTACAAGAGCCGCCTCAACGCCCGCCTCAAGGCCCTGGCCACCGCGAAACCAGCCCCCGCCAAGGCATAGCTTTACGCGGCCGTAGGCTGCAAGGGCCCCTTCGACACACCAACAGCCGGGATCGCTCCCGGCTGTTTCTGTTTCTGTATCCCTGAAAGGCTTCCAGCCTCCGCATCAGTCCAGCCGCTCGAAGATCCCCGCCGCGCCCATCCCGCCGCCCACGCACATGGTTACCATGCCGTAGCGCGCCTGCCGCCGCGCCATCTCGCTGAGCAGCGTTGCCGTCAGCTTGGCCCCCGTGCAGCCCAGCGGATGCCCCAGCGCAATCGCCCCGCCGTTTACGTTCACCCGCGCCGCATCGAGCCCCAGCACGCGCATCACCGCCACCGCCTGCGCCGCGAAGGCCTCGTTCAGCTCAATCAAGTCAATCTCATCCAGCGTCAGTCCCGCCTTCTTCAGCGCCGCCGGAATCGCCGCCACCGGCCCCATGCCCATCTCCTCCGGCAGGCAGCCGGTCACGGCAAAAGCCACCAGCCGCCCCAGCGGCTTGATCCCCAGCTCGCGCGCCCGCCCGGCCTCCATCACCACCACCGCCGCCGCCCCATCCGACATCTGCGAGGCGTTCCCCGCCGTCACCGTCCCCTGCGCGTGAAAGGCCGGCTTGAGCCTCGCCAGGGCCTCGGCGGACGTGTCCGCCCGCGGCCCTTCGTCGGCGCCAAACACGGTCTCCGTCACCAGCGGCTTGCCCGCCTTCTTGCCCGGCCCGGCGGTCGTCACCGTCACCGGGATCAGCTCCGCGTCGAACCGTCCTGCCGCCTGCGCCGCCACCGCCCTCTGGTGGCTGCAGAGCGCAAACGCATCTTGATCCTCCCGCGAAACTCCGTAGTGCCGCGCCACCCGCTCGGCCGTCAGTCCCATGGTCAGCAGCGCCGCCGGATAGTGCTCCGCCAGCCACGGATTCGGGCTGGGCTTCAGTCCCCCCACCGGCGTCATGCTCATCGACTCCGCCCCGCCCGCCACCACCACCCGGTCGCCGCCCCCCCGGATCCGCTGATCCGCCAGGGCGATGGCCTGCAGCCCCGACGAACACAGCCGGTTGACGGTCATGCCCGGAACCTCCACCGGCAGCCCCGCGCGCAGAATCGCCATCCGCGCCATGTTCCAGCCCGACTCGCCCTCCGGCTGCGCGCAGCCCAGAATCACGTCGTCGACTTCGGACCTCTTCAAGCCTGGCACCCGGTCCAGAGCCCCCCCCAATGCCAGAGCGGCAAGGTCGTCGGGACGGGTGGTGGAAAGTGCACCCCTGGGGGCGCGACCAACGGGTGTGCGAACGGCGCTGACAACCACGGCTTCCGGCATCGGTACTGCTCCTTCCGTTTCGCTTGAAACTTGCGCGCCAGCTCCGCCCCGGCATCTCCAGCCCCTACTCGGGCATCTCCAGAACAGTCCAGGCGCTCCTTGCATAAAAGTGATAAACGGACCGGTGCTCGATCACCGAGTCAACCAGAGCGTCGTGGTCCACGCGGGCCGGCCGATTCTCCAGGCCCGTCTGCGCCACGTGGACCTGCTCGGGCGAAGCCGGATCGATCCCCCAGTTGAAGCCCAGAACCCCGCTCCCTGGGTGCGCCTCCAGCCGGTCAACCTCCATCGTCGAAGCCAGCACCATCGGTTGCCCCGCAGCCTTGCCCGCTGTCTCAGCGCTTCCGCCGTCGAAGAAGACCAGCAGCGAAACCTTCCCCTCCACCGAGCACAGCACCGCCCAGTCAGACGACCCCGCGCGCTCCAGGCTGGCGTGAACCACGTTCTCCGGATGGTGCGCCTCGTAGGTCTGCGGAATCAGGCAGCCGCGCCGGTTCAGCACCACCACCACGCTCTCCGGCAGATCCGGAAACGAACTTACCGGCAAACGCCGAATCAGGAACGGCGTCGACCGCCCCGCAACCACAACCTGCCCCGACTCCGTCAGCGGCTTCGAAATTGCTTCTTGCTGCGAGAAGGCAACGACAGTGCAGGCACAGACGAGCCCGCCGAGCAACCATCCGCACTTTCGGAAACCTGCGCGAGCCATTGCAAACTCTCAGGAGCGATCAATCCCTAGCTGGAGCAAAACCGCATCCTCAACCCTGCCCACATCGTCTTTGCTCAAAGTCCCGACCCTGGATCCCAGTCTTTGCTTGCTGACGGTTGTCAGTTGGTCGGCCATAGCCTTCCGCTTCTCGGTGTTGAGGCTCACATACGCTTCTCCGGGATAGAGGCGCTCTGTGTTCGAAGTAATGGGAACAACCTGCAACCGGTTCAGATGGGTATTTGCCGCATTGTTGGACAAAACAATGGCTGGCCGGGTCTTCTTGATCTCTCCGCCCAAACCGGGATCGAAGTTGACCCAGTAGACTTCTCCCCGCTCAATCGATATCCTCAATCAGGGCCTCCGTCCACTCCTCGGCTTCCGTCTCCCGAGCCCGATCTGCCGCCATCATTCGGTAGCCTTCCGCTAAAGCACTCAGTTTCGTCCTGGTCGTTTCCCGTGCTGCAACCAGCACCGCATCGGCAAGCTCGTCCGGAACAATGAACCAGGTCGGGTTTCCGCGTGCCTGGGGCAAGCCCTTGCTGCTTCGCTCGTCTCCATTCCAACGAATCCCCACAGCAGGCGAATCGCCCCAAGTGAGCCGGGCCACAGACCAGCTTCCCGGCACAGGCCCTGCGTCATAGCAAACTTCCACGGATTTGACCATGTCTTTGGGAGAGAGCACGGTCTTCGGGTCGTGATACATGATGATTCTCCTTCTGAAATCATCATCTCATACGTACGTATGTACGTCAATTCCGCAGCGGCTTCCCGGTCTTCAGCGTAAACCCAATCCGCTCCTGCGTCTTGCGCTCGCCGCAAAGCGACAGAAACGCCTCCAGCTCCAGGTCCAGCAGGTACTGCTCGCTCACCAGCGACCCCGCCGTCACCCGCCCGCCCGCCAGAATGTACGCGGCCCACCGCGCCACCTTCTGGTCGTGCTCCGAAGCGTAGCCGGCCTCGCCCATCAGGAAGACGCCCGTCTCCAGCATGGCCAGCGCCCCTTTGCCTGGCGCGGGAATCTGCGTCCTGGGCTGCGGAGCGGTGTACCCCGCCCCGGCCAGCGCCGCCGCCTGCGCCTTCGCGTCGAGCAGCAGCCGTTCGCGGTTCATCGTAATCCGGTCCGCCTCGGCCAGCATCCCCAGCGGCCGCGCCTCGGCTGCAGAGGTAGAAACCTTGGCCATCGCAATCGGCTCGAACACACGCTTCAGCGCCGTGCTCAGCTCCGCCGATTGCGCAAACCGCGACGGCGGATCCCTCGGGTCGGGCCGCGCCAGCGCCGTCGCCTGATCCAGCGCCCGCAGCAGCATCTCCTTGGTTCCTCCGCCCGCTGGAATGAGCCCCACCCCCGCCTCTACCAGCCCGATGTAGGTCTCCGCATGGGCCTGGCGCCGCGCCGCGTGCAGGCAAATCTCCGCGCCCCCACCCAACGTCAGCCCGAACGGCGCGGCCACCACCGGCCGTGGACAGAACTTGATCGAGGCCGTCATCTGCTGGAATGCGTGGATGACCGCGGACACGTCGTCCCACTCGCCCTCCTGCGCCGCCATCAGCAGCTGCATCAGGTTCGCACCCACCGAGAAGTTTTCCCGGTCGCTCGCAATCACGAACCCGGCAAAGTTGCGCACTGCCTCGGAATCAGGCTTCAGCACCGACGAGATCATTTGCAGCACATCGCCGCCAATGGCGTTCTTCAGCGAGTGCAGCTCAATGCATCCAATTCCGTCCCCCAAATCCACCAGCGAAGCGCCCGCATTGGACTTGACCACCCCGTTCGACCGCCGGAAATCCGCAACCCGCGCGTGCCCCGACTGCTCGGCAATCGCCTCCCATGCGCTCGTCGTTGGGTTATAGCACTGCGGCCCATCCGGCGAGTACCAGGAAACCGGCGTACCCTCGGTCCCGGAGTCCAGCAGTTCCTCCACGCGCACGCTCACCTGCAGTCCCAGCGCCTTCATCCGCCCAACCGTCTCCCGAAGCCCGGCTGCATCCCACATCTCGAAGGGCCCCAATTCCCAGTTAAAGCCGGCTTTCATCGCGCGATCGATCGAGACCGCATCCCCCGCCGCTTCGCCAATCCGATCCGCCGCAAAGTTCCACAGCGAAGAGAGAAACGGCCACAGGAACTTCGCCGCCCTGTCCTTGGCCGGATCGTTGCCCAGCAGCAGCCGCAGCCGCTCCTTGAGCGATGCCGCATTCTTGGCCATCTCTAGCGCCGCCAGCGCCGCTTTCCCCGCGGGCCGGTATTCAAAGGTCAAAAGATCGAGCACAAGCCGCTGCTCTTTCCCATCCGCACCCTTGCTCTTCTTGTAGAACCCCTGCCCCGCCTTGTCGCCCAGCCAGCCCCGCTTCACCAACTCCGCGAGCACCCCGCCGAAGCTCCCCTGCGTCGCACCCTGCGGAAAGTTCGCCGCCACATGGGCCAGGATGTCGATCCCCACCATGTCCGCCAGCCGGAAGGTCCCCGTCCGCGGCCAGCCCAGCGCCGACCCGGTCAGCACGTCCACTTCTTCTATGGTCAGCCCCTGCTCCAGCATCAGCGATGCCGCGCTGAACGTCAGCGCCACTCCGATCCGGTTGGCGATAAAGTTGGGCGTGTCGTTGGCAAACACCACCTGCTTGCCCAGACCCCTATCCGCAAACGCTGCAAACGCCGCTACGACGGCCGGATCGGTCTCTGCCGTGGGGATGATCTCCAGTAGACGCATGTAGCGCGGCGGATTGAAAAAGTGCGTCCCGCAGAACCGGTCTCGGCAGCCCGCCAGTCCCGCGGCAATTTGCTTCACCGGCAGCCCGGAGGTATTGGTGGTCAACACAGCCTGAGGAGCCAAATGCGGCACAACGTTCGCCAGCAGCGCCGTCTTGATGGCCAGGTTCTCTGCCACCGCCTCAATCACCCAGTCGCACCCGGCGAGTTTGGCCAGATCGTCCTCAAAATTCCCCGGCGTCACCAGCGCCGCCAGCCCGGCGTCGTAGAAGGCTGCCGGCTTGGCCTTGCCCAACGCCTCCAGCGCACCTTTTGCCAGGCGGCTGCGGTCTCCCTCGCCGGCCGGAACCATGTCCAGCAGAAGCGTCGGTATACCGGCGTTGGCCAGGTGGGCGGCGATGCGCGAACCCATGGTGCCCGCGCCCAGCACCGCGGCGCGGCGAACCAGAAACGGTTGAGCTGGGAGACTCGGGGCGGGAGTTGCGGCGGGTGCGGCGGTCGACATGCGGGCTCTCCTGCTCCTATTTGATCAGCCTACGGAGCATTGTGATTCAGTTCCGGTTGGAACAGCAACCGGCCTCAAAATCAGCAGCAACACGAGCCCACTGACATAGAGAAGACCGACGAGCTTGGATGAACCGCCCAAAATGCGCAGGACCAATGCATACAAGATCACCGAGAACGCCGTTGCCAGCCTGATAATTTGGCCCGCTCTCCATCGCGTGAGAGGCGTCGATGCATTTGATCGACCCCGGGCGCGCAGCAGGCTTCGTTGCACGATGAATCCCGACTCGGCAGAGGAGGCAGCGACCAGCACGATGATCAGCTGCAATGTTGCGCTTACGCTATGCGTTGGTTGCGACTGCATCCGGATCAACGGAATCAGAGACAGCGCAGACGCAATCAGGACAAATTGAATAATGCGAATTTGAAGGGCCGGATTCATACTTGCTCCCCCTCGGCGGGCTCGGGTAGAAGTCCCTCCGCACCACGGAAACCATCGCAGCATACGGAAGAGCGCCGGGCCGGGTCAAGGCGCATACACAAAACTCCAGGCCACACGCCGCTAGAGCCTCTTGCGCAGCGTCTCGAACACCACGTAGCCAATGAACGCCGAAATCAGCGCGATGGCGAAGTTCGTCCCGGTAAAGATGTCGCGCAGCGCAAACGCCATGCTCTTTCCCTGCCCATTCGACCCCGTGAACTCACCCATCAAGAGGTTGGAATAAAACAGAAAAACAATAAACACGACCTCGATCACCGCTCGCAAAAGCGTCGTCAGCCGTCGCCGATCTCTCGATTCTCTTTGCATGGACCTCTAGAGTAGCAAGAACCTGGCAATCGGCAACAAATTCCGTTCGCCGACGCCCCGGCTTTATCGCGCCTTCAGAAACCCCTCCACCGCGTCAATGAACTGCTGCGGCTTTTCGATCGACGGCGCATGCCCGCACTCCGACACAATCACCAGCCGCGCGTTGGGAATCTTCGCCGCATAGTCTCGCCCATCTGCCAGTGGAACAAGCTCGTCGTTCTCGCCCCACACCACCAGCGTTGGAATCGTAATCCCGCCCAGCTTGTCGCCAACCACTTCGCTCGACAGCCGCGGATTGGAAGTGAACAGCCGCTCCGTCATGCCGTCATTGGCCTTCATCTTCAGCGCAAAATCCCGGCGAATGAACTCCTCCGTCACTCGCGACTTGTCGTGGAAGACAATGGCCACACCCGCCGCATCCTTCAGGTTCCCGCTGATCGGAATCGGCCCCACCTGCGGCTGCGCTCCTGCCCGGTGAAACGGGTCGGTGTGGCCCGCTGCGTCCTCCAGAATCAGCCGCTCCGGCCTCGGCAGCGCATACGGCCCGCTGTTCTCGGGCGAAAGAGCCTGCAGCGTGTACGAGGCTGCAATCCACCCGCCCAGCGACTCGCCCGCCAGGTCGAAATGGTCCACCTTCAGCGTCCGCAGAAACTCGCCCAGAAAATCAACGTAAGTCTGCACGCTGTAGTCGATGAACGGTTTGTCGGAGTTTCCAAAGCCGATCTGGTCCATCGCCAGCACATGATGGCGGCGAGCCAGCTCAGGAATCACCAGTCCCCAGTCAAAATAGGCCTGAGTGCCAAACCCGTGCACGAGCACCAGCGTCGACCCGGTGCCCACCTCGTAGTAGGCAATCTTCTGCCCGAGAACAGCGAGGCTCTTCATCGGAGGCAGCGACGAAGGCCTTGCCAGCAGCGGCGCGGGCATCTGTCCCTGCGCCGCGCCTCCCGCCAGCACCACGGCAGCAAACATCAGACCTGCAGCTTTGAGCTTCTTCACAAATCCCCCCTCATCCGGCTCGCGCCACACTCCAACCGCGGTCAGGTTTCCCTCCATGCTAGCAACATGTGCGGCACTTACGCTCTACGCCCCGTTTGACCCCCTCCGCCCGTGGGCACTAGCTTGGAAGAGTACGAGCATCGCGCCCTTGGCGCCCCTCGAGTCTCGGATAAGGAGATTGGATGCATTTGAAAACGCGGACCGCTGCCCTGGCGCTTGCCCTGGCGGCAATCGCCTTTGTGGGCATACACACAACAATGGCCCAGGATCTGAAGAGTTTCGAGAAAAAGATCACCACCAAAGTCCTGCCCAACGGCCTCACCCTTATCGTCTGCGAGCGCCCCGACGCGCCGGTCTTCAGCTACTCCACCTTCATCGACGCCGGCGACGTCAACGATCCCTCCGGCCAGAGCGGTCTGGCCCACATGTTCGAGCACCTGGCTTTTAAAGGCACCAGCCAGATCGGCACAACCGACTATGCCGCCGAGAAGATCGCCCTTGAAGAAGTCGAAGCCGCCAACGCCGCCTATGAGGCCGAGTACCTGAAGCCCGTCGGCCGCGATCCCCAAAAGCTCGCGGAACTCGAAAAGGCCTTCAAGGCCGCGCAGGACGAAGCGGAGAAGTTCGTCATCCCCAACCAGTTCACCGACATCGCCAACCGCAATGGGGCCGAAGGCCTCAACGCCGAGACCGGCCTCGACGACACCATGTACTACTGGTCGATGCCCGAGAACCGCCTCGAACTCTGGGCCTGGCTCGAGAGCAGCCGATTGGCCGACACCGTCCCGCGCGAGTTCTACAAGGAGCGCGACGTAGTCATCGAAGAGCGCCGCATGCGCACCGACTCCAACCCCGAGGGCCGTCTCTTCGAGCAGTTCCTGGCCACCGCTTACGTGGCCCACAACTACGGCCGCAGCGGCATCGGCTGGCCCAGCGAGGTCAGCCAGATCAACGCCACCGAGGCCATGGCCTTCCACCAGAAGTACTACGTGGGGGCAAACATCGTGGTCGCCGTCGTCGGCGACGTGAAGGCCTCCGAAGCGATGCCCATGCTTGAAAAGTACTTCGGCCGCATCCCCGCCGGGCCCAAGCCCGAGGAGATGACTACCGTCGAGCCCAAACAGTTCGCCGAGAAGACCGCAATCATACGCGACCCCAGCCAGCCCATCTACATCGAGGGCTATCACCGGCCCGACTATCGCGACCCCGACAACGCCGTCTACGACGCCATCGGCGACATTATGTCCAACGGCCGCGTTTCGCGCCTCTATCGCAGCCTGGTCCGCGACCAGCAGATCGCCGCCGCCGCCGAGGGCGTCAGCCCCTATCCCGGCGACAAGTATCCAAGCCTATTCGTCTTCTTCGCCGCTCCACTGCCTGGCCACACGCCCGAGCAGATGCGCGACGCTATCCATCGTGAGATAGACAAGCTCAAGCAGGCCGACGTCAGCGACGAAGAATTGGCCATGTACAAGACCCGCACCCGCGCCGACCTGCTCCGCGGCCTGGCCGACAACCAGGGCCTGGCCAACGATCTGGCCGAGTAC
>JARLGE010000314.1 GCA_031296215.1 Occallatibacter sp.
AATCCGTCGCCCCGTCAGCGCCGCAACCGCACCGGAAAGGATCTGCCCAACCTCAGCCTCAACCTTCGTCCCCGACAGACGCACATCGCCCGACTCCCGCTCCGCACAACTCTGCGACTCCGCCACGATAAAGCTCGACCGCATCACCTCATCGTCGAGCTCGCGCATCGTTGCCCCGGTCGCGCCCACCGCCAACACCACGGCATTTGGCCTCAACCACCGGCCTTCCACCACCGGAGCCGTAGCCGACGTCACCGTAAGCACCACATCCGCGCCAGCCGCTTCGCTTATCGGAACAACCCTTCCGCCCACCTCTGCTGCCAGCTGCGCCGCATTCCGCTCCGTGCGGCTATGAATCAGAATTTCCTTCAACGATGGCCGCACTATCCGCAGTGCCTGCAGATGCGCCCGCGCCTGCACTCCACTGCCTACAATCCCAAGGCTCCGCACATCCGCTCCGCCAATGGCGTCCAGCGCCACAGCCGAAACCGCCGCAGTCCGCATCTCGGTAATCAGCCGGCCATCCATCACCGCCAGCGGCTCGCCCGTCGCCCGCAGTAACAGCTCCACAATCGCCATGTGCGTGTGCAGACCAAGCTCGTCATTCGCCGGATAAAACGTGACCGTCTTCACTGCCATCACGTCCCCGGCAATCACCGGCATCACCGCAAACCATCCGTTGCTGCGGCCTTCGGCATTCCCCGCCCGCAACACCATCCGCGCCGGCTGCTCTACCAGCCCCGCCGAGTAGTCCATCAGCGCCTGCCGAATCGCAGGAATCAGCGCCTCGTAGGTCAGAACCTCGCGAACTTCTTGCTCTGAAATGTACATGGATCCTGATCCTCAAAATCAGGTGATCAGAGAACTGCTACTGGCTCGGAAAAAATATTGGAAAGATAATCTGACTTGATGAACGCTGCCTGAATGCAGGCCGCGCAATCAGTTCGGCCGGTTGCCCGACCCACCGGTTCCAGACCCGCCCGAAGTCGACCTGCGCCGAAAACGCTCGTCCACCGGCTGCCGCCCCTTGAACCCGGACTCCACCGTATGCCAATGCTCAATGGACGACTCGCCCATCCGCCAGCAAAGCAGCACCACCTGGTCGTCCAGTCTGTACGGAAAATCCAGCAGTCCCGTCTCCAGGTCCTTCACCTGCACACCGATCGCATCAATCTCCGCAATCGTTTCTCGCGCCTGCTTCAGGTGGGCTTCCATCTCCGCCCGCTGCTTCACCACCGCCGCCGCATCCACCCGCATGCCGCCCGAGATGTAGATCCGGCGCGCCAGTTCCGACAAGCCGGACTCTACTTCCTCCGCTGCCTTCTTGGCGTCAATCGCCCGCTTCAGCAGCGATTCCAGCACCGGCAGCAGCGACTGCGCTTCGTCTATGGTGAACGTCTTCATGTGGAATTTTCCCTGACTACAGAATACAGCGAAACAGAGATCAGAGATCAAGGGCCAGAGATCGGCTCAGAATCGTTTGTATCTGCTTCCATTCTCTGCTGGAGTGAACTCAACAACCGAGGAGGGCTTCCTGATCTCTGTTCCCTGATCTCTGTTCCCTGCCTTTACCCCACTTCCAGCATCCGGTCCAGCCCCACCTTGGCCCAGCGCTTCACATCTTCCCGCACCTGGATGCGATTCACCACGTTGCCCTCCACCAGATTTTCGAGAGCCCAGGCCAGGTGCTGCGGAGTAATGCGGTACATGGTGGTGCACAGGCATCCCGTATCGTCGAGCGTGATGATCTTTTTGCCCTCGGCCGCAAACCGCCGCGCCAACCGGTTCACCAGGTGAATCTCGGTCCCAATGGCAAACATCGATCCCTCCGGCGCCTGCTCCACCAGCGCAATCAGCCGTTCCGTCGACCCCAGCGCATCGGCCTTCTGGCACACCTCCCAGCGGCACTCCGGATGCACAATCACCTGAATCCCCGGATATTTTGCCCGCACCTGGTCCACATGCTGCGGCAAAAAACGCTGATGCACGGCGCAGTGCCCCTTCCACAAAATCAAGCGGCTCGCGGCAAGGCTCTCTTTCGTTAGCCCGCCGCTATTCGCTCCCAACTGCACCGCCCATGGGTCCCATACCGCCATCTCCTCCAGCGGAATCCCCATCGCGTAGCCCGTATTGCGTCCCAAATGCTGATCCGGCAAAAACAAGATCCGCTTCCCCCGCGCAAAGGCCCACTCCATCGCCGCCCGCGCGTTCGACGACGTGCACACCAGACCGCCGCGCTCGCCGCAAAACGCCTTGATCGCAGCCGTCGAGTTCATATACGTGACTGGAACGCAATCTTCTGCTAAACCGAGCCGCCCGAGCGCCTCCCAGCAGGATTCCACCTGCGAAATGTCCGCCATGTCAGCCATCGAACAGCCGGCATTCAGATCCGGCAAGATCACCTGCTGCCCGTCGCGCCCCAGCACGTCGGCGCTCTCCGCCATAAAGTGCACGCCGCAAAATACGATATACTTCGCCTCGGTCTCTGCGGCAATCTTTGAGTGTTTGTAGCTGTCGCCCGTAAAATCCGCAAAACGTACCACCTCGTCGCGCTGGTAGTGGTGCCCCAGCAGAACGGTAGTCGAGCCCAGCTGGGCGCGCGCCGCGGCGATCCGCTCATCCATCGAGCTATCCGGCAGCACAAGATAATTTTCAATAGAACAAATATCATCGGCCCGCGACGGGGCCGCTGTTGCAGCATCAAGTACCAGGGTCACCTTAATCCGCCTTCAGCCCTGCCGTTCCTTTACGACTCGATACGGCGGGCGGGGTTGTTGAAAGCTAGCAGGCATGCAGTGAGCGCGCTAATCCAACAGAGTTATCGGCACTTCCGCCGATCCCATTGAGGGACTCCCGTTCACGGGGTTGTTGCAGCCCTTTCTTTCTGTTGGATGCGGAACCACGCCGGCGGATTGCAAAAAACACCGCCCCGCCCGAACCCCAACCAACAGTCTCCAGTGTAACGCAACTGTAATGTTGCCCGCACCCCGCCCAGAGCCCTCGCCACCCGGCTTCTATCGCCAAGATTCTGCGGTTCTTGCCAAATATCGCCCGCTCGGCCCATTCCCGTTTGTGAGCCCCGCGCACGTGCGGGTATCATTAACCTTTATGGGAGTTCCTCCTTCAATCGAGGTTGCCAATCTGGGAATGGCGGATACGCTGATCCTGATGGTCATGGCGCTGGTGGTCTTCGGACCGCGGCGTCTGCCGCAGATCGGTCGCCAGGTCGGCAAGCTGATGTACGAGTTCCGCAAGGCCTCCAACGACTTCAAGTTCCAGATGGAAGAGGAGTTGCGCAACGCCGAGGATGCCGACCGCCGCAAGCAGGATGAGGAAAAGATGCGGGCGCTGGCTGTCACAGCCGTCGCGCCTACGCTCTCCGCGCCGGAGCCGGTGACCGGCCTGTTGCCCTCTTCCTCCATAGAAGAGCAGTCTGCAACAGAAGCCATCGAGAGCCCCTATCCGAGCGGAGAAGTTTACCCCCCTCCGATCACCGAAGCCGCCGCGCCCCCAGCCGAAGAAACCCTTCCCCGCATCCTGCCCCCCTCGACCGGCGAACAGGTAGCGGCCGCGCCTCCCAACAGTGCTTTCACCCAGGCCGCGCCGGAACCGGCCCCCGCCGTTGCTGAACAGGCCGACTTCGTTTTTGACCCCCCCCCCGCCGATGAGCCGGTAGTTGAAGCCCAGCCCACCCCCGGCCCGGCACAGGCGGTACCTCATGGTTGACGCCTCCGACGCAATCAGCAAGGCGCGGGCGGCGATGAGCGAGCGCGCAGAGTTACCCGGCATGAGCCTGATGGAGCACCTCGACGAGTTGCGCCGCCGCATCGTCCATTCCGCACTTTATCTGGCGGCCGGCTTCTTTATCTGCTGGTTCTTTCGCGACCAGATCGTCAATTTTCTGCAGGCGCCGCTGAATCACATCGGCAAATCGCTGGTGTTTACCCACCCTATGGACGCGCTAAACCTTGATCTGCAGGCGGCGCTGCTGGCCGGGGCAATTCTGGCCTCGCCGTTTGTCCTGTTTCAGGTGTGGCTGTTCATCGCGCCCGGACTTTACCAGAAGGAGCGGCGCTTCGTGGTGCCGTTCATGGCCGCCACGGTGGGGCTGTTTCTCACCGGGGCGAGCTTTGGATACTTCTATGTGCTGCCGGCCGCCATCAAAATCCTCATTGTGGGCTTCGGGCATAACTTCACTCCGATGGTCACCATCGAGGACTACACCAGCTTCTTCCTTTCGGTGATTCTCGGCCTGGGCATCAGCTTCGAAATGCCCATCCTCATCTTCTTCCTGGCGCTGTTCGGCATCGTCAGCCCCCGCTTCCTGTGGAAGAACATCCGCTACGCCATCCTCGCGGTCTTCCTGGTGGCGGCCATCATCACCCCCAGCCCCGACCCCTGGACCATGTGCATCTACGCAGTGCCCATGCTGGTGCTTTACCTGGTCGGCATTGGCGTAGCCTGGTGGGTCCATCCCTCGCGCCGCAAGGCAAAGGAAGCGGAGAAAGCCGCCAAAGAGGCCGCGCAATGATTCTTCCGTTGTTTTGGAGGAGGGCTGTGGCACAAACCTTGGGTGCCCCATCCTTGGCGTCCGCCACTGCGGATTCATGCGCCAAGGGTGGGAAACCTCAACACCCCATCGGCCTCCTTTCCCGGGTGCCCCAGGTCCCTCGCCCTTGGGGACCTGGGAAGTCAAGATTCTGGGTAGGACTCGCGGCGGCCCTCCTTCTGCTGCTCGCCCCGCTCGCCGCGCCGGCCCAGACCCACTTCAACGGCGTCAAGGCTCTGGATTACGCCCGCCAGTTTGTCGCCATCGGCCCCCGTTGGCCTACCAGTCCGGGACATCAAAAAGCTGAAGACTTCCTGCGCAGCCAGTTCAAGCACGACCAACTGGAAGAGGACGCTTTCACCGCCACCACGCCCATCGGCCCGGTGCCCATGCGCAACTTCATCGTGCGCTTCCCCGGCAAGAAGGACGGCGTCATCGTCCTCGGCACCCACTACGAGACCAACTACCCGCTGCGCACCATCAACTTCGTCGGCGCCAACGACGGCGGCTCGACCACCGGCCTGCTGCTGGCCATCGCCGATCAGCTTCGCGGCCAAATAGATCGGAATCGGCAGCTCGACGGCTACTCGGTCTGCCTGGTCTTCTTCGACGGCGAAGAGGCCTTTCAAACCTGGTCCCGCTCCGACTCCACCTACGGCAGCCGCCATCTGGCTGCCAAGTGGGGCCGCGACGGAACGCTTCCAAGAATAAAAGCGTTCCTGCTCGCCGACATGATCGGCGACAAGGATCTCGACATTCAGCGCGAGACGCAATCGACGGGCTGGCTGGTCGACCTGGTCCGGCAGGCGGCGCACAAGTTCGGCTACGACCACTACTTCTTCCAGACCGAGGAATCGGTCGAGGACGACCATCTGGCTTTCGTCGACCGCGGCGTGCCGTCCATTGACCTGATCGACCTCGACTACGGCCCCAACAACAGCTACCACCACACCGCCCAGGACACCCTCGACAAAATCAGCGCCAAGAGCCTGACCATCGATGGCGACGTGTTCCTGGAAACGATCCGGCTGATCGATCTGCGGTAATGCTGATTGCAACGGTCTTTCCCTTCGCCTCTCCGGGCCGTTTGTTTGATGCATCTTCCAATGAACTGCATGACTCCTAAGACTTGCATCAATTTGTGAATTGATGCATCATAGCTCCATGCGCACCACCGTCACACTCGACGACGACGCCTATGAGCTGGCCATGCTTCGCGCCAGGGGCAAGGGCATTACCCTCGGAGCTGCCCTGAGCGAGTCCATCCGCGAGGCCCACGAGGCGCGCCTTCAAGACAAGCCGCTCCCCGAAGGCCTTGTTCGCGGGCCCAAGGGGATGCTCATGTTCGCCGCTCACAAGGACGACAGCATCCTTACCAGTGAGAAGGTAAAGGCAGCAACGCTGGAACTGGAAGAAGAGGACGATGAACGCAGAGCGTTTCCTGCTCGACGTCAATATACTCGTCGCGCTGTTTGACCCGGCGCACACCCACCATCGCATCGTCGCGCGATGGTTCAGTTCACCTGGTCTGCAGTGGGGCGTATGCCCCTTTACGGAAGCCGGCTTCCTGCGAATCATCACAAGCACGCCCCCAGGCCGGCGCACCCTTGAGCAGGCAACAAACATCGTCAGAAGTTTCAGTAACGATCCGAACTTCACCTATTGGTCCATGCGGACCAGTTGGACCTCTCTCGTCGCACCATTCGCGGGCCGCCTCTATGGCCACCAGCAAGTCACGGACGCCTATCTGCTTGGGCTCGCCATAGAAGAAAATGGCGTCCTCGTCACTCTGGACAGGGGCCTCAAGCACCTTGCCGGGCCGCAGTACAGCAAGAACCTGCTTGTTCTCGAATGATCGCCGGAGCATGAGGCAAAGAACAGTCCCGCCCGTCCTGTAGCATTCCAACTATGATTGCCGGCATTTCCTGGGTCTGGTGGGTTGGGTTTCATGCGGTGGTGGCGGCGCTGCTGCTGGTTGATTCCCTGTTGCCCGGCCACAAGCACGCCGCCAAAAACCAGCAGCTCTTCGCCTGGCTGTGGACGGCGGTCCTTGTACTGGCCGCGACCGGGTTTGCCGCCTGGATCGGCGTCACCCGTGGCCACCAGACGGCGCTCGAGTGGGTCGGCGGCTACGCCATCGAGACCTCGCTGAGCGTGGACAATCTCTTCGTCTTCCTGGTCATCTTTCAGGGC
>JARLGE010000315.1 GCA_031296215.1 Occallatibacter sp.
CTCACCCCTTGGCGCCCCAGCGCTCCGCCGCGGCGGACCCCACCCCAGGGGTTTGCAGATAATTTCCTCCTCCCGGCGCACAATCAAGCCATCAAGGCCAAAAGTCCCTGCACGGAGAGACCGTCATGTTCGATCCAATTCTGTCCACCCTCGCCAACAATCCGGGAGAGCCCTGCCCCTCCCTCGATAACCCCGCCGTCGCCCGTTGCGTCGATATCTGGGAACGCGCCTATCAGGCGCATACGATGAAACGCAACACCGGATACAACCCGGACAACATAGCTGGGAAAGCCTACCGCCGCGCCATGCCCCCGCTCACCGGCTATCAAAACATCTGCGACTTCATTGCCTGCGTCGGATACGGCTTGCTCATCGGTGCCGTCCATGAAGACAGCGCCGGCAAGCTCCTCTACGCTGCCCAGGTCGCCTTCTCTACCCTGCCCAAGCCGTCAAAAGCACCTCCGGCCGCGGCCTGACCCCACCCCTCCCCCTCTTTCGTTGAAAACAATGCACTTAGCTAAAATCGCCCCCGTCGCCCTAAGAAAACAAAGCAGTTGCAAAATGCTTAAGACCGCCAGCGCGGTGGACCTTCCAACAAAAACAAAGGACTTACAGGCAGCGCTGCACGAAGAGTCGCCGCCCTCGCACAGGCAAAAGCCCGCCGGAACAAAATGAGTTTTTGCCTCTGAAAATGCTCCGGAATCCTGGAGTCTACGGCTGCACGATCGCGTTATACCCGTCGCTGAGCAGCTTCTGCCGCCATCCGTCCGCCTCGGCCCGCGTCTTGAATGGCCCAATGCGCACATGGATCAGCCCATCCAGCGCATCGCGCCGCGCGGCCACCGCGTAGCCCCGCCGGCGCAGAGCGCTCATCAACACATCCGCGTCCTCCTGCCCGGAGACGGCGGCAATCTGCACCATCAGCGCACCCGGAGCGGGAGCCAGCGCCGGCGTCACAGCCAAAGCGGACGGCGCCGCGGGCTGCGAAGGATTCACAGCGTTTCCAAGCACCGGTTTAACCTGCGGCGACGCAGCCGGCGCGCCATTCTCGCCGGCGCCTGCCGGGCTCTGCGCCGTGTCCCCCGCCCCCGCCGGCTCCGGCTCATCGCTTGCTGCGCCCGGCTGCGCCGCGGCAGCGGGCGCCTGCGCATCCGCCGAGGGCTTTGACCGGCTGCTCTGGGCTGGCGGCGTCGCCTGTGGCCCGCTTGCGGCGGGCAGTTGAGCGGCTGTCTCCGTCGTTCCGCGCCGCCCTGTGGCATATCCCAGCCCAAAGCAGAGCCCGCACAAAAGAACCAGCCCGAAGAAGATCAGCAGCAGCGTCGTCGAACCCAGCGTGAGTTCGGTGTCGTGCGGGGGTTCGGCTGGTTGAAACTCCTTGTCGTCGAAAACTCCCCGCATACACCGTCCTTGCAGTCAGTCCATTTTTTAGTCGCGCGGCCCTCTCTGATGGAGTCACCGCGCCGCCGCGCGCCCCACACGCGCCGCTTGTGCCCGGTATTGCCAGACCCTTAGGGCTGCGTCTTCTCCGGAGCCGCGCTCACCTGTGCGGGGCCGCCGCTCGCCGGCGTTAGCCCCGGCGCCATCTTGTTCAGCAGCGTCAGCAGCTCCATCGGCAACGGGAAGACGATCGTGGTGTTCTTCTCCACGCCGATCTCGGTCAGTGTTTGCAGATAGCGCAATTGCAGGGTCATGGGCTGCGTGGCCAGCAGCGCCGCCGCATCCACCAGCCTCTGCGCGGCGTTGAACTCGCCTTCGGCGTGGAGGATCTTCGCCCGTGCCTCGCGTGCAGCCTCGGCCTGCTTGGCCATCGCGCGCAGCATCGTCTCGGGCAGGTCAACCTGCTTCACCTCCACCGAGATCACCTTCACCCCGAACGGCTCTGTCCGCTGGTCGATGATGGTCTGGATCTTCAGGTTCAGCTTGTCGCGGTGGCTGAGCACCTCGTCCAGTTCCACCTCGCCCAGCACCGAGCGCAGCGTGGTCTGCGCAAACTGCGAGGTCTGGTACACGTAGTTGGCCACCTTGATGGCGGCGTCGTTCGGATTGACCACGTAGAGCGTGACCACCGCGTTCACCTTCAGGGTCACGTTGTCGCGGGTAATGATGTCCTGCGCCGGAACCTCCAGCACATCCTGGCGCAGCGAGATGCGCACAATCTGGTCGAACGGCCGGAAGACCAGGATGATTCCCGGCCCCTTCGGCACCGGCAGCGCCCGCCCCAGGCGGAAGATCACTCCGCGCTCGTACTCGCGCAGGATTTTGATCGAGTTGAGCACATAGAGAACAACGATGGCGACAAAAACCAAAACCGCGGTTGACATATCCATTCCCTCATCCTTCACTCAGCACGGATTGTACTCCAGACCGCGTCCTGCCGACACGCGTGGCCCAGGTGCCGCCACCTCACGGTTTTGCTATCATGCCGATGAATTTGGGTGCCCCAGGTCCCGATTCTGGGACCTGGGAAAGCACGAATCCACATGGTTGCGCCTACCCGTGCGAGTCCGCCGTCTGCCTTCGCGCCGCCGGTTCCACGCGCAGCAGATAGGCGTCGTGCCCCACCACCCGCAGCGCGGCTCCGGCCGCCACCGGCTCGCTCGCCACGGCCCGCCAGATCTCGCCTTCCACCAGCACGTGGCCCTCGGGGGCAAGCGACTCCATGGCCTTGGCCGCCGCGCCTACCATCGCGTCGATACCCAGCCGCGACTTCATCCGTCGCGCGCGGATCGCCAGCCGCAGCAGGAACACCGTAATCACCCCGAAGGCCGCGCTCACCGCCAGCGCAATCACCGGGTTCACGTTCATCTCCGGCACCGGCGCCGCCACCAGCGTCAGCATCCCAAAGGTCAGGCACACAATCCCGGCAACGGCCAGCGCCCCGTGCCCACCCACCTTGGCCTCCAGCACCAGCAGCCCCAGCGCGGCCAACAGCAGCAGCAGAGCTGTATAGCGGATGGGCAGCAAATTCAAGCCAAAAACCGCCAGCAGCACCATCAGCGTGCCCAGCGCTCCGGGAACAATCGTGCCCGGCGAATTGAATTCCAGGTAGATGAGCAGCGCCCCGCCCACCAGCATCAGCAGGGCAATATTCGGGTTCACCAGCCAGCCCAGCAGTTCCTCGCGCAGGGTCGGCTTTACCACCTCGATCCGCGCCCCGGCCAAATGCAACATCTGCCTGGTCCCATCCAGCCGCGTAATCGTGCGCCCGTCCAGGCTGGCCAGCAGTGCGCCATCATCGTTGGCGATCAGGTCGATCAGGTGCTTGTCCAGCGCCTCCTCGGCGCTGTAGGAGTGGGACGAAGCCGCCGCGGCCACGGCGGCGTCCACGTCGCGGCCCCGCCGCGCCACATAGGACCGCAGAAAGGCCTCCGCGTCGTTTTCGATCTTCTGGCTCATGGTCTCGTCGATCTTGCCAAACTCGGAGACCACGTGCGCCGCGCCGGCGTTGGTCCCCGGAGCCATCGCCGCCACATCCGCCGACTCCAGCAGATAGAAACCAGCCGACCCCGCCCGAGACCCCGCCGGGGCCACAAACACGATCACCGGAACCTTCGCACTCAAGATCGCGCCAGCCATCGAGCGCATCGAGTCCAGCAGCCCTCCCGGCGTGTCCATCTCCACCAGCAGCGCCTGCGCCCCATCGGAGTTCGCCTTGGCAATGGCCCGGTCAAGCTGGCCCGCCGTAATGGGCTGAATGGTGTCGGAGAGCACCAACTTTTCCACAACCGGCTGCGGCGCGCCCGTCTGCTGCGCAAGCGCCCAGCCGCCCAGTCCACAAGTTGCAAGACACGCCGCAAACCAACCCGCAAGAACCGCCAAAACGCGTAAGCGCTTCATCATGGCTTGCTCCCTTCAGGACCGGATGCCCCGCCGCATCGGTTGGGCTCAAAGGCAGGCTATCAGCGTGGCCCCATTCCACCCTACTCTCTATTTCCGTGGAGGCCGCGCAAGCGGGGTCTGCCCCGCCCCAGGCGGCTATCTCTTCTGTCTCACTGACTCAACCCTTTGCTGCAACCGCTGCGCAGCCTGGTTGCCGGGCTCAATCTTCAGCGCCTCGCCCACATCGTAACCCGCCTCTTCCATGTGCCCGGCGGCAAGATCCAGCCGCCCCATCACCAGATACGCCTGCACCGAGGGCAGCAGTTCCAGGCTAGTCCGCGCCTCCTTGCGCGCGTTCTCCCTGTCGCCGGTCCGCTCCCGAATCTCCGCCAGCCCCGCATGCACCGCCGCAACCCGGTCGTCGGAAGCCAGCGCCGTCTGGTAGAGCCGTTCGGCCTCCAGCAACAGCCCCCGGTCGAGGAAATCCTTGGCCTGAGCGGCCAGCTTCTCCGCCCGTTGCTGCGGCTCCAGCGCCGTCAGCCGCGCCTCGTCCACCTGGTCCAGCATCTGCGCCGCCTGGCGGAACGCAACCGCATTGAAGTTGCGCGCAATCCGCTCCAGCGGATCGGGCCTGGACTCTTCCTCCGAGCTCGAATCTGTGGCTGATACGGGCTTTGCCGCCGGCGTCTTGCCCTCGGCCGCCAGCTCCTGCGCCTCGCTGTCGTTGCCCTTGAGCCGCAAACATGCGGCCAGCTCCGCCGCCGCTTCCTGCACTTCCCCGTGGCGCTTGAGGCTCACCGCCAGGTTGAAGTGGTAGTCAGCCACATTCGGGTCAGCGGCCACTGCCTGCCGGAACAGCGCCGTCCCGTCGTTCCCCTGGCGGCTCACCGCAACCCCCTGGTTGTTCACCACCTCGGCCAGCGGCAATACCTGCGCAATCCCCGCAAAAGCCCGCTCGGCCCTGGGGTAATCGCCTGAAAAGACGAGCGACAGCCCCAGAAAAAAACCCGCTTCCAAGGCGTCCGGCCCCTGCAGCTTGGGATCGTCTCGCCCCACCCGCGCAAACGCCGCCGCGGCCTGCTCGTACTGCTGGCTGTTGTAGTCCTCGCGCCCCAGCGCCATCCACGCCGGCGAGAACGCCGGGCTGAGCGCGACAGATTGGTTGAGGTGCCGCAGCCGCTCCTCGTGGTCAGGCTCCGCGATGCCGCGAATGTACTGCTCGAACGCATCCACCCGCATCCCTTTGCCGGCGGCCACAAATGTCTCCTCGGCCACGTTGAACTCCGGGTCAAGCTGCCGCGTCAACTCCCAGGCCAGTGCGTCGAAGACCTCGATCAGGTTCTTCATCTCGCCCCGCGCCGTCACCGCCTTGCTCATGCGCAGCTGCGGCACATCCACCAGTTGCGCCTCGGCCACAATTCCGCCGCCATCGGTCACATAGCTGCCCACCACGATCGAGTCGGCGTCCAGTGTCTGAGCCAATTTCAACGCCGTGGCCCGCGAGGGATGAAACCCCTGCGGCAGTCCCAGGTGGTCCAGCGCGTACAGCCGGTCCGCCCGGCTCATGGGCGCGAACCCCGCCGACGCAAACCGGCTGACCAGAATCTCCGGCGCCGCTTCGCGAATCCACTCCAGGCTCGGCTGTCCGGTCCGGTTGTCGAAGGGCAGCACCAGCAGAATCCGACCGTGCCCCGCGCCCGCGCCGGTCTGGCCCACACCGCTGTCCGGAGCCGACTGCCCGCGCGCCGCCGCCGTCAACGTTGCAACCAGCGCAACCGCCAGCCCCAGGCCCGCGACTACGCGCCCAACCCGCCCCAATCGCAATGAAGAAGAAGTATGCACAACAGCCTGATTATAGGTCGTGTGCCACAACGGCGCTGGCTACCTTACAGATCCAGCCTCTGTGGCCCGCGCCGCCAGCACCCGCTCAAACCGGATCAGCGCCACCCACTGTCCCTGGTCTTCCTTCTCCCACACCAGGTCCCCGCCCAACTGTTTCGCAATCTGCTCCGGCGCCAGATCGTGGTGCAGGCCAAAATACTTCTCGTCCAGCTCCGCGCTCTTCTCGCCCAGAGTCAGCAGCGGCCGCGGCGGGTCGTACTTGGTCGAGAACACCAGCGCCGCGGAGAACTTCCCCGGCTCCTCCGCCGCTCGGGCAATCTGCGGCTCCGTGAAGTCCTCCACGCGGTACACATCGTAAGGCTGCTTCAGGTAGCCAAGCTCCGGCCGCGTCAGCTCGTCGGTCATGGGCCACGCCGAGAGCACCGTCGCTCCCGGATACTTCTTGTTCAACTCCGCAATCCCCGCCAGATGCAGCCGGATCACGTGCGCGTAGGCCAGGTTGTCTTCCGGCGCAAACCCATACGGAGGATTGATGAACAGACCCACCGCAAACGCCGCCGCCGAAAACACCGCCAGCCCTTGCCAATAGGGCACCCGCCGGTAGAACGTCGCCACCGCCACCAGCAGCACCAGCGGATACATGGGCAGCAGATAACGCGTCAGCAGCGCCCCGCCCAGCACGCTGAAGAGCAGAGCATTCCCGAGCAACAGCAGAAAAATCCGCCGCCGGGCCACCCTGCTGATCGTCACCCGTTCATGTCCATCCGCATCCTGCAGCGGGTTGAGCAGCAGCGCGGCAAAAGTCATCAGCACCGGCACAAACAGGTTCATGTGCGCAGTCAAATGCAGCACTCGGTGTCCAAAGGCCGCCACCATGCGCAGCGGCTCCAGGTTGGCCTGCGCGTTGTAGCGCACAAACTCTGGATTGCCGAACAGAAATCCGGTCTTCCAGTAGTGATAGCCATACCAGCCCGCCAGCGGCAGCACGCAGCTTGTCAGCCACGCCGCCTCGCGGCCGAGCCGGGCGCGCACCGGCGGCCGTGCCCGCCATCCTTCCACCAGGCACGCCGCGGCCAGCGTCAGGGGAACCGCAATGGCCGTCTCCTTGCACAACGCCGCCGCCCAGAACCACAACGCCGCCGCCCGCGGGTTCCGGTCCCCATGTCGAATCCGGTCCGGCAGCGCGAACACCAGTCCCCACAAGGTGCAGGCCGCCGCAAAAATGTCCGCATGCGCCAGCGTGCTCTGCGCAAACCAGATGGGATAAACCCCAGTCAGAACCACCGTCCAGAAAGCCACGCTCGCCACGCCCACCAGTCGCATGGCCAGCCGCCAAACCGCCAGCAGCCCCAGCGCGGCCACCATCAGAACCGCCTCCCGCGTCACCTCGGGATAAAAGCCTGAAATCTTCCACCACAGCGCCAGGTAAATGCTCGGCAGCGGCGGATGCGCGTTGGTCAGCGTGGTTGTCGGAATCAGCGAGCCGGTGCGGAAAAAGTCCCACGCCGCGGGAATGTAGTAGCCCGCCTCGTCCCAGTAGTAGGGCAGCCGCAGCAATGTGAAGTGGCTCGCATACAGCGCCGCAAACACTACCGGAAAGATCATCCAGAGGGGTAGCGGCTCATCCAGCCGCGGCTGCATTAGGCTCTTCAATCGCAATCAATCGCCCCCGGAAGCAGCACAGAGAGCCCGAACCAGTCCCTATTCCCTGTTCCCTATTCCCTGTTCCCTGCCTTCAATTCACCGTCCCCTGCGGAAAGCCATGCCCGTGCGGCTCCAGGTTCAGCGTCCCGAAGGCCTGCTCGTACTGGGCCAGATTCTGCCCCAGCACGTTCCACAGAGCCTTGGCCTGCTGCGGGCTCAGATAGATCAACTGGTTGTTGCGGACGGTTACCTGCTCCGGGCTTTCGCTCAAAGCCAGGCCAAACACAAGCTGGAAGTCCCACACGCTCACGCGCACCTGCACGCTGTTGGCATAGGACTCGCGATAATCGGGGGTCTGGGTAACATTCACCTGGGGCTGCTGTGCGGATGGACTCATAGTTCAACCAGATTACTCCCGCCCGCTCCCTTCGGACCAGCCGGCTCCGCCAGCTTTATCCCTTCGTCCTTGCGAGCTTGGTCACGCGCCCTGTCTGGTTCCAATCGGACACATAGATGTTGCCCTCGTGGTCGATGTGGCATCCGTGCGCCGCGCTGAACAATGCCAGTGCAACCTCGCCCGGCTTGAGCTGGTAATTCGCCCACTGCGCCTTTTGCGGATTGTCGCCCAGAAACGCCACCGGCGCATTGTCCCGGTCGAGAATGGTCACCCGTCCTTCCAACTCCGAAACCACCGCATAGTCCCCGTGAAGACTTACCTGGCAGGGCCGCCGCAGATGCTTGGTTACCGTGCGTACGAACTTCCCATCGAAATCGAAGTGGCACAGCCGCCGGTTCTCGCGATCGCAGACCAGCAGCAGCGGCTGATCGTAACGCGTATCCACCGCCAGCCCATGGCTGCAGTCGAACAGCCCCTCGGCCGCACCCTTGCCCGCATAACTCGCCCGGTACGCGCCGTTTTTGTCGAAGCGAAAGATGCGCGAGTCCCCATAACCATTGGCAATGAAGATGCTTCCATCCGGCCCCGGCGCCGCCGCCGTCAGCCGCCACTCATTGGCCGCCTTGAAGCCCGCCTCCGCCGGCGCCGTGATCTTCTCCACCACCGTCCCGTCTGTCTTCATCTTCACAAAAAGCCAGTTCTCCTTGGGCGTTCCCTTCTGCACCGTCGTGTAGAGGTACTCTTGCCCGCCCTCCTCGGCATAGACCATCGAGTGCACCTCGGGATACTCGTTGGCAATCGTCTTCTTCAACACGCCGTCAGCGTCATACACCAGCACCCCGGTCTCGCTCTGCGTACTCACATACACATGGCCCGCCTTGTCGGTGGCGATGCCGCCGTGCGTCCCCCCGAAAGCCATCCCCGAAGGCAATCGGCCCCACCCCGCAACCACCTCGTAGGTCCACTCGCCATTGCCTGTCTGCAGTTTCGCGTCTGCCGCTCGTTCCACGCCCATTCCCTCCTCCGCTCTTGCCCGTTCTCCCACCACGGCGGCCAGCGCCGCAACCCCCGCAGCGGCGCAGAATTTCCGCCGGTCTACGGCTCCACTTGCAGTTTGATTCCTGTTCAGCTTCATGGCGCACTCCTCGCGGCTGGCTGCGCCGGCTCTGTGCCCGGCGCGGGTTCGGCAGGCGTGTTGTAAAGGTAAACGTGGCGCAGATTCTTCATCCCGCTCAGCGGAGCAACGGAGGCCGCCGTCACCTGCGTCCCGCTCAAGTTAAGATAAGTCAACTGTGTGAGCGGAGCCAGCTTGGCAAGGCCCAAGCCGGTCACGCGCGTCTCTTCCAGATGCAGCGCGCGCAGATGCGTGAACTGCTTCAGCGTGTCGAAGCTCGCATTGGTCACCGCCGTGCGCCCCAGTTCCGCCTCCACGATATACGGCGCGAATTTTTGGAGTTTTTCTAGGTCGGCGTCGCCAAAGCTGCTGGACGCGTCCACGGTGAACAGAATCAGCCCATCCTCGGGTTTGCTCGACACCGGCTTCACCTTCGCTCCCTGCGCCTGTTCCATCTGTCGAATCTCCGGCATCAATGCGCTGTAGTCGCCCACCGGCGTCAGCGGTAGCTCCGCTTGCTCCTCGCGCAATGAGATCCCGGCCAGCGTCGCGGCCGTCTGAGAAGCCCCTTGCTGAATCCATGCCCGAATCCAGGCAATCTGTTCCGCGCTGAGCGGCGGCTTGCCCTCGGCAGGCATCAACTGCTTGTGGCCCGGCGGAAGCGTGACGCGCGTTAAGAGAAGACTTCTCTCCGGCTGCCCCGCAAAGATCACTGGACCGTCCTGACCGCCATTCATCAGCGATTCATAGGAATCCAGCCGCAATCCGCCCTTGATTTTCCCCTCGCCATGGCAGGCAACGCAGTTCGCATCGAAGATGGGGTTGATGCGCTTCGCGTAAAAGGAGCCCGTAGTTGGCGTCTCTGCCAGGCCGCTCCATCGCTTCAAACCAACCGGCATGTACTGCGTCAGGTAGTTGCTGCCGTGCGTCAGCGTTCCGCCCTGGTGCGCCGTCCACACCAGCACCAGCAGCGTGCAGGTCAGCAGCGCCGGATACACATGCGGCACATCGCTCCCGGCCCACCACGGACGCGCCAGCAGACACAGCAGCGCGGCAATGGTCAGCGCGATTCCGCCCGCCATGTGTCGCGTCAATACCGGACCCGAGTCGCCGCCGCCATGGGCCAGCAAGTAGCCCAGCATCATCGCCAGCAGGCAACTGGCAAACGCAAGCGCAAGCACAAACCCCGCCGCTTCGCGCAATGCGGAACGCTTTTTGCCCGCAACCTCCAGCACCGGAATCAGCAGCAGCAGGCCGATGGGAAGATGCAGTGCAAGCATATGGAAGCGCCCCAGGAAGTGCTCCCACTCCGCATGAGGCTTTCCATCCAGCTTCACCACCCAGGGCAGCAGCACCAGCGCCAGGCTCAGCAGCAGCGCGGCCATCCATTTGCGCCGCGTCGTTCTGCTCTTGGGCAGGAATCTGTCCACCAGCACGGCCAGCCTTGGACGAGTCTTCACGCCAGCAGTCCCGGAACCACGCTTGCCGGAACTGGCCCGGTCAGCTTCTGATCCAGCCCCTGGAACTTGTACGTCAGCTTGTTGTGGTCGATGCCCAAACAGTGCAGAAGGGTCGCGTTGAAATCGCGCACCGTCACCGGGTCCTTGACCACGTTGTAGCTGTAGTCATCGGTCTCGCCATACGTGATCCCCGTGCGCACGCCGCCGCCTGTCATCCAAGTCGTATAGCAGCGCGGATGGTGATCGCGGCCGTAGTTCTCCTTCGACAGCCCGCCCTGGCTATAGACCGTGCGGCCAAACTCGCCCGCCCAGACCACCAGCGTGTCGTCCAGCAGCCCGCGCTGCTTCAGGTCGGTCACCAGCGCGTAGCAGCCGCGGTCGGTCTCCCCGCAGATGATGGGCAGAATGCCGGTCACGTTGTCGTGCATATCCCATCCCCGCTTGTAAACCTGCGTGAAACGCACCCCGCGCTCGGCCAGCCGCCGAGCCATCAGGCAGTTGTATGCAAAGGTTCCCGGCTCCTTCGCCTCCGGCCCATACAGATCCCAGGTCGACTTCGGCTCCTTGCTCAGGTCCGCAAGCTCCGGCACCGATGTCTGCATGCGATACGCCATCTCGTACTGGGCGATGCGCGCATTGGTCTCCGGATCGCCCAGCTCTTCGTACGTTCTTCTATTGATCTCGTTCACCGCATCGAGCATCGTGCGGCGCACCTCGCGATCCACGCCGTCCGGGTCCGTCAAATACAGCACCGGATCGCCCGCCGAGCGCAGCCCCACCCCCGCATACTCGGACGAAAGAAACCCGCTGCTCCAAAGCCGCGAAGACACCGGCTGGTTGTTCTCCTTGGTGTTCAGCTTGCTCTGCAGCACCATGAACGTAGGCAGGTTGTCGTTCATGCTCCCCAGCCCGTATGCCAGCCACGATCCCAGGCAGGGCTTGCCCGCGTTCATGTTGCCCGTATTCATCAGCATGATCGCCGGCTCGTGATTGATGGCTTCGGTGTTGGTCGACTTGATGATCGCCAGGTCGTCGACCATCCGCCCCGTATAGGGCAGTAGATCGCTCACGAACGTTCCGGTCTCGCCATAGCGCTTGAACGCCCAGTGCGAGGGCGCAACGGGAAACCGCGCCTGCCCTGAGGTCATCCCCGTCAACTGCTGCGCGCCGCGTACCGAGTCGGGAATGTCCTTGTCGTAAAGCGCGGCGAGGTTCGGTTTGTAGTCCCACAGGTCCACCTGCGACGGCCCGCCCGACATGAACAGGTAGATGGCCCGCTTGGCCTTGGGCGCAAAATGCGGCAGCTTCAGCGGCCCGCCGGCCTGCGCGCCGTACGGTCCATTGGCGCCCGCGTGTGCATCTCCCTTCATCGCCCGACTGCCCAGCAGGCTCGCCATCGCCGCCCATCCCAGCACTTTTCCCGTGCGGCCCAGAAAATGTCGGCGTGTCTGCAGTTCAGCCCACTCCTGCTTCAAGCCAGGCGGCACGTTCATCTCCATCACGTTCGGTGCGTGCTCGGTGTCGGTGCAAAGAGGATGTTGCTTCATCGGTCTCCCTCAACTACTTGTTCAGCGTCTCATCCAGGTTCAGCATCTCGCTGGCCACCATGGTCCATGCCGCCAGCTCCGGCGCAGGTATCGCGGCATCGCTCTTCTTCTCGCCCACATTCAACAGCGCGGCTGCCGCCTTCGGATCCGCTGCATAATGCCTCTCCATTTTTTCGAACGATCCTTCTAGCAGCGCAGCCATCTGCGCCGGCGGATCGTGCGCAAGAAGAATTTCGCTCATTAAGTTGATCCGCTGCTCCGGCTGCCTTCCGCCCTCCTTGATCACCCGCTGGGCCAGCGCCCGCGCCGCCTCAACCCACTGCACATCGTTCATGGTCACCAGCGCCTGCAGCGGAGTATCCGTGCGCTGCCGCCGCGTGCACACCACGTCGCGCATGGGCGCGTCGAACGCATCCATGTCCGGCAGCATGGCCATGCGCTTCCAATAGCTGTACATGCTTCGCCGGTAGAGTGCGTCGCCCTTCTGCTGCTCATACACCAGCGTGTCGCTGCCGCCAATGCCCACCTGTTCCCACACGCTGGGCGGCTGATACGGTTTCACGCTCGGCCCGCCAATCTTATTCACCAGCAGACCGCCCGACTGCAATGCCACATCGCGCAGCGTCTCCGCATCCATGCGGAAGCGCGGCCCATGCGCCAGCAGCAGGTTCTTCGCATCCTTCGTCAGTTGCTCGGGCGTCGACTTCGCGCTCTGCCGGTAAGCCGCCGACATCGCCATCAGCTTGTACATATGCTTGATGTTCCATCCGCTCTCGCGGAACTCGACCGCCAGCCAGTCCAGCAATTCCGGATGTGATGGCCGCTGCCCCATGATGCCGAAATCTTCCGTCGTCTCCACCAGGCCGGCGCCGAACAGCTCGTTCCACATGCGGTTGACGGTGACCCGCGCGGTGAGCGGGTTCTCCGCGCTCACCGTCCACTTGGCCAGCGCCAGCCGGTCGTGCGGCGCGCCCCCCGGCAGTGCGGGAAGATAGTGCGGCGTGTTCGCCTCCACCCGCTCGGTGCGGGCCGTGTACACGCCACGCGTCAGCACGTTCGCATACGCGATCGACGGTTTCTCCCACGCCACCAGCGTCAGGTCGCCGCCTTCCGAAAGCTTGTCCAGTTGCGCATCGAGCCCGGCAATCTGCAACTCAATCGCCATCGCATCGCGGTCCAGGTTGTCGAAATAGAATTCGCTGACCACCTGCCACTCATCCGCATTCCACCTGTCCGCGGGCTTGCCGGTCAACTCGGCTACGTAGTCCTCGAAAGGCAGCCGCTTTGCTTCTTCGGCAGTCACCGCGCGCCCATACAGGCGAATGTCCTGGTAGCGCGTCTCCCGCGCCGGGTTCGCATCCGGAGAACGCTCGCCCAGTTGCATCGGAGACTGCGTCCGAATGCTCGCCTGCCCCAACGTATCCGCAATCACCTTCGTCGCCACCGGTGCGCCGTTGACATAGAGTCGTACGCCCGACGCTTTGCCCGATCCGTCGTAGGTAAAGAAAATGTGCCGCCATTTCCCGTCGAGCGGTAACGGAACCTCCGAGGAAACTCGAATCGCCACCAGCGGCGTCGTGTCCTCCGGCGGCTTGGGCTCCGCGGGCTTCGTCTCCTTTTTGTCCTCTTTCTTGTCTTCCTTCTTTTTCGCGGCGTCCTTCTTCGGCTTGGGCTTGTTGGGCGCCAGGTCCTTGGCCGTCAAATCGGCCGGC
>JARLGE010000316.1 GCA_031296215.1 Occallatibacter sp.
ATGGAGCTGCATGGAAGCGGCTTGGCTACTTGTCGGAACTTCTATGGCCCGGATCTGAAAGGGTTCAGCAATTGGCGAAACAACACATTTCTGCTGGCTACTCACACCTCGACCCCGAAATAAAACAGCCTGGTAAGCTCCTGCGTCGCTGGAATCTGAAGATAAATGCAGCCATTTCCGTTGCGTCAGAGGCGGCCTAACGAATGGTTAGCAAGCAGGACATCCTTGATCGAGCGGCAGAGTGGCAATTGCGGCCCGACGTCGTCGAAAAAGACTACGCCCTGGGATGGCTCTTGGCCTCGCTAGGAACTTTGCCTTTGAAAGAACAGTGGATATTCAAAGGTGGAACTGCGATCAAGAAGTGCTATTTCGAAACCTACAGGTTCTCAGAAGATCTGGACTTCTCGCTTCTTCCAGACGCACCCTATTCACTGGAGGAGATAAGACGGGAGCTCTTGGGATTGGCACATGCTGCGGAGGAACTGAGCGGCATCGTATTTCCCGCCGATCTGGTTCAAGTGCGCGAGCGAAGAAATCTCCAAGGAGGGACCACCTATGAAGGAAAGATTTCATATCGCGGCCCACTTGCAAGCCCTACCCCTACGCCGCCCAGAGTCTTGTTCGATATAACCCATCATGAGCCGCTGCAGGAAGAACCCGAAGAACGGAGCGTGCTGCATCCCTATCCCGACCAGATTCCAGACAGCGGCATTCTTGTTTACTCTTTTCATGAACTCCTCGCAGAAAAGGCGCGCGCGCTTTACGAACGCACACGGCCACGCGACTTATACGACGTGGTCTTTCTCCTTGATAATCCTGGCGACGCGCTTGATCTTGAGCAAGTGCGCGAACTCTTCAAGCTAAAGTGCGCGGTCAAGTCTTTTGCTGCCCCGGACGTCGGCGAGATCGTCAGAAAAATACAAACAGACGTGGAGCTGAGAACTGAATGGTCAAACATGCTCGCGCATCAGCTCCCCGCACTGCCAGAGCTAGATCTCCTTCTGGGGCGCCTACCTGACTTGCTGGGTTTTCTAGAGGAAGCTAGCATGATTGTTGAAGAGGTCCAAGCTGCTGCTGTCGCTCCGAGTGCGGGCGAAGTCCTGATTTCTCCCGTTGGCATTCGGTATTGGAACGTCGGCGCTCCGCTGGAGATGATCCGCTTTGCTGGCTCAAACAGGCTGATGATTGAGTTCCTCTATAGCGCTAAGCACCGACGAGCGGAACCCTATTCACTCCGCCGCGCACAATCAACAGGAAATCTCTTACTTTATGCGTGGGAGGAAGCCTCCGGACAAGTGAAGGCCTTCAATGTTGCGAAGATAAGCTCTTTGAGAGTCACAGGCCAGAGCTTTGATCCTCGCTATCATATCGAACTGTCATCTGGTTCTCCAATCCGACCTGCCTCGAACACGAGCGGCAGGACACGGAGCTTTGGACCTTCGGCTCGAAGGAGGACTTCTCGCTACGGACCAACCTACATATTCCAATGCCCGGTCTGCCAAAAGCGCTTCAGGCACTCAAAGAATGATTCGACACTTCGAAAACACAAGAATCCCTCTGGATGGAATTGCTCCGGCAGGCGCGGGTACTTCATAGATATGCGATGAATTCGGGCGCTCACGGCATTGAGTAGGGAGCCGACGCGCTGCCGGGAAGATCCGCAAGGTGCAAGCCCCCCACGGAGAAATTCCCCATAAACGCCGTTGTCGCCAGGAAGGAATCCCGCCTGGAGCAAAACCCCCGACGCACCAATCCAGCACCCGGCCCTTGGAGCCTCCAAACCCCGAGCGGACCGCCGCCCATCCATCCAGTGCAGGGAGTCCCGACCCCACCATCCCGCACGCCCCATTTTTCTTCCCCGCATTTGCATATAATTTCCTTCCGACGGCGCACAATAGGTCTCAAGGATAGGGACCGCGGAGACCCGTTCCGTCGCCGGAACGCCCCGGAATTCGCCGCCCGCTCCCCCCGAAAGTTGCTACATAGGGGGGTACCCCCCTCCCTTTCCTCCCAGCCCCCTGAAAATACACATGTTACGTCGAAAAAAGTGCTGATTTATCCGTGAATCATACAATTGACGATTCCGAGATTCTGCAAAGCCATCCAACTTTGCCCCAGAACGCCGCCAAATCGCCGCCAACCGAAACCTGATCCTCTGCCGCAACGGGCAGTTCGATTCCCCTGGGAAAGCGAGGCAGTCAGTTGTCCGCACCGCGGGAGCCGCGAGGAGCGGCAATGCGGAGAAGAGCCGTGTCGATTGGCTAGAGGGCCGTTTCGCCGCGCTCGTCGTTGCGGATGCGGATGGCCTCTTCGATGCGGCTGACAAAGATCTTGCCGTCGCCGATGCGGCCGGTGCGGGCGGCGGAGCCGATGGCGGCGATGGCCTTTTCCTTCATATCGTCGGTGACCACCACTTCGATCTTCACCTTGGGGAGCAAATCGACGGTGTACTCGCGGCCCCGGTAGAACTCGGTGTGGCCCTTCTGGCGGCCATGGCCGCGGGCTTCGAGAATGGTCATGCCTTCAATGCCTGCTTCCAGCAGCGCATCCTTGACGGCATCCAGCTTGGAAGGCTGGAGTATGGCTTCGATCTTGAGCATGTTCAAAATGCCTCGTTTGACAGCGTAACAGGCCCGGCGGATGGTTGGGCGACCGCGGCCGCGGAAAGTTTCCGGCGAACCAATTCGATCAATCGGAATCGGGAAAGAAAAAAGCCGATCCTTCGATTCGCCGCGCTCACTCAGGATGACAGATTGGGCAAGCGCTGCGGATGACAAACCTGCGAATTACGAGTTCAGGTCGTATCCCTCCTCGTTGTGCTGGGACAGGTCGAGGCCCGCGTTCTCCTCTTCGGCGGAGAGGCGGAGTCCCATGGTCTTGTCGACCAGGAAGAGCAGCACCAGCGTCCCGGCAATGGAGATGGCCCAGGCAATGGCCACGCCGGCCGACTGGTTGAACAACTGGCCCCAGTGTCCGTCCAGGGCGCCGGTGGGCGCGTCCTTGCCGAAGGCCGGGTTGATGAGCCGGGTGGCAAACAGTCCGGTGAGCAGGGCGCCCAAGGTTCCGCCAGCGCCGTGCACGCCAAAGGCGTCCAGGGAGTCGTCGTAGCCGAAGAAGCTCTTGACCATGAAGACCATGAAGAAGCAGACCAGTCCGGCGAAAAGGCCGATGGCCAGGGCAGCCATGGGCTGCACGAACCCGGACGCCGGCGTGATGGCCACGAGGCCCGCCACCGCTCCGGAGATGGCACCCAGGGCGGTGGGCTTGCCGTTGTGAATCCACTCGGCGATGGACCAGGAGATGGCCGCCGCGGCGGCGGCGAAGTGGGTGTTGACGAAGGCGCTGGTAGCCAGCGAACTGGCCCCCAGGGCGCTGCCGGCGTTGAAGCCGAACCAGCCCACCCACAGCAGGCAGGCGCCGATGAAGCTGAGCACCATGGAGTGGGGCGGCATGTTGGTGTGAGGGTAGCCGATGCGCTTGCCCAGGTAAAGGCAGGTGACCAGCGCCGAGACGCCCGAGGTGACGTGGACCACGGTGCCGCCGGCGAAGTCCAGCGAGGGGAAGCGGCCGCCGGCCGAGTTGAGCAGCCCGCCCACGCCCCACACCATGTGCGCCATGGGGCTATAGACGAGCAACGACCAGGCGGACAGGAACACGGCCATGGAACTGAATTTCATGCGCTCGGCAAAGGCTCCGGTGATCAGCGCCGGCGTGATGATGGCGAACATGAGCTGGTAGATCATGTAGGTCTGCTCGGGAATGGTGGGCGCGTAGTCGGCGTTGGGGGTGAGGCCGACGCCGCGCAGAAACAGGTGCTCGAAGCCGCCGATGAAGCCGTTGCCGTGGCCGAAGGCAAGCGAGTAGCCCACCACCGCCCAGATCACGGTCACCAGGCCCATCATGGCGAAGCTCTGCATCATGGTGCCCAGGATGTTCTTCTTTCGCACCAGTCCGCCGTAGAACAAAGCCAACCCGGGGCCGGTCATCAGCAGCACCAATGCCGCGGAGACCAGCATCCACGCGTTGTCGCCGGCCGATTGAGCATTCTGGACCGCTTGCTGGAGTTGAGCGATCTGGGCTTGCGTGGCAGGCGCCTGCGCGGCTAAAGGCGAGGCGGGCGTCTGTGCGAACAACGAGGCTGAATACCCCAGCAGTGCGGGCAGAAGCAGCAGGAGAAAAATACGACTGCGCATGATGGTTTTGGCTCCGCAAGAGGCGTACCGGCATAGACCTGCGAACGGCAGGCGGGATTGGAGATTCCGTGATGGGCGAACGAAACCTGAAGGTTCGCCGCCTGCTCGCCGCTGACCCGCTGCCGGCCGCAGGGCCGGCAAAAAATCAGGGGTTGGAAGAACGATGATTGCGCGTACCAACGATTTTCTTAAAGACGGGGAGATAACGCAAGTGCCTTTGCGAATCTTGATGGATTCATCATGTCGAAGCTGCTAATTGTTGCGCGCGCCGGGAGGTTGCCTGCGCCGGAAAGACAGCGGAAGCAAGACAAGGCCGGAGCCATGAGGCAGCGGGAGATGGCGGTGAGGCTTGTCAAGGGACACTAACCATTCATCATGAGCGATTCTGACCACGCAACGGCGCCGGGACCGGGTTATATTAGTTGTATGGCAGCCACGGCAGAGCGGGACCATTATCTTTTCGGGGCGCTGGAGAGCAGCGCCAAGAATCGCGTCAAGCTCACCGAAGTGAGCTACGGATACGAAGAGCCGGAGGGCGTGTTTCTTACTTCGATGGATTTTGCCGTCAACTGGATCCGAAAAAACTCCGTTTGGCCCATGACCTTTGGTCTGGCCTGCTGCGCCATCGAGATGATGTCCATGGGCGCGTCGCGCTTCGACATCGCGCGCTTTGGCGCGGAGGTGTTTCGCCCCTCGCCGCGGCAGTCGGATCTTATGGTGGTTGCCGGCCGGGTATCGCACAAGATGGCTCCCGTCATCCGCCGCCTTTACGACCAGATGCCGGAGCCGAAGTGGGTGATCTCCATGGGCGCATGCGCCACCTCAGGTGGGGTCTTCAATAACTACGCTCTGCTGCAGGGAGTGAATCAGGTGGTTCCGGTCGACGTGTATGTTCCAGGGTGTCCACCGCGTCCCGAGCAACTTTTATACGCCATCACGCTTCTACAGGAGAAGATACAGCGGGAGCCGCGCAGCCTGGTTAAGACGCTGAATATGGGGTGACTCGCAGGGTAGCAACTGTGACTCTGGGTATGAGTTACGAAGGTAATCAAGGTTGGTCGGGTGTTGCATGTTTTGGGCCATTGCGCAGTGCAAGCTGTTGAAAAAAAGTATTCTTCCCGATTTGACCTATGGTACGTTTGAAAGTGTCGTAATCGCAGTCATTCATGAGTCTTTTTGTTGGATTCAAGGGGCGCCGAGCAGCGTGATGCGCTCGAAACAGCTTTTGATCACTGGTCATTCAGAAATGTTGCGGAGGATAAACGCATGAACTCTCGTGTTTCGAAATCTCTAAGATGGACGGTAGCCATGGCAATGGCCGCGGTTCTGCCCCTTGCGCTGGGCGCGCAAGATTCAGCCAAACCTGCCAAAGCGGCCTCGACCGCCACGTGGCAGGATTCTCCGTCGAAGTGGGACGTCTTTGCGGGCTACAGCTATCTGGCCCCGCACGGGACCGTCGTGACCACAGGCGGAGGTTTCACCACTGTGCTGCAGGCCATCGACTACGGTTCGATCCTTAGCGTGGCCCGCTATTTTAACAAGTATGTCGGCGTGCAGTTGGAAGCCGACGAACACATCGTGAACCAGACGGCCACCGGCGGCGGCTCTACCTATGCCAACGACGACTTCTCCGGTGGCGGCGGCGGCCTGATCTTCCGTCATCCCTCCGCGGACGTCACCCCGTTCGCCCACGCTCTGGTTGGCCTGGAGTACGGCGGCGTTTACCACTCGCCGGACGCCTTCGGCCCGGTGCTTACCCTCGGCGGCGGGTTGGACTATGAGACACCCTTTTTCGACCACCACCTGGCTATCCGCATCTTCCAGGCCGACTATCAGTACACCCACGAGAATCTGGGTGCGGGAGGCCGGGTCAACGCCAACATGGCGCGGTTGAGCGCAGGTTTTGTCTACCACATCGGTTCGATCTTGCCGCCGCCGCCGGCCACGCTGGCTTGCTCGGCCAGCCCGACTTCGATCTTCCCCGGCGACCCGGTCACGGTGACGGCCACTGCCGGCGCGCTGGATCCGAAGCTGAATGCGGTATATTCCTGGTCCGGAACCGGAGCTTCGGGCACCGGCACGACGGTGACCATCGCCACCGGTTCTCTGGCCGCCGGCGCCTACACCGTGAAGGCCACGGTGAAGGAAGGCAAGCCCGGCAAGGAAGGCCTGAAGCCCGGACAGGCGGCAGACTGCTCTGCCAGCTTTACGGTCAAGGCGTTCGAGCCGCCGACGATCAGTTGCACGGCCAATCCCAGCACCATCAAGCCGGGTGAGAGCAGCACCGTCACCTCCATGGGTATGAGCCCGCAGAACCGCCCGCTCACCTACAGCTACTCGGCTTCGGCCGGCTCGGTCAGCGGCAGCGGCACCACGGCGACCTTCTCCTCGGCCGGCGCGCCGACCGGCGCGGTGGGCATCACCTGCAACGTGTCCGACGACAAGGGTCAAACCGCAACCGCGAGCACCAGCGTGACCATCACGGCTCCGTATGTTCCTCCGGCGCCGCATACGCAGGCTCTCTGCTCCCTCAACTTCTCGACGGACGCCAAGCGCCCCACGCGCGTGGACAACGAAGCCAAGGCCTGCCTTGACCAGGTTGCCCTCGATTTGCAGCGCCAGTCCGATGCCAAGGCGGTGGTGGTTGGCGAGTCCGATGCCAAGGAGAAAGCAGCGACCACCAAGGCGGAGAAGCTGGCCGCGAAGCGCAAGCACGCCAAGCCGGTCATCCGTGACGACGCCCAGCGCGCGGTCAACACCAAGGAGTACCTGGTGACGGAGAAGGGCATTGATGCATCGCGCATCAGTGTGGCTACCGGCTCGACCGACGGTCAGACGGTGGAAGACTACCTGGTGCCCGCGGGCGCAACCTTCTCGTCCGACATAAGCGGAACCACGCCGGTGGACGAGACCACAGTCAAGCCAGAGGTGCGCAAGCCCCTGGGGGAAAGGCCGCACGCCCACAAGAAGGCTGCGGCGGCCAAGAAGTAAGGACCGGCCATCCGGCCCGGCTATGGAGTGAATCAACTTCTCCATCCTTTTCGCCAGCGCGAGAAGGATGGAGAACACAAGCAGACCAAGCCAATCCTCCTGCAACGATTCGAGGCTGACCGGGAAGCCGGTCAGCCTCATCATTTTTCAAGGCATTTTTTCGCTCATCTCTGTATCGTCGGTCTGGGAGCTTGTTGTTTGAATGAGCCGTATGCGGATTTGTCTTAGATTCCTGAGCCGGCGCGGAACTTCCGCGCGGGCCATTCTTTTTCTGGTCATCGCCATGGGTCTTGAGAGGCTTCCTGCGGAATCGGCCTGGATCGCGGTGGGGCCATCGGGCGGAGACGCACGGGCCTTTGCGGCGGTTCCGGGGGACCCGCGCCACCTGTATCTGGGCACGACCGACAGTTGGATCTACGAGTCGCTCGACGCGGGCACTACCTGGCGCAGGCTGACCAAGCTGGACGGGACCGACGACCTAGTGGTGGACAACATCGTTGTGGACGGGGCGAATTCCTCGACTATTTATGCGGCCGCGTGGAAGGTGGACGAAACCGGCGGCGGGTCGTGGGTCAGCCATGACGGCGGCAAGAGCTGGAGCGCGGTGGAAGGCCTGAGCGGGCAATCGGTACGCGCCTTTGCGCAGGCGCCCTCCAACCCCGGAACGCTCTTCGCGGGAACCATGGAGGGGGTCTTTCGCTCCACCGACGCAGGCGCGTCGTGGAACCTGATCAGCCCTCGCGGCAGCCGTGAGATTCACGAGGTGGAGTCGCTGGCCGTGGACCCCGCGGACCCGCGGATTGTCTATGCCGGAACCTGGCACCTGCCTTGGAAGACGGTCGACGGCGGCAAGAAGTGGGAGAGCATCAAGAAGGGCGTGATTGAGGACTCGGACGTCTTCTCGATCATCGTCGATCCGGTGAAGCCCAGGACGGTTTTCCTGAGCGCGTGCAGCGGCATCTACAAGAGCGAGAACTCGGGCGAGCTGTTTCACAAGATCCAGGGCATTCCCTCGGATGCGCGCCGCACCCGCGTGCTGATGCAGGACCCCAACCATCGCGAAGTGGTCTACGCGGGAACCACCCAGGGCCTGTACAAGACGACCGACGCCGGCAGACACTTCGATTCCATGACCGGCGCCGACGTGATAGAGAACGACGTCTTCGTCGATCCCGGCGACTCGAGCCATGTGCTCCTGGCCACCGATCGCGGCGGCGTGCTGGCCAGCCACGATGGAGGCGCGACCTTTACCGCTTCCAACGAGGGCTTCTCCGGGCGCAAGGTCGACGCGCTGCTGGTGGACCACGCTGACCCGGCGCGGCTCTATGCCGGCGTGGTCAACGACAAATCCTACGGCGGAGCGTTTGTGAGCAGCAACGGCGGCGCAAGCTGGGGCCAGATCGGCACGGGACTGGAGGGGCGCGATGTCTTTGCCCTGGCGCAGGCGCCGGACGGAACCGTATTTGCCGGAACCAGCCACGGCATCTTCGCCCTGGTCCAAGACGCGGCGAGCAACGACCCGTCGGCGGGCATTGCGCCGCACTGGGAGCCGCACAACACCATTGCCAACACCCAGGTGAAGATTGCCACGGAGAACCATTCCGGGAAGCGCATCAATGTGGAGAAGCGCGTCAAGGCCCCGGTGATTGAAATGAGCAGCCGCGCCGTGGCGCTGGACCTGAGCGGCGATGCATGGCTGGCCTCCACCACCGGCGGGCTCTTCACCAGCAAAGACCAGGGCGCAACCTGGCAGGGCGGCATGGTGATGGACTCCGGCGACTACCTGTCGGTCACTTCCCTGGGAGCAACCATGGCCGCGGCCCGATCCGGCGGCGTGGTTCTTTCCACCGACGCCGGCGCATCCTGGTGGCCCATGCAGATTCCCTCCATGCTCACCCGTATCCATCGCGTGGTGTTTTCTGCCGACGGCACGCTCTGGCTGGGCGCGCGCGAAGGGGTCTACTTTACCCCGGACAAGGGCAAAAAGTGGCTGTGGATCGAGCGCCTGCCCTTCCGCGATGTGGACGACCTGGCCTACGACACGCTCGCGAAAAGGGTTCTTGTCAGTTCCCGGTCCAGCGACCAGATCTACTCGATCGATCCCAAGACCATGACCTGGAAACTGTGGCAGACCGGCTATCGCATCGGCCTGGTGCGCATCGCGGGCGACCGCTTAGTGGCTGCGTCTCTCTATGACGGCGTTCTGGTTGAGCCCGCGGCGGGGAGAATCGAGACCGGGCAAAAGTGAATCGCCCCGGGCGAATTCTGTATCATCTTGATATGCAGACCGAGATTGCGGAATCCCGTCCGCCCGCCGCCTTTCGCAGCCACGACCCCCGCCTGGAGCCCATTGCCGCAAAGGTGTTCGCGGGCCAGAGGCTGGACTTCAACGAGGGCCTGACTCTCTACGGCTCATCGGATGTGCTGGCGGTGGGCTGGCTGGCCAACCATGTGCGTGAGCGGCTGCATGGGGACGTGACTTACTTCAACGTCAATCGCCACATCAACCCCACCAACGTCTGCGTGGCCGCCTGCAAGCTGTGCGCCTTCGGCCGCAAGAAGGGCGATCCGCTCGGCTACACCATGGCCCTGGAAGAAGCGTGGCAGACCGCAGCCTCCGGCTACTCCGAAGCCGTGACCGAGTTCCACATCGTCGGCGGCCTGCACCCCGACCTGCCGCTCGAGTACTTTCTCGACCTGGTCAGCGGCCTCAAACAGCGTTTTCCAAGAGTCCACATCAAGGCCTTCACCATGGTGGAGGTGGCCTACCTGGCCCGCCGCGCCAAGCTCTCCATCGAAGAGACGCTCATCCGCCTGCGCGAGGCGGGCGTGGATTCGATGCCCGGCGGCGGCGCAGAGATCTTCTCCGCGCGCGTGCGCTCCATCATTTGCGACCACAAGATCGACGGCGAGGAGTGGCTGGAAACGGCGCGTCTGGCCCACAAGCTGGGGTTCAAGTCCAACGCCACGATGCTCTACGGCCACATCGAAAACGACGAAGACCGCGTCGACCATCTGCTCAAACTGCGCGCCGTGCAGGACGAGACTGGCGGCTTCCAGACCTTCATTCCTCTGGCCTTTCATCCGGAAAACACGCCGCTCGACCACCTGCCCGTGACCACTGGCCTTACCGACCTGCGGCAGATCGCCGTCAGCCGCCTGCTACTCGACAACTTCCCCCATATCAAGGCCTACTGGCAGATGCTCACGCCGAAGATCGCGCAGATTGCGCTGCGCTTCGGCGCCGACGACCTGGACGGCACTGTGATTGAGGAAAAAATCTACCACGACGCGGGCGCCACCACGCCGCAGGGCATGACGCGCAAGGAGCTGTGCCGGCTGATTACCGAGGCCGGCCGGGTCCCCGTCGAGCGCGACACGCTTTACCACGCGGTCACGCGCACCGAGGACAGCTTTACGGTGGCTGTGTAGCCGAGGCCGCTGAGGGAAGGGATTCGTCGCCATGACAGACTTCGGTCCTGCCGCCTTGGTTGGGCTTTGCATCGGATTCCTTTGGGGCATCGGCTGCTCGCTGGCCATTCTCTACTCGATCTACCTGGGCGGCTATCGCAAAGCGGTCGAGGATTCGCTCGCGCCCGTCAAGTCCAAGTGCTGGCGCCAGACGCTGAAGAAGATCGAGGAGCGGCGCGCGCAGGCGGCCGCGGCAGCAGAGTGAAAGTAAACAGGCCCCGGCACATCGGCCGATTCACTCCTAGGAAGCAGCCGCGCCGGCAACCGTCCTCGCAGCGATTCCGCTCTTTACAATATCTGCGTCTGCCATCCGTCTTCAGCAGTGGATGGATGTGCCATGAGCGTACTTTCAATGGCCGAGCAGGACCGCCAGATCGCCGATGTCATCGCGGAGGAACGGCCCCAGCTGCGCAACTTCATTCGCAGGCGGGTGCCCAATGAATCCGACGTGGAAGACCTGCTTCAGGAGGTCTTCTGCGAGTTGGTGGAGGCGCATCGGCTTTTGCAGCCGATCGACTACGTAACCGGCTGGCTGTTTCGCGTGGCGCGCAATCGGATCACGGATCTGTTCCGCAAGAAGAAGCCGGAGCTTTTCTCCGACCAGGCGCTGAAGAACGAAGAGGGCGAGTTGCTGCAGGTGGAAGATCTGCTGCCTTCGCCCGACGCCGGGCCGGAGGCGCTCTACCTGCGCGGCGTGCTGCTCGACGAGCTGGAGCTTGCGCTCGATGAACTGCCCGCCGAGCAGCGCCAAGTCTTTGTCGCCCACGAACTGGAGGGGCGCAGCTTCAAGGAGCTCGCGGCGGAAACCGGAGTCAACGTCAACACCCTGCTCTCACGCAAACGCTACGCGGTGCTGCACCTGCGCGAACGGCTGGAGAGCATTCACGAAGAGTTTCTGAGGAAATGAGGAACACAACATGAGAAAGAAATGGTGGATTTTTCTACTGGCCCCGCCGGCGATCGTGCTTTTCACCTGGATCTTCGGCGAGATCGTGATGCATCTTTGGAACTGGCTGCTGCCGACGTTGTTCGGATTGCACGCGATTACCTTCTGGCAAGCTCTCGGACTGCTGGTTCTGTGCCGGATTCTCTTCGGCGGCTTTGGCGGCCACGGCAACGATCACGGCAAATCGCAACGGCCCTGGGGCAAGCGCTGGGAGCGCATGACGCCCGAGGAGCGCGAAAAGTTCCGCCAGAAAATGCGTGCGCGCTGCGGCGACTTCCCAGAGCCGGAGAGCGAAACCGGCACGCCGGCCTGACGTTTGCCGTGTCCGGATCGTTGTTCAATGAACCAGTTGTTCCGTCCAGGCCTCGGTTCCGAGGCCTGGAAGCCGGCCGCTCAGTCCGAAGCCTCGCCTAGAGGTGGTTGCATAGATCATTTCCGACAGAGAAGACTGTCCCTCAGGGGCTAAAGCCCCAGGTTTTATGGGCCTGTTACGGCACGGCTAAAGCCGTGCCCTTTCAAAGCCCGATTTATGCAACCAGGTCTACTGCTTTTCCACCACTCCACCCTTCATCACGAAGCTCACCCGCTCCACTACGCGGATGTCCTCCAGCGGATTGGCGGGGACGGCGACGATGTCGGCCAGAAAGCCGGGCTTGAGCTGGCCGATCTCGTTCTCCCATCCCAGTACCCGGGCTCCCTCGATCATGTCGGCCTGGAGCACGGCCAGGGGCTTCATGCCGAAGCGGACCATCAGCTCCAGCTCGCGGGCCTGGGCGCCATGCGGGAAGGGGCCGACGTCGGAGCCGACGGCGAAGGGAATGCCGGCGGCCAGTTGCTTGCCGAACTCGGCGATCTTGTAGCTGAGCAGCTCGTGTTCGCGGCGCGACGCAGCAGGCGATTGCGCGTGCTCGGCGAAGTACTCGAAGATGGCGAACGTGGGCACGGCCGGGATGTGCTTCTCGCGCATCAGGCGCATGGTTTCGTCGCTGAGCTGGGTGGCGTGGTCGATGGCGACGACGCCGGCCTGGGCGGCGTAGAGCGTTCCGGGCTCGCCCATGGCGTGGACGCCGACCACGACGCCCAGCCGGTGGCCCTCGGCGACGGCGGCGGCAAGCTGCTCCTCGGTGTACTGGTAGGGCGTGTGGAACTGGCCGTCGATCAACTTGTCCGGTCCGGTCTCGTAGATCTTGGCGAAGTCGGAGCCCTGCTTGTGCTGCTCGCGCATGACCGCGACGATCTCGGCGGCGGAGTTGGCGTAGTCGGCGTTGGAGAGCACGTGCTGGGCGGGGTTGTAGCGGTTGGCGTCCTCGTGGCCGCCGAGGATGTCGATGGCGTTGCCACTGATGCGCAGGCGCGGGCCGAGGATGATTCCCTGGTCGATGGCGTTGCGGACGGCGGTGTCGGCGGAGCCGGCGCCTTCGGTTCCCATGTCGCGCTCGGCGGTGAAGCCGGCGAGGAGATCGGCCTTGGCGGCCTGTTCGGCGAGGATGACGCGCCAGGGAACCGACTCCTCGACCGTCTGCAGGTCCTCTGCGCCGGGATGCAGGAAGAGATGGACGTGCACGTCGATCAGGCCGGGAAGCAGCGTGGTGTTGCCGAGGTCAATGACCTTTGCGCCCTGCGGATGATCGACCGACGTGCCCACGGCGCGGATGCGGTCGCCCTCGACCAGGACTTCGCCGGGCTGGAGAAGCGTGCCGGTGTCCACCTGGAGCAGGCGCGCGGCGTGGAGGACGATGGGCGCCGCGGCGGGCGCTTGGGCTGGCGATTGAGTCCGGGCGATGGCGCCGAGGATGACGAGTGCGCCAGCCGCAATGAGTGCGTTGCGAACGGGAATGTTCAACATGGCTACGACTATAGCAATGAAGCAGCGGGGGAGCGACGAATCTGCAGCGTTTTCGGGGCAAAATGGCGGGTTTCGGCAGCTTGTCCTTTTTTTAAGTGCTTTGTTTTCTTAGGTCTTTGATGTGACGATTGGCTAAGTTCCTTGTTATCAACGAAACGGGAGGGGGGTGGGGTGTATCCCCTCTTTTTTCGCGCCGAGCACCCCGGGTTTCGGGGGTCGCGCTTCCTCCATTTGCTCTTCTTCCATCGACCATTGTGCGCCGGGAAGCCGTAATTATCTGCAAGCACCTGCGGGCACCTGCGGTGCGGCAGATGCCGCTTGCGCGGCATGGGATTTGTGGGTGCTTCCGGCTGGCCGGGAAGGGGTCGAGGTTCCCCACCCTTGCGACAAAAATCCGCCGCGGCGGATCGCAAGGATGGGGAGCCCGCAACTTAGCCAGGGAAAGTGTTGGCCACCCGCCTGCGGGTTTGATTCTAGATCGCGAAAGGGGTCCGCAGGGGCTAAAGCCCGGGTCGTTTTTTGGGGGCGGTTGCGGCACGACTGAAGTCGTGCCCTGATACGGGGCCTCCGCGAGGTGCCGTGATACAGAGCCTGAACGAATCGCCGCGTTGAATCGTTGACTCTGGGGCGGGATTCGGGTATTCTGGACTCCTTGCGCGGTGTTGCGCCTGGGGTCTGTGTGTCTGCACCCGGACTCATCTGGTCGATGGCCCTTTGGGGGTCGGCTGGAGCAGGCCAAGGGCTGCTGGATGCGTGGGAACGGTCACGGATCTAACTGAGCCAGGGCCCTTGAAGGGGCCAGCACGCGCGGTTCTCACCCGAACATAATTGTTTGGATGTGGGTAGAAACAAGAGCCCTTGCGCGTTTTGCGCGAGGGAAAAGCGCTTTGCGCGATGGATTTTGCAGAGGGCGGGCAGGGGTTCGGGTGGGATTTCCCGAAGACCTTGCCTCAGGGGCTAAAGCCCAGGTTGATGTTGCAGGCGTTATGTCCGGGCTGAAGCCCGGACCTACCGCCCGGGTTTTTGGGGTTGTTGATGTACGGGCTGAAGAGAAGTACCCTTCGATCGGGCGCCGAGTTCAAGGGGCCGGTTGGGATTTGTGGTCTCCCACCCATTCGGTCGGGGCGGCGACCGCGAATGGATGGGGCACAGAGGATTTGCGCAGGTTTGTGGTCTCCCACCCATTCGGTCGGGGCGGCGACCGCGAATGGATGGGGCACGGAGGATTTGCGCAGGATGGAAGCAGGCAAATCCCAGATTTTGGGCAGGTTTCTTTTTTAGAGGGCAGGAGAGAGATGGGCACCTTTGTTCCGAGCGGGAAAGACATTCCGCGCAAGTGGTATGTGATGGACGCCAGCGGCCAGACGCTGGGGCGGCTGGCGACCAAGGCCGCCGATTTGCTGAGCGGCAAGCTGAATCCGCAATACGTTCCGTATATCGACGTGGGCGACCACGTGATCGTGATCAACGCGGAGAAGATCCGGCTGACCGGGCTGAAGGCCCAGCAGAAGCTGTATCGCCGGTATACGGGCTTTCCGGGCGGGCTGCGCGAGGAACAGTTTACGCGCCTCTTGAACCGCAAGCCGGAAGCGATTCTGGAGCAGGCGATCAAGGGCATGCTGCCGAAGAGCAAGATGGGGCGCCAGATGGCGACCAAGCTGAAGGTGTATCGCGGCGACAAGCATCCGCACCAGGCGCAGACGCCGGTGGCGATGGAGATCAAGTAGCAGGTGACAGATTACAGATGACAGGTGACAGTTAAAGGCCTGGCAGCAGAGAGTTAACAGGTTTGCCGGTGAGAGAGCCGGCGGAGAGAGTTGAGAATGGCAGATCTGGTTCAGTATTACGGGACGGGACGGCGCAAGTCGGCGATTGCGCGGGTGTTTCTGCGTCCCGGCACGGGCGAGTGGAAGGTGAACGGGAAGCCGTTCGAGACCTACTTTGTGACCGAGCAGCAGCGGGTGGCGGCCAAGCGGACGCTGGTGGTGGCCGAGCTGGCCTCGAGCTTCGACGTGGTGACCACGGTGAAGAGCGGCGGCGTGGCGGCGCAGGCCGATGCGGTGAAGATGGGCATTGCGCGCGCGCTGGTGGTATTCAACCCGGAGCTGCGCAAGATTTTGAAGGCGGAAGGCCTGATGACGCGCGATGCGCGGCAGAAGGAACGCAAGAAGTACGGGCAGAAGGGCGCCCGCAAGCGGTTCCAGTTTAGCAAGCGCTAACTGCGAGATGACAGATTGCAGATGACAGGTGACAGTTTTCTTGATCGACTGTTTGGCTGTCATCTGTAACCTGTCATCTGTAATCTGAGTTTTCAAATTCCCGCATGAGCGGGTTCAATCCGGGGAAGGCAAAGCCGGCCCGGATGCAATCTACGAAGGAGGCCAATGGCCACGATCACAATGAAGGAGCTGCTCGAAGCGGGAGTTCACTTCGGGCATCAGACGAAGCGCTGGAATCCGAAGATGAAGGAATATATCTTTGGCGAGCGCAACGGAATTTACATCATCGACCTGCAGAAGACGCTGAAGCTGTTCAAGGACGCGTCGAAGTTTGTCACCGAGCTGTGCTCGAGCGGCAAGACGATTCTGTTTGTCGGCACCAAGCGCCAGGCGCAGGACGCGGTGGCCGAAGAGGCCACGCGGGCGGGGATGCCGTACATCAACCAGCGCTGGCTGGGCGGCTTGCTGACCAACTGGGTGACGGTGCAGAAGAGTGTAAAGCGCCTTCAGGAACTGGACGAGATGGCCACGGATGGCCGCTACGAGCTGCTGACCAAGAAGGAAGTGATCAAGCTGGAGCGGGAGCGCAAGCACCTGCAGGCGAATCTGGCCGGCATCAAGAGCATGAAGCGGCTGCCGGACGCGCTGTTCATCGTGGACTCGAACAACGAGGCGATTGCGGTGAAGGAAGCGCGCAAGCTGGGGATTCCGGTGGTAGCGGTGGTGGACACAAACTGCGACCCGACGGTGGTGGACTACGTGATTCCGGGCAACGACGACGCGCTGCGGGCGATTCGGCTGTTTACGTCGAAGATTGCCGATTCGGCAGCCGAGGGCGTGAACCTGGTGGGCGACAAGGCCTTTCAAGAAGAGCTGCCGGAGCCGATTGCCATTGAAGCGGCGGCGGAAGTTGCGCCGGCGGAGGAAGTGGACCTGGAAGCGGCGCTGGGCGGCGGGATTCGCAAGGCGCCGGCGGCGGTTGCGGCTCTGGATGAGGCGGAAGTGGCCGAGGGCTGAGGCCGGGTTTTTGGGTCGCACGCGAGTGCGGAGACTAAGGACAGCGTGGCCGCCAGTTGAGACAGCCACGCTTTTCTTATGCCGGAAATGCGACGGGCACGGGAACGAAACAGCACGGGAAAAAACAGGAAAAGAGAGATGACGACAGTGAGCGAGAAGATTGATGCCAAGCTGGTGAAAGAGCTCCGCGAGAAGTCGGGAGCGCCGATGGGCGACTGCCTGAAGGCTTTGCAGGAGACCAAGGGGCAGATGGAAGAGGCGTTTGTGGTGCTGCGCAAGCGGGGGATGGCGTCGGCGCAGAAGAAGGCGGCGCGTTCGACCAACGAGGGCGCGGTGGGGACGTATATCCACGCGGGCGGCAAGATCGGGGTGCTGATCGAGTTGAACTGCGAGAGCGACTTTGTGGCGCGGACCGAGGACTTCCAGGAGTTGCTGAAAGACATTGCGATGCACATCGCGGCCAGCGATCCGCGCTACGTGAAGCCGGAGGACGTGACGATCGAGGACCTGGAGCGGGAGAAGGAGATCTATCGCGCGCAGGCGGCCGCGACGGGCAAGCCGGCGCCGGTGATCGAGCGGATCGTGGACGGCAAGATGGCCAAGTTCTACGAGGAGGTCTGCCTGCTGGAGCAGCCCTTCATCAAGGACCAGGCGGTGAGCATCAAGGAACTGATCGCGACCAAGGTGGGCAAGCTGGGCGAGAACATCACGGTGCGGCGGTTTGCGCGCTTCAAGGTGGGCGCGGCGGACTGGACCGTGGCGCAGACCAAGGCCGTGGAAACGGCGGAGTGACGAGAAACAGGGATCAGGGGTCAGGGATCAGGGAACAGGGATCAGGGAAGGCCTGGGGCGTTTGCTCCGGGCCTTTCTCATTGGGGCTGCTGCTCGCTAGAAGGTCAGCTTGATGGTTACCGCCGGGCCTGCGGGCTTGCGGACGCCGGCAACGGACTTTCCGTTGTAGCCCGTGCCGGCGGAAAAATGGACGCCGTTGCCGAGGTCGGGGCTGGTGTAGGCGCCGGTGGCGATCACCTTGCGGAAATCGAGGCTGGAGAAAGCGCCGCTGGGAGCGAACGGGACCTCATAGGTGAAGGGGAAGCTCGGGGCGGACGAGCCGAGGGGCAGGTTGAAGTTGCCGCGCAAGGATTCGCTGGCTGAATCAAGAGACCAGGGAGCGGGGCCGGGGAACCCTTGCGGACCGGCTACCAGGCTGAGGTTGGGGCCGGAGCGCATGGGGAAGAGGAGGCCTGGGCGCCCGCCCATGCCAGAGGTGCTGAAAGGACTGAAGCCGGCGGAGGGGATGTTTCCAAACCCAGGTGGGGCGGCGCCGGGGAGGGCGAAATTGAAGCCCGCGGGGACGGTGTCGAAGCCCATGCCGAATCCCTCGAGGGGAAGAAAACTGCCGAGGACGGGGGCGGACTGGAAGGGGGCCAGCGTGGAAGGGCTGGGCTGGAACGGGTTTGCGCCTGCGCTCAGGGCGAGTGCAGGAGTCCTGAGCTGGCGCAGGGTGGAGGGTCTGCTGAATAGCCCAGGGACGGGGGCGGCGGAGGTCGCGTTGGAGCGAACGCCAGGCGCGGCGGGCGCGGGCGCGGCGGGGAGACTGTCGGGTGTGGCCTGGGTTGTGGAGGGGGCCGGGGCGGGGGCGGAAGTCTGTGCGGGAAGCAGGACGCCGAACCCGGCCAGGCTGAAGATTGCCAGCGCCAGGGACCGCCTGAAGCCGGGGCGGGCCAGGAAGGAAGCGGATTGCAGTGACAGGCTCATCGGCAACTGCCCTTTGTGGCGAGCATAGCGCCAAAATGGCAGCCGCGCCAGAGTGCCGGGAGCCGTAATAGTGCCTTTGGTAATCAGTTGCGTACTGGGGGTCTTGGGCGGGCCGGGGGAGGGAGACGAGCTCATCAGGGAGCGCAGCGGGCGCGCAGCCCGAGCGGCATGCGCATCTTCGCAGTTTGAAAAGACCTTGGACCATCGGCAGGAATGCAAATAGACTGGATGGAAGGCGAAGATGAAAGACTCGATCCACGTATCCAAAGAGAACTATTTGAAGGCGATTCTGGAGGCTGAGGCCGAAGGGCACCAGGTGATTCCGGCGATGCTGGCGCATTGGCTGGAGGTGAGTGCGCCGGCGGTGACCATGGCGCTGAAACGGCTGAAGCGGGATGGCCTGGTGGAGGTGGGCGGGGATGGGATTGTGCGGCTGACGGAGGCGGGACGCGAGACGGCCTACCGGACGGCGCTCAGGCACCACCTGATCGAGCGCATGCTGAGCGAAGTGTTCGGCATGGAGTGGTATGAGATTCACGAGGAGGCGGAGCGGCTGGAACACGCGGTTTCGCCGGCCTTCGAGCAGAAACTGAAAGAGAAGCTGGGGGAGAGCGGGGCCTGTCCGCACGGGAACGCGGTGCTGCCGGTGAGCCCGGCGGAACGCAAGCGGCGGGGCGAGACGCCGTTGTCCGAAGCCGTGGAGGGGTGGCGCTACACGGTGACCAGCCTGCATGAGCGGGACCCGAAGCTGCTGCTTTTTTTGCACAAGACCGGGATCGGGCCGGGAAAGAGCCTGCGCGTGGTGAGCCAGAACTACGATCAAACCGTTTCGATTGAGTTGAGTACGGGGAATTCGATTCTAGGAAGACCGGCGGCGGAGGCGGTTTGGCTGCGGGCGGAGGCGGGTTAGGTTTGCGGCTAGCGGGTGG
>JARLGE010000317.1 GCA_031296215.1 Occallatibacter sp.
CTCCGCCGTCAGCGGATGTTCCGCCTCGTACTTGGGCTGCTTCTTGGCGCCCAGGCAGGCCGAACTCACGGTCATCATCAGGAAGGCAAGGGCGATCTTCCGAAACATCATGGGGGGGGCTCCTGGCTTGAAGTCTTGCAGAGATTGCCTCCGCGCGCAATCCCCAAGGGGAATAGGCGCCGGAGGCGAACCTGTTTTCCTGCTCCAACTCTGATGGTACTACGCCAACTGGAAGGTTACGGTAATGGTTGTTGTCGCGTCCACCGGCTGGCCGTTCCTGGTGGCCGGATGGAAGCGGATGAGCTGCGCCACGCGGCGGGCTTCTTCGTCCAGGCCGTGGCCCAGTCCGTGCATCACTCCCAGCACCAGCACCTGCCCATTGGCGGTAAAGGTGACCTTCAGAACGACGTCGCCCTGGATGCGCAACTGGCGGGCCTCGCTGGTGTACTGAACCGGCGGCTTGGAGATGACTTCGAGGGTAGTGACCGTAGGAGCGGCGGGCACTTGTTGCATGGTGACTGCCTCGGCCGCCTTGGGAATGCCCGCGGAGGCCACATGGCCCACCGGGGCCGCATTTACGGGCAATGCCGTACCGGTGGCGCCGGGAACGCCGGCTTGGGCCACTTTGCCGACCACGCCGGCATTGGAGCCGGATCGGAGGCCGTTGCCGATGCCGGTCGACCCGACCACGCCGTGGGGCGCCACCGCCGGGCCTCGCATGCCGCCATAGGGGTTGCCGATGGAGGCCACGGTGGCCGGGCGGCTCGCGTTGGGATTGGGCGTGACGCCGAAGGTGTCGCCCAGGTGCACGGGCGCGGTGGAGGGCTTGACCGAGGTCGACTGCGCCGGCATGGCCGCAGTCATGGCTGCCTTGGGCTGGGGCGCCAGAATCACCGCCGGCTTGGCCGCCTTGATGACCGGCATATTGACCTTGGCTTCCATCTGGATGGGCTTGGGCTCCGGCTTGGGCTCCGGCTTGGGCATGACGATCTTGGGCTGCTCCAGCTTGACCTCAATCTTGGGCGGTTCGGGCGGCTGAATCGTCGCAGGCTCCACCATCTTCAGCTTGGGGGGAGGCAGAGGAGTGGCGGGGATAATCAGCACCGTCTCCTCGTATTTGTGCTCGACCAGATTCTTCACCTGACTCCCCAGGTAGAACGCCATCAGCAGGATCAGCCCGTTGATGAGGGCGCTCGTGAAGAACGAAGCGGGACTTCTCTCGGGTTCCGGCAGCAAACCGAAGTTGGTCCGTCCTGGGGTGTAGGGTACGCCGGGGGTGGAAAACACGGGCATGGGGTTAGTCCTCACAGGGTTTCAATAGAGATTGGGGATCGAAACTGACGCCAAGGAGACTATCGGCAGAAATCGGGCGCGGTTCATTTTCCACGCCAGGCTTTTCGATCCGGTTCCGTTCGCGGGTCGGGTGCGGCGTCGGGCATCTGCCACAAAGGAGGAACAGCGTGCGAGTTGCGGCCGGGGAGCGTTCGCAGAGCGAACTCCACGGTCTTGCGCTTTCGACAGTCTGGCAGGCAGGTGGGGCTCAAGTTGCCGATCGGAAGACTTGACGCAGAGGAAGCCGAACCGGTTCTTCATCCGAGTCGTGCCGTAAGCGGAACAGGCAAAAGAGGTAGCGAGCAGGAAGCGATTGACCTGCTCCGGGCAATACGGCTTGCTTTTTGTACCGATCCCGCACATGCTGCTGCCCCTCTAGTAACATCCAAGGCTATTCGGCGACCATCTGCAATCCCCCTTTTTGGTCAGAAAAGCACCTGTAGAGGGACTTTTTGCACCAAGGAGCCTGCAAGGCAAAGCCATGCGTAGCGAGCAAGCAGCGGGTGGGTCTTTAGGGGGCGAGCCGCCCGAGCGGCGGTCTACGGCTGGCGGTCGGAATCGACCTCCAACTTGCCCTACTGTAATAGACTCAAGGTATATCAAACCGCGCGGGGAAGGACATCTTTTTTATGAGGATATTGGTCACCGGGGGGGCAGGGTATATAGGTGGTACAGTAGCCGGACTTCTGGCCGCCAGGGGCCACCAGGCAGTGGTCTTCGACAACTTGAGCCACGGCCGCCGGGACCTGCTTCCCGCCGGAGCGGAATTCGTGCAGGGGGAACTGGCAGACCGGGCTGCGCTTGAAAACCTTTTCATCGGGGCCAAAGACGAGAAGAATCCCTTCGATGGCGTCCTGCACTTTGCCGCACTGATTGAAGCCGGCGAGTCCATGGTGCGGCCAGAGACCTTCTTCCGCAACAACACCGCCAGCACGCTATCGCTTCTGGAAGCGATGCTGGCCCAGGGGCTGCGGCGGCTGGTCTTCTCCTCCACGGCCGCCGTCTACGGCGAGCCGGAAACTGTTCCAATTAAAGAGGATGCTCGCCTCAGGCCAACCAACGCCTACGGCGAGTCCAAGCTCCTCGCCGAGCACATGCTGGGCTGGATGCACCGCATTCACGGACTGCGTTCCGCCTCGCTGCGCTACTTCAACGTGGCCGGTGCGCCGGAAGGCCAGGACGGGGTCACGCGCGGCGAAGCGCACGAACCGGAGTCACACCTGATTCCGCTGGTCCTCGATGTGGCCCTCGGCCGCCGGGCCGCGATCCGCATCTACGGCGACGACTACCCCACCCCCGACGGAACCTGTATCCGCGACTACATCCACGTCTCCGACCTGGCCGAGGCGCACCTGCTGGCCCTCGCAGCCCTGGAAACCGAGGCGGCGGCAAAGGAAAGACTCGTCTTCAACCTGGGTAACGGCCAAGGATTCAGCGTTCGCGAGGTTATCGAATCGGCCCGCCGCGTCACCGGCCATCCGATTCCGGCCGAGGTCCATCCCCGCCGTCCGGGCGACCCGGCGGCACTCGTCGCCAGCTCGGAAAAGGCCATCCGGGATCTGGGCTGGAAGCCGCATTACACGCAACTGGACGAGATTGTGCGCACCGCCTGGATCTGGCACCAGAAGCGGTACGCGCTTTAGAGAGATCCGGGCTTCGGTTTGGAAATGAGAGAATCCCGGCGCCAGAGTTTTTCGAGACTGGATGTGCGGGTTCGTTTCAAGTTCGCCTTGCTTTCCAGTCTGCACCTGAGCGGGCTGGCTATCGAATTTGGATCATTTCCGCAACCAAGGCGGCCCACAGCGAGTTCATCGAGCACTGGAATGGCCAGGTTTTGGCCCGATCCTGAAAGCCCGCCGCAAGCGACTCCGGAAGAGAAGCAGGCCCTGCGCGAGTTACGCGACGAAGAGGTCGACTTCAGCGACATCCCACTGCAAAGATGACCTTCATCGTCAGCATGGTCTTCCTCAGGAGAAGCACGGCACGCTGATCTGGGATGAGGATGGAAAGACGACCTAACGAGCCGCCCATGGCGCGGCCCGCCATGTTAAATTCAAGTAGACCGATCACTCCGGGGAGAGATGGCCGAGTGGTTTAAGGCGCACGCTTGGAAAGCGTGTGTACTTTAACGAGTACCGTGGGTTCGAATCCCACTCTCTCCGCCATACACTTCTAAGTCCAATTACATCTGCAATTTCCAGAAGCGTAAACCCAGCAAAATCAGAGAGTACCATGCGGATCGGCATGAATGAGCCTGAATCCGCCTGAAACCACCATAGCCCAAAACAGGCTCCATCCGCCGAACGCTGAGATCCCTCCGAACGCGCCTCGGGGTAGAAGAGCCTCTTCCGCTACGCTCCAGAGGCCCTTCTACCCCGCATACTCAACAACCCGATCCCTGCAATCACTGGCCTACTTTTACTCCGCCCCAGTGGCCTGGTTTTACTCCGCCCTTGACACCTCTCGCTGAGAGCCTCGGCGGCCATCTTCGATGCACAATTCCTTTGCGTCTTGAAGTGCAGTGACTGCCATCACATCACAAGGCGGGTGCGCCACATCACAATTCTTAAGCATCGGGATGTCAGCCGGTGATGTGCAACACCACGCCCCATTTCTGAACGCCATACGGGCTCAATTCCCTCGTCGAAGGTTGGTCCCAGGAGATTTCATGAGACGTAGCATTTTGCTTTGTGCGGCGGCATTCTTTGCCGGCGCTTGGGCGCTTGTTCCCGGCGCCGTGGCGCTTCCCAGTTATGCTCGCCAGACCGGCTTGCCATGCAGCGGCTGCCACACGACGCCGCCGGAACTGAACAACGGCGGGCGTCTGTTCAAGCTGCTGGGGTACACCGACCGCGCTCAGAACACGAGCATCACCGCCGAAGGGAATACCCGCCGCTCACCCCTGAATTTGCTTCAGTCTTTCCCGCTGAGCGTGTTTCTCGAAACTTCGATCACCGGCACCAAAACTCCCCAGCCCGCCACTCAGAACTGGAACGCCGAGTTCCCTCAGGATGTTTCCCTCTTCCTCGCCGGAGCCTGGGCCAGTCACGTTGGCAGCTTCCTGCAAATCACCTACGACCCGCAGGGCGACCACTTCAGCATGGATAACACCGACATCCGCTACGCCAACAAGACAAAAATGGGCGGCAAGGAGTTTGACTTCGGCGTGACGATGAACAACAATCCGACCCTGGAAGATCTGTGGAACGCCACCCCGGCATGGGGCTATCCTTTCATCGCAAACGATTCCGCTCCGGGTCCCACGGCGTCGCCTGTCATCAATGGACAACTGGCCACGGATGTAGCCGGACTGGGCGGCTATGCCATGTGGGATCAGCATGTGTACGTTGCCGGAACTCTTTACCGCTCCGACCACATCGGCGACACGCAGCCCACCACCGGACTGTGCTGTTCCTACAACGTTCGCGGCGTGGCTCCCTACTGGCGAATGGCATTTCAGCAGACCGGGCAAACGGGAAACCTGGAAGTCGGCGCCTACGGCCTTCATATGAAGTCGACCCCCGGAGGCGTCACCGGGGCGGAAGACAGTTACACGGACTTTGGTCCGGATATCGATTATGAGCGGACCCTCGGCAAGGATGTACTTTCCGTGCGCGCCAGCTATGTCAGGGAGAACGCGGACCTGGTCGCGAGCACGGCAAACGGAGCCGCAAGCCCGGGTCCGCACCACCTGAACGCAAGCAACGCCAACGTCGGCTACCACTTTGGCAATCGCTTCTCCGGGACCCTGGGATGGTTCCTGACCGACGGAACCAACGACCCGCTCCTGTACGCCCCGGCGTCCATCTCGGGCAGCGCCAATGGCGGAGCCAGAAGCGAAGGCTTCATCACCAATGTTTCCTACTGGCCGTGGCAGAATATCGACCTGGCCGCCCAGTACACCAACTACACCCGCTTCAACGGCGGGGCCACCAACTACGACGGCTCCTTGCGCAACGCGAGCGACAACAACACGCTCTACTTGCTGGCGCGCTTCGTTTTCTGATGCGGTCTGAAATAACCGCCGGCGCGCTGCCCCGAACTCTCACCAATTCACCACCAGGAGATCCTATGAAACGTACTGCTCTCGTAGCGCTCACGGCAATTGCCGCTCTCAGCACGGCGGCCTTAGCCGGCACCATCCACGGCAAGGTCTCAGGCGTCAAAGGCGAATCCGTCGTTTACGTTGAAGCCGCTGCCGGCAAGACATTCCCTGCGCCCTCGCAACACATCACCATGGACCAGAAGGGCCTGATGTTCGTGCCCCACATCGTCGCTATCCAGCAGGGCACGACGGTCGAGTTCCTCAACAGCGACAGCGTCGCGCACAACGTCTTCTGGCCCGCCATCAGCGGCAACAAGAAGCTGGGCCACAACCTGGGCACCTGGCCCCAGGGCCAGCGGCAATCGTTCAAGTTCGACAACCCCGGCATCATCCCGCTGTTCTGCAACGTCCATCCGGATATGGCTGCTTACCTAGTCGTCTCTCCCACGCCCTACTTTGCCACGACCGACAAGACCGGCGTCTACAAGATCGACAACGTACCGGACGGCGACTACACCGTGACCGCCTGGAACGAGGGCGCGAAAGCCAAGTCCAATCCCGTTAAGGTTGCCGGCGACGCCGCGGCCGACTTCACCCTCAGCAAGTAAATCCACGGGCGGCAGAGTCTTCCCTTGCCGCCCGCAGTTCCTTCCTCTAAACGGGAGAGGTCCCCGGATGCTCGAACGCTTCGTCGACAAGAAGGTTGACAGGGATTGGCTCAACACCAACTTCCCCTGCATGATGGCCTGCCCCGCGCACACCAATGCCGGCCGTTATGTTGCGCTGATTGCCGAGGGCGAGTTCGAAGAGGCGTACCGCGTCGCGCGTGAGCCGAATCCCATGGCCAGCATCTGCGGCCGCGTCTGCGCGCATCCCTGCGAGACCGCCTGCCGCCGCGGAGAGATCGACAAGCCCATCGCCATTCGCGCACTCAAGCGCTTCCTCACCGAACGTTATGGACCCGAGTCGCGCCACCCCATCGATGTGAATGCGGGCCGCACGCAGCCGAAACTTCCATTTCGCATTGCTGTCGTGGGCGCGGGGCCGGTGGGCCTGTCTGCGGCGCATGACCTTGCCCTGATGGGTTACGCAGTCACCATCTTCGAAGCGTCGCAAGTGCCGGGCGGCATGCTCTATCTCGGCCTGCCCGAGTATCGGCTGTCGCGCGATGTGGTGGAAGCGCAGGTGCGCGAGATTCTCTCCACCGGCGATATCACGCTGAAGCTGAACCATGCGGCCGGACGCGACTTTGCCGTTGCCGACTTGCGCCGCGACTTCGATGCCGTGCTCATCGCCGTCGGCGCGCACCGCAGCCGCGACCTCACCATTCCTGGCGTGAATCTGGACGGCGTCTACAAGGGCATTGATTTCCTGCTCAACGTCAATCTCGGTTACCGCTTCACCATCGGCAAGAAGGTCCTGGTCATCGGCGGCGGCAACGTGGCCATGGATGTGGCCCGGTCGGCTGCACGGGAAGTGCTTCGCCAGCATCCCGGCGGCGTGGAGAACTTCGAGCCGTCGCAGGGAAGCATGGATGCGGTGGCTGCCCGCGAAATGATGGATGTCTCGCTCTCCGCATTGCGGCTGGGCGCGCAGGAAGTGCACCTGGTGTGTCTCGAGAATCGCGCCGAGATGCCGGCGGCCCTGGAAGAGATTGAGGAGGCCGAAGAAGAAGGGATCATCATGCATCCCGGCTTCGGCCCCAAACAGATCATTGGCGAAAATGGCCGCGCCGTAGCGCTGGAAGTGCTCAAAACCAAATCCGTCTTCGACGCCAACCGGCGCTTCAGCCCCACCTTCTACGAGAACAGCGAGACGCTCCTTGATTGCGACACCATCATCATGGCCATCGGCCAGGCGCCCAATTTGCAGTTCCTTGGGGCCGACGACGGCGTGGACGTCTCGCCGCGCGGATTGATCGCGGTGAACCCTCAAACGCTGATGACCTCGGCCAGTGGCGTGTTCGCGGGCGGCGACTGCGTCTTCGGCCCGCGCCTCATCATCGACAGCGTGGCTGACGGCAAGCGCGCCGCGGTGGGCATCGACGAGTTCCTGCGCGGCCGGGAGCACCCTGCCCCAATTGTGGAAGTGGAAGTTCTCGAACGCCATCGCATGCCGCTGGAACTGCTCAACCTGGTGCGGCAACCGATTCCCATGCTGCCGCTCAATCGCCGCACCGGAGTGACGGAGGTCGAGATTGGCTTCGATGAGGAAGCCGCGGTGGTCGAGGCGCAGCGCTGCCTGCATTGCTGGGTCAATACCGTCTTTGAAGGCAACGCCGCGGACGCCACCTCCTGCATTTTGTGCGGAGGATGCGTCGACGTCTGCCCGGAGAATTGCCTGGAGCTGGTCTCGCTCGACCGCATCTCTTTCGACGACGCCACCATCGGTCAACTTGCCGAGGTCCGCGATCTGCTCGGCGTGGAACTGGATGACATCCAGGCGGAGGAGCTGGGCGTGATCACCGGCTCGGCCATGCTGAAAGATGAATCGCGCTGCATCCGATGCGGGCTGTGCGCCGCGCGCTGTCCCGCCGGCACCATCACCATGGAATCCTACGACCTTGTCTCCGCGGACCCGACCGGTCTCATCTCCGTGGAATCCATCGACCGGCCATTGCGCTCAAAACCGCCGCTGGCAGGCGCGCTGAAGGGGTAACCGATGCACGACGAAACACACATGACCATGAAGAAACCGCCCACGGAGTTCGATCGCAGAGCTTTCTTTACGAAGATAGGACTCGGATCGCTGGGCATTGCGGCCGCGGGCACCATGGTCTTCTCCTACGAATATCTTTCGCCCAACGTCCTCTATGAGCCCTCGGCTATCGTCAACTCCGGCAAGCCCGAGAGCTTCGCGGTGAACTCAGTCACCATGGACGTCAACTCTGGAATCTACCTGGTGCGCACCGAAGAAGGCTACTTTGCGCTCAGTGCAGTGTGTACCCACCTGGGCTGCCTGACCACCTGGAACCAGGATCTGGGCATCATCGCCTGCCCCTGCCACGGCAGCAAGTTCAAGCGCACCGGAGAAAAGATTGAAGGCCCCGCTCCCGAGCCGCTGCCGTGGCTCAGGACCTGGGTCAGCGACGAAGGCGACCTGATGGTCGATCGCTCCACCAAAATCCCCCCGCTGCAGTATTTGAGGATATGAGCATGCCCTTGAACGCCGACCAGATGATCGACAAAGTACGCGGGAGCCGGGTGTGGCGATCGGTGTTCCGCAGCGGCACGGGCTCGAGCACGCTGCATCGTGCGCTGGCCATCCAGCAGAACATCTTCCTCCATCTTTTTGCCACCAAGGTCCGCAAGCGCATGGTGCGCTTCAGCGCCACCTGGTACCTGGGCACGCTGACCTTCGGCACCTTTCTGATCCTGGTTATCACCGGCATTCTGCTCATGCTCTACTACCATCCTTCCGTACCGCAGGCTTACGCCGACATGAAGGACCTGCAGTTTGTCGTCTCGTCGGGACTCTTTCTCCGCAACCTGCACCGCTGGTCGGCGCAGTTGATGGTCTTCCTGGTTTTCGCGCACATGTTCAAGGTCTTCTATCGTGGCGCGTACCGCACTCCGCGCGAATTCAACTGGGTCATCGGCATCGTGCTGCTGCTGATCACGCTGCTGCTCAGCTACACCGGCTACCTGCTGCCCTGGGATCAGCTGGCATTCTGGGCCATCACCGTCGGCTCCAACCTGTCCAACGCCGTGCCGCTGGTGGGCGGCAAAATCCACTTCCTGCTGCTGGGCGGCAACCAGGTCAACGCCAACGCGCTGCTGCGCTTCTACGTGCTGCACTGTGTCGTGCTGCCGCTGGCGGCCATTCTCTTCATCGCCATCCATTTCTGGCGCATCCGCAAGGACGGCGGCCTCTACGTGCAGCAGTCGGAACCGAAGCCGCGGGTAACCGCTGAAAGTGCAATCACCGCGAAGGAGGGGCAATGAGCGATCCGAAAGACTTTGTTGCCGGCATTGACTCAGACCAGCGCCGCTCGCCCACGCGCGTGGTTTTTGTCACGCGCCGCACATCGGCGCAGGTCAAGGTTACGCAGGAAGACCAGGTGCAGACCTTCCCCGAGGTGCTTTTCCGCGCTGCCCTCGCCATCGAGTTGCTGGCCATCGCGCTGGTCCTCTTCTCGCTGTTCTTCAATGCACCGCTGGAGGGCATCGCCGACGCGACGCACACGCCCAACCCGGCCAAGGCTCCGTGGTACTTCCTCGGCCTGCAGGAGCTGCTGCACTA
>JARLGE010000318.1 GCA_031296215.1 Occallatibacter sp.
AAGGCGAGATCTCCCCAGGTAAGACCGCACTCCTTCACTGCGCGACCGCCGGATTTACGCCACCGAAACTTGGTCACAAGAGCTTCGCGATCTCTGGCTCGCTCGCCCTGTTCGGCAACGCCTTCTATCCGGTTCTTGTTCATCGGCCCGCAGATTCGATCCACGCTTCCTCCCCACACTCGGTCGCCCTCATGCAGTTGCGCTTCGCTTCACTCGCCGTGACCAGCTTGTGACGGGACTTGCACCCGTAAGAGTGCGCCCATGCTGGGCGCACCAAACAAAAGCGGCCCCCATCCGGGAGCCGCTTCAGTCTTACCGTGCTAAACTCGCTGATTGCGCCTATGAGCCGCCGGAATCTCCGTCCAGCCTGGCCACCTGCGCAAAGGTGGTGCGCAAATACTTGTGCGGATTGACTGGCACATTGTGCACCCGCACTTCGTAGTGCAGGTGCGGCCCGGTAGCGCGTCCCGACTGCCCCACATAGCCAATCACTTCGCCGCGCGTCACGTGCTGCCCGGGAACCACAGCGATCGCCGAGAGATGCCCGTAGACCGTCATTACGTCGTGGCCATGGTTGAGAACCACCTCGCGGCCGTAGCCGGCGCCCATCGATTCTGAGATCGCGTCGCCGTCTGCCGCCGCACGCACCGGCGTGCCGTACGGCGCTTCGATGTCAATGCCGGAATGGAACTTTCCCTCCCCATTGAAGGGATCTTCCCGCTCGCCGAAGCTGGAGCCCACGCGGCCCTCAATCGGCCACATCGACGGCGCATCCGCCAGTTGCCTCCAGTCGCCGGAGAAGCTGGGCGTGAGTCCGCCCTCGAGAGCCCGCGCCACCTGTCCGCTCAACGCCTGGTCGCGCAGCGCATAAAACTGATTGATCGAAAGCTTCACCTGCTGCTGATTCACGTCGTCGGTCAGCGCCAGGTTGGCGGGCGTAGGCGCCGCAGCTGCCTGCGCCGCGGCCGTCGCCTTGGGCGCTCCCAGCCGGTTCTGCTTCAGCCCGTAGAGCGACGCCACCTCATTGGCCAGAGCGCCCAGCGACGCCACCTGCACATCGCGGTCGTGCGCAATCTGCGCCATCTGCTTGTAATCCTTGCGCAGATTCTCGCGGTCCTGCCGCACCTGGTTGAAGCTCTCTGTCTTCAGCAGCATCCTGGTGTACGAGCCGGCCAGCCCCACAATGGTGAATGCGCCCACCAGCGCCGCCGCCACAAACCCGTACGCGTAGTGCAAAGGAAGCGGGATCTTCCGGACGCGCCCATCCTCACCCCGGGCGACAAAAAGTATGTAATAGCGCTTGCGTAGCATCTTCGCCTCTCATCCCTGCAACCCGCAGGGCCGCAATTCGCCGTGTACTCAATAAAAGCGCAAGGCATGGGGCCGCTCCGGCCCGTGAAAGTACCCGCGCCGAAGGGCGCGTTTCGGTGACGCTCGTCAAGGTTACCAAAGCGTACCGTGCCGGGTCAACGAAATCCGGAGTTGAAATCCTTCCGAAAACCCTGAATTGCACCCTCTTTTGTGCTATCGGTGCCAACCGGTTCGTGCTCTCTGTATCCGGGCTTCTCAACATTGTGGGAAAAACCAGGGTAACGTTACCTCTCCATCGCTGGCCCCGAGTCCCTCAGTCACCAATCCCTGGTCCCTGGTCCCATCCGTACCCTATCCTCTAGAAATGACGTCCTCCACGCCCCATTCCGCTCGCGAACCGAGGCGCGGCGAACTGGCCATCCTTCGCCACATCCGCAGCCGCACTGCCGGCCAAGCCTACGGCGCCGTCCGCCTCGGCATTGGCGACGACTGCGCCCTGCTCCGTCCCCGCCCCGGCGAGGAACTCGCCGTCACCACCGATCTGACCGTCGCCGGAACCCATTTCCGCCTCGACTGGCACACACCCGAGTCCGCCGGTCATCGCGCCCTGGCCCGCGGATTGAGCGACCTGGCCGCCATGGGCGCCCGCCCCGTTGCCGCCTTTCTTTCCCTGGGCCTGCCGCGTGAGCTTGCCAATCCCAAGGGCCGCTGGGCTTCCTCCTGGGTCGCCCGCTTCCTCGACGGCCTGCTGGCCCTCGCCGCCGCCCACAAGACCCCGCTCGCCGGCGGCGATCTCTCCGAGACCCCAGTCCCGCTGGCCGACATCGTCCTGATCGGCTCGGTTCCGCAAGGCAAGGCCCTGCTCCGCTCCACCGCTCTCCCCGGCCACCTGCTCTACGTCACCGGCACCCTCGGTGGAGGCGCCGCATCCCTGCCCCACCTGAACCGCCTGGCCCGGCAAAGCGCCAAGCAGAGTCCGGCCCAAAGCAAGATCCGGCCAAATCCTCCGCGCGTCCCCGCTGCCCTCGCGCCGCTCCTCGACCGCCATCTCTGGCCCCAGCCGCGCCTCGCCCAGGGCCTCTGGCTCCGGCGCCGCTCGCTCGCCTCCGCCGCCATCGATCTCTCCGACGGCCTCTCCACCGATCTGAGCCATCTCTGCGAAGAGTCCCGCGTCTCCGCCGAAATCGATCCCTCCCTGCTGCCTATCCATCCCGGCGCAACCCTGGATTACGCCCTGCACGGCGGCGACGACTACGAGCTGCTCTTCACCGCCCCGCCCGCCGCGCGTCTGCCAAATTCAATCGCCGGCGTGTTCGTCACAAGAATCGGCCGCATTCTGCCCGCGCACCGCAACGGGCCCGTCGTCACGCTGCTGAGCCCGAAAGGCCCGCGCCCGCTCAAGCCCCAAGGATGGGAGCACTTCTCCTGAGACTGCATCCGGCATTTCCGAATGCAGGAATCCTTCCTGCCCAGATGACGACAGACACACCTGGCAACACCTCGCCAATCCAAATTGCGACAGCCCCAACCGGCCCACCTGACACCTGCCATTCCCACCGGCTATCATGTTTGTTGCCATGACCAACACCATTCCCCGTGTCCGGTTTGCCCCCTCGCCCACCGGCCTGCTCCACGTCGGCAATGCGCGCACCGCTCTCTACAACTGGCTTTTCGCGCGCCGTGCCGACGGACTGTTCTTGCTGCGCATTGAGGACACCGACCTGGAGCGCTCCGAAGCCCGCTTTGAAACCCAGCTCATCGAAGACCTGCACTGGCTCGGCATTGACTGGGACGGAGGCCCCGGCGCACCCGACGAGCCGGACACCGGCGACCACGGCCCTTACCGCCAGTCCGAACGCCTGCACATCTACGCCGAGCACACCGAGCGCCTGCTTGCCGAGGGCAAAGCCTACCGCTGCTTCTGCACGCCAGAGGAGTTGGAAGCCGAGCGCGCGCAAGCCGCCGCAGAGCAAAGTTCCCAGGTCTACTCCGGCCGCTGCCGTAACCTGTCCCAGGCGGAGATCGACCAAAATCTCGCCGCCGGCAAGCATTTCGCGGTGCGTCTCAGGATCGAAGACCACCCCCTCCGCTTCCACGACATCGTCCGCGGTCCGGTCGAGTTTGCCGCCGAAACCGTCAGCGACCCCGTCCTCGTCCGCTCGGCCAGCGGAGCCTCGGCCGGCGTGCCCGTCTACAACTACGTCGTTACCATCGACGACGCCCTCATGGGCATCACCCATGTCATCCGCGGCGACGACCACATCTCCAACACCCCCAAGCAGGTGGCCATCTACGAGGCCTTCGGCTGGCCGGTGCCCGAGTTCGCCCACCTCTCCACCATCCTCGGCCCCGACCGCGAGCGGCTCTCCAAGCGCCACGGCGCCACCTCCATCTCCGTCTTCCGCCAGATGGGCTATCTGCCCGAGGCCATGGCCAACTACCTCGCCCTGCTCGGCTGGGGCGCTGAAGACGGCAAGACCGAGACCTTCACCCTCGCCGAACTCGTCCCCATCTTCTCGCTCGAGCGCGTCACCCCCTCGCCCGCCATCTTCGACTTCGACAAGCTCAACTGGCTCAACCGCCACTACATCAAGCTGGCCGACCACGAACGCATCGCCAAGCTGGCGGAGCGCCAGTTCTGCCTGCAGAAGCCCGGCATCTTCCCCCTCTGGACCTCCAACGAGCTCTACACCGCCGAGACCATCGCCCTGCTCGCCAGCCTCGACCCTCCCATCCACCTCGACATCCCAACGCCCGAGCTGATCGGCCAGCGGAAGGCCTGGTTCGCCAGCCTGCTGTCTCTCTTTTTGCCCTACGTCGATTACCTCGCCCAACTGCCCGTCAAATCCGCCTTCATCTTCGGCTTCGACCCCGACGCGGCCCACGCCGACCCGGAGAACGCCGCCATCCTGTCCGCCGACTCCGCGCGCACCGTCCTAAGCGAGTTCTCCTGCCGCGTGCGCACCCACTCAGGGCTCGTCACGCCGGAGATTTTCAAGACCTGGATCAACGAGGTCAAGGCCGCCACCGGCATCAAAGGCAAGGAGCTCTTCCACCCCATTCGCATCGCCCTCACCGGCTCCCACTCCGGCCCGGACTTTGATAGGGTCATCCCGCTGATTGAAGAAGGCGCGGCCTTGGGCCTCGCCATCCCCACCGTTCACGACCGCCTGGAACAATTCTGTTAGCCCAATTCATGGGAGTCTGACCGAACGTGAACGGCATCTACTGGATCCACGGCCCCTCACCCGCGCCGCACTCGCCCGCGCCTCTTGCCCCCGTGTCGCTGGCCATCGTCCTTTGCCCGCGCGGCGGCCGGCACCTGCATAACGAGCTGTTCCACCTGCGCAACGCCGGCATCGACGCCCTCGTCTCGCTGCTCAGCGACGATCAGGTCGACATGCTCGATCTGGCCGACGAACCCCTCGTGGCCCATCGCGTCGGGATGCAGTTTCTCCATCACCCCATTCCTGACCACGAGCTTCCACCCGATCCGCACGCCTTCCACAGCTTTGTCGCCAACCTCGCCCACCGCCTGCGCTCCGGCCAGCGCATCGGCATCCATTGCTGGGGCTCGATCGGCCGCGCTCCACTAGCCGCCGCATGCACCCTCATCCACCTGGGCTGGGAGCCCCGCGAGGCCCTGACCGCCGTCGAAGCCGCCCGCGGCTGCCCCGTCCCCGACACCGAAGAGCAGGAGCGCTGGATCCTCCGCTACAAGGCTCGCGCATGAAAGAGGAAATGGCGGCGCCGATCATCGACCTGACCTTCCCGCACA
>JARLGE010000319.1 GCA_031296215.1 Occallatibacter sp.
CCCCACCGGCCCTGACTCCACCAGTCTGCGCAACACCATCACCGGCCTGACCGCACGCACATCCAGCAGCGGCGGCAGGCAGAACAACAGCGTCGTCAGCAAGCCCGTTCCCAACCCGGCAAGCGCAGACTGCCACGGAAAGCTCAACACCACGTGCATCGGAATCAGGTTCCCAAACGCCGCTGGCAGCGCGGCCATCACTCCCAGACCCGCAGCCACGCCTAGCACACCGCCAGCCAGCCCCAGCCCCAGCGTCTGCAGCAGAAAGATGCGCAGCAAATCTCCCGATCCAGCGCCCAATGCCTTCAGAATGGCCAGCATGTCCATGCGCTGCTCAAGATGCGCATGCATCGCCATCGCCACGCCAATTGCGCCCAGCACCATCGCCACTAGGCAGATCAAGCTCAAAATCGCCGTCGCATTATCGAGTCCGCGCGTCAGCGCCGGATTGCCTTCGCGAAAATCCATCACCTGCGCGTCCGGCAGCGCAGACTCCACCTGCTTGCGCATCGCGGCCGTATCGGCCTGTGCCGGCAGCTTCATCAGCAGCCGTTGGCTCATGCGGCTCCCCATGGCCAGCAGTCCGGTCCTCTCCAGCGCCGCACGCGAAATCATCACACGCGGCCCCATGCCGGCTCCTGCGCTAATGCGGTCAGGTTCCTGCGTCAGCACTGCTGCAATCCTGAAGTTCCTCCCCCCCAGCCGTAGCGTCTGTCCCACGCGAGCATTCAGCCGGATCAGAAATTCCTCCGCCACCACCGCCGAATCGCCGTCCAGCGCCTGATTTAAACTCATCGCCGGTTCCAACTCGACCTTCCCGTAGTACGGATACTCGCCGGGGTCGACAGCCTTCAGCGTAATCAGCAGCGGTACCGGGTCCGGAGGTGCCGACGCCATCGAGAGAGCCTCAACCACCCACGTCGATCGAATTCCGCCCCGCCCTTGCTTCACAATCTCCTCAACCTTGCTCGACTCTTCCGCCGTCGGCTGGTGATAGATGCGCGCACTCAAGTCCCCGCCCATCAGCGAACGCGCCTCGCCAGAAAGCATGGTCCGGAAGCTGTCGCTCAGCCCGCGCACGCCCACCAGAGCCGCCACGCCCACCGCGACACTCAGCACCACGAACCCAAACTTGCCCGGTGCGGACTTCAAGTCCCGCCAGCCTATGGCTCCCGCGCGCTTCCAGCTCAATGCCCGCTTAGCCATTGCTCTCCTCATTTGCCAGGAGCGCTGAGCCCACAACCTGCTCTGCGGCATAGGGCAGCGTGTCTTCCACCACCATCCCGTCCTTCAACACAATCTTGCGGTCCGCTCGGTTCGCGATCTCCGGATCGTGCGTCACCAGCACCAGCGTCGTTCCCGCCCTTTTGTTTCGCTCCAGCAGCAGATCCAGCACCAGCTTTCCATTCGCCGAATCCAGATTTCCCGTCGGCTCATCGGCCATCACAATCGGCGGCTCCACAATAAAGGCCCGCGCAAGCGCAACCCGCTGTTGCTCGCCTCCTGAAAGTTGAATCGGGTAGTGATCTACGCGCTCCGCCAGCCCCACTTCTTCCAGCAGCAGCCGCGCCTGCTTTACGCCGCTGCCTTCCAGATTCAACTCATAAGGCAACAGCACGTTTTCAAGAGCCGTCAGCGTTTGGATCAACTGGTAGGACTGAAACACAAACCCGATCTTCCGCCCGCGCACCGTGGCTAGTTCCGCCTCCGCAAGGTTGTGGATCGGCGCCCCATCCAGCCAGATCTCGCCTGAACTCGGCGTATCCAGGCCCGCCAGCAAGCCCAGCAGTGTACTCTTTCCGCTCCCGCTCGCCCCCACAATCGCCACAAACTGCCCTGCAGGTATCGTCAGCGAAATCCCTTTCAGAATCTCAACCCGCCGCGCCCCATTCTGTATCCACTTCTTCGCATCGCGAACTTCAATCACTCTGCCACTCTCCTCAACGCCAGTTCCCTGCCCGCGCAGCTACACTATTCATGTGGACGTTCGCCGCGTAATTCTCGTCTCAATCTGCCTGCTGTTTTTGCCCGGCTTACTTATCGCCGCGCCGCCGTACATTCTGGTCTGCTACGGAGACAGCATCACTGCCGGCCTCGGTCTTGCCGACGGCCAGTCCTTCCCTGACGCGCTCCAACGCCAGCTCAACGCCCAGGGCTACCACTACAAGGTCATCAATCAAGGCACCAGCGGAGCCACCACCAAGGACGCCGTCGCCAGCCTTCCCTCTCTGCTGCGCCTCCACCCTGAAGCCGTCATCGTTGAGTACGGCGGCAACGACGGCCTCCGTGGCCTGCCTCTCGAGCAAACCCGCCGCAACCTCGACCAGGTGCTTACCGCGTTAGAAGCCGCGCACATCAAAATTCTGTTGGCCGGCATCACCCTGCCCCCCAACTACGGCCCCGACTACGTCAAATCCTTCGACCAGGTCTTCCGCACCCTCTCCGCCAGCCACCACGTCGCATTTGTGCCCATGATCTACAAAGACCTCATCCACGTCCCCGGCACCATCCAGCAAGACGGCATCCACCCCACCGCCAAAGGTTCCGAGATCGTCGCCAAGACCCTGCTCCCCACCCTGAAGCCGCTACTGCACAAAGGCCCGTAATCCAACTCCATTTCTGCATCAACTCCACCAGGCCGTGTTTCTATTTCCCCACCGATGTTTCTGACCCACTGGGTGTGAAACTGTGCCCCATTCATCGCGCTTTTGCGATGAGTGGGATAGCATACATCTCGTTGAACTTGCTTCTTTGTTTCTTTCTATTCCCTATTTCCTGTTTTCATCCCCCCATCACCACCACAGGCTGGAACAGCGTTCCCGCCACCCTCTTCGCAATCCCCACTATCTCCCGCTGTCCCGCAAACACCTTCAC
>JARLGE010000076.1 GCA_031296215.1 Occallatibacter sp.
AACGACTACGTGGCCGCCTACATCAACTTCTTCGCCAACACCCAGCGCGGGCACAACACCCTGCTCCACTCCTTCCAGCGTTCCGGCCGCTACCGGGCCATGATTCAGCGGGTGATGGCCGAGGAAGGCGTGCCGCAGGACCTGATCTACCTGGCGGTGGCCGAATCCGGCTTCAATCCCAGGGCCATCGGTCCCACAACCAGGTCCGGCGGCAGGGCCGGCGGCATGTGGCAGTTCATGCCCTCCGGCACCTACGGCCTCACCCGCAACGGCTACGTCGACGAGCGTTTCGATCCGGAAAAATCCACCCGCGCCTATGCCCGCTACATGAAGTTCATCTACGACCAGCTTGGCGACTGGTACCTGGCCATGGCCGGCTACGACTGGGGCTCGGGCAACGTGCAGCGCGCGGTGCAGAAGACCGGATACGCCGACTTCTGGGAACTCTACAAGCGCAACAACCTGCCGGGAGAAACAAAAAACTACGTGCCGGAGATTCTGGCCGCCATCATCATCGCCAACAACCCCACGCAGTATGGGTTTGACGACGTCACGCTCGACCCGCCGGTGCTGACCGACACGGTCACCATCAACGACTCGGTCGATCTGCGCCTGGTCTCCGATGTGGTCGGTGCGCCGGTGGAAGAACTGGCGGCACTGAACCCGAGCCTGCTGCGGATGGTGACGCCGCCGAACGCTCCCTTCGATCTGCACCTGCCCGCCGGCACGGCCATGCTCTTTGAGCAGCGCATCGCGCTGGTGCCGGAAGCCAAGCGCAACGGGTGGCGCTACCATCGCGTGGCCGCCGACGACACGCTGGCCTCGGTGGCGCGCCAGTTCCACGTCTCCGAGTCCGAACTGGCAGGCGCCAACCAACTGCGCACGAGCGACAGCCTGCAGGGCGTCGAAGCGCTCGCCATTCCTCTTGCGCCGGTGGCCGCGCCGTCCGCGCACCTGCTGCTCTACACCGCGCGGCGGGGCGACACGCTGGTCACCATCGCCGACCGCTTCGGCATCTCGCTGACCGACCTGCGCCGCTGGAACAAGATAACCGGCATCAAGGTCGAGGCGGGCCGGCGGCTGCACGTGGGCCCGCCCCTGGCGGCATTGCACGCGCCGGCCTCCGCACACCGCGGCCAGGCATTGCCCGCGGGCGGCAAAGCTCCGCCGGCCGCGGCGGCAGGGGGCTCGGCGCACAAGCCCGCAACAAGGAAGCCGGCTGGGCCGGCCGTTGGGCCGCCGGCCGCAACCAGGTCTTCAAGCAGCGCCGTCCTAAAAAAAGAACACGCACGCAAGCAATCCACGCATCAGAAATAGACTCCCAATCGGCAAAAACCTTCTCCGTGCCTCATTGAGCACTTGTGTTTTGATGGTCTTTGCGTGCAAGCTATTGATACATGCGCTTTCTTGGAGCGGAGTGTGAGTATGCGTTCCGCGAAGAAGCAAACCAATTCAACGTCAGCGGCAGCCGCTGGAGGCAATGGGATGGAAGAAGTGTTCAGGATGTACGCGATGAGTGACGGCGACCTAAACGGGGAGCCTCAGGAACTGGACCCCGACCACGACGAAGATTTCGACGACGAAGACGAAGAAGTCGAAACCTCCAGCGTGCTCACTTCCTCAGACGACGATGAGGGAGTCGTGGAAGAGACTGTCGTTATAGTCGTCGAAGAACCGGCCGCGAAGCCGGCCGTGAAGAAGGCCGCCAAGAAGGCTCCGGCGAAAAAGGCAGCCAAGAAAGCCGCGAAGAAGGCTCCGGCGAAGAAGGCAGCCAAGAAGGCCGTCGCCAAGAAGGCTGCCAAGAAGGCTCCGGCCAAGAAGGCAGCCGGGAAAAAGGTTGTGGCCAAGAAGGCCGCGAAGAAGTCCGCCGCAAAACCCGCTGGCGCAAAGGGCGGAAAGGCCAAGGCCAAAAAGGCCGTGGCCAAAAAGAGTGCCGGCAAAACCACCAAACGAGGTAAAAAGTTGGCAGTTAAGAAAGCAGCAAAGAAGGCGCCCGCCAAGAAGGCAGCAGCAAAGAAAGCTGTTGCAAAAAAGGCTCCGGCGAAGAAGGCAGTAGCCAAGAAAGCCCCAGCCAAGAAGGCGGTTGCCAAGAAGGCACCTGCAAAGAAAGCCACCAAGAAGTAAAGGCATCAGGCAACCAAGGCAAGCAAAAGAGCCCGCGACAGCGGGCTTTTCTGCGTCTGCGAGTGCAGCGGCCTCCTCAGGTCACAGCTTTCTTCACGAGCGCGCTGATCGTGGTCTCGTCGTCCGTGGTCAGTTCCTTCAGCGCAAAGGCGGCCGGCCACATGGTTCCTTCGTCCAGGTTAGCCTTGTCGCTGAAACCAAGCGTCGCATATCTTGCCTTGAACTTGTGCGCGCTCTGGAAGAAGCAGACCACATTGCCGTCCCTGGCATACGCGGGCATTCCGTACCAGGTCCTGGGCGAGAGCGCCGGCGCGTTGGCTTTGATGATGGAATGGAGCCGCCCGGCCATGGCACGATCCGGTTCCGGCATTTCGGCGATCTTCGCGAGCACTTCACCTTCCCCATCTGCCTTCGTCGCGCGCGCGCTTTGCCGCGCTTCCGCTTTCAACTCTGCGGCGCGCTCTTTCATTGCGGCGCGTTCCTCGTCTGTGAACCCCTTGACCTCCTTGCCGGTCATGGGGGCGCTCTTGGCGGACTTCTGTGTCTGCTTCATCGGTTTCATGGAGCCTCCTTATTTGCAACACTGAGTCTCGGCAAAAACAATAACAGCCTCAGTCTGGCGTTTTGCGGGAACCTCGGCCGGCAAGAAGTTTTCAACTCGTTTGAAGCGGCGCAGGCCCCGCGAACAGGGTCGTTCCGGCTCTTCGCAGGTCCTTGCGTCCATCCACTATTCCGCCGCCGCCCCGCCCGTCATCTGACCGAAATGCCAGCGCTGATGCACGAAGTAATCTTCGATGAGAAAGCGCAGCGTAACTGGCGCATCGTCGCCGACAGCGTATTTCGCGCTCAACCGCTCTTCGGGAATCCGATCCACCACCGCGGCCAGAATCTCGTGCTCCACCTGCCACCACCGCAGCAGCGTCTCCCAGCTCTGCCCAGCGTAGCCGTGCGCGGCAACCCATGGGTCCTGCCCGTACTGCGGGCCCGCGGATCGACCCTCCGCGGCGGCGTGCACAAAGCGCTGGCGGTTGTTGGTTGCCGAGTCGAGCAGGTGGCCGACGATCTGCTTGCGGGTCCAGCCGCCCGCGCGCCAGGGCACGTCGGCCAGCGCCGGGTCGAGGCCCAGCAGTACGGCCTGCAGCACGCCCAATTCCGCTCGAAACTTCCGCGCCAGTTCCGTCACCATTCCGCGGCCTAGCTTGCCGGGATGGCGGCCAGAACCTCGGCACTGTGACCCTGGGGGCTCACCTTGGTCCAGACCTTCACGATCTTGCCCTGGGGATCGATGAGGAAGGTGTTGCGGTTGGCGATCTTCATGGGTCCAAAGCTGCCCAGCGAACCGTAGGCGTCGACGACCTTGTGCTCGGGGTCGGCCAGCAGGCGGAAGGTGAGGCCCTCCTTGGTGCAGAACTGCTGGTGGCTGTCCGGCGTGTCGAGGCTGACGCCGACGATGACGGCGTGTTTGGCCTCGAACTGCGAGAGGTCGCGCTGGAAGTTGTGCGCCTCGATGGTGCAGCCGGGCGTCATGTCCTTGGGGTAGAAGTAGAGCACCACCCACTTGCCCTTGAAGCTGTCGAGTGAAATCTGCGAGCCGTCTTGCGAGGGAAGAGTGAAGCCGGGGGCGACCTGACCGGCAGCGGGCATGGGCTGATCGTCGGCGTGGACGGTGACTGTGACGTATGCGACCGCCAGCGCCAGGGCCGCGGCCAGAACGAAGAACAGTGGTTTTCTCATGGGGACCTCCAAAAGCAGGGAACAGGGATTAGGGAACAGGGAACAGAAAACGGGAAATCGGCGGAACAGGCGACGGAAGGGGCCGTCGCTCGTACTTAAAGTGTGAACCCTGCATCGGAAAGGCGTCAATCCCGCGCCCGCCTGTTCCCTAGTCCCTGCTCCCTGCCGTTCAGTATCCGCGCGGCGACCCTACCATGGCAATGCCGGCGGCCGCGGCGCGCTCAAGCAGCGCCTCGCGGTCGAAGAGCAGGGTGCGGCCGGCTTCGACGGAAAGGCAGGTGGCGCCGGCGCGGATCATGGTTTCGACGGTGCGGATGCCAATGACGGGCACGTCGAAGCGCATGTCCTGGTTGGGCTTGGCGACTTTGACGATGGTGAGGCGGCGGGCGAGAGTGGAGGCGTCGCCTTGGTCGAGGGTGCGCATGAGGGCGCCGGCGCGCTCGATAGCGGCGTCGGTGCCCTCCATGGCTTCGACGGCCACGCAGGCCTGGGCGGCGACGACCACGGTCTGGCCGATGTCGAAGGCGGCCACGGCGCGGGCCACGCCGAGGCCGTAGTCGATGTTTTTGATCTCCTCCTCGTCGGGGGCGCGCGCCGTCAGAACGCCTTCTTCGGCGAGCAGAGGCTCCAGGAACGCGGTCGAACTGATCAGCTCGATGCCCTCGTCGCCCAGGACCTTTGCGACTGCAGACAGGAGCATGTCGGTGTTGCGCGTGCGCAGGTTGAGAAGGAGCTTGGCGAGACGCCAGTCGGGGCGGATGGAGGAGAAGATCTGCTTGTGCTTAACCTGGCCGGCCATCACGGCTTTGGTCACGCCCTCCTTGTGGAAGATTTCGATGAGGCGCGAGAGCTCGCCGAGGGAGAGCCAGTGGACGGAGATGGAAGGGTCGGCGGCGGCGCGGCGGTCGATCTCGGCGTCGGCCTCCTCGCGGATGGCGGCGACCGTGACCGCCAAGCCCTGGGCGCGCGCGGCGTCGAGCAGCAGGAACGGAAAGCGGCCGTTGCCGGCGATTAGGCCTAGTTTCATGACGGCCGCCGGGTTGAAGAGGGGTTCGGTAATTGGTTCATTCTTCTCGCAGTGCTTGTTCAGTCCAGTCCGGGTCAGTTGTATTTCGCAGCTTCATCGAGCTTCTTCTGAGCCTCCTCGGGGCGGTTCAGGCCCTGGAGCACTTGCGCGTGAAAGCGCAGGACTTGTGCTAGCGACCGCTTATAAGAATCGCCGTGTTCGAACTGCACTTGCTCCGCCCAGGCAATGCCCTTGCGTTCGTAGTCCTCAGCAATGGTGAGGTCCTGGTCCGCGCCCTTCAGATCGCCCAGGTTGCCTTCGACCATACCCCTTACCCCGTACGCCGCGTTGCTGCCCGAGTTGTCATCGTGGCCCAGCTTCACGACATCAACGGCCTTTGACGCAAAGACAAGCGCAGTGTTCAGGTCCTTGCTATACATCAATGCGTATGCCGCCCAGACAAAGGCGGATCGCTTCTCGATGAACCGCCGATCTGCCGGAAACTCATCAGCGGTGTCCGCCGCGCTCTTGCAAATGGCCGCCGCCTGCGGGTAATCCGTCCGCGCAGACACCGCCTTCGTGCATTGATCAGAAAGTGGGAAGTATCGGCTTGCGATCTTCTCTTCATCGGGTGTGGGTCCATCTCTTCCCAAGCTGAATTCAATTGCGACCGGCCCACTTGCCGGGACTGGAGCGCCATCTTTCTGAAACGGGTGATAGGTCCATTTCTTTAGACAATCTATTGCCGCCTGTTGCAGCATCGCCGGGCCGCTCACCACTTTCATCGACTCGATTGTTCCGGTCGCGCCGACTTGAACCTGGAAGACAACCGTACCCTGGACACGCGCCGCCTTGGCAATCGGCGGATAAACCGGGTCAGCGTGGTGGTCAATGTGTTGATTCAATGTGCCAGCATCGACCGCGAGAATTTCCTGCGCCGACAATAGGGAGGAAACTCCCGAGCAGACCAGAGCGAACAGCAAAAATCTGCAAAAGCGCATGGCCCCTCCGCAATCGTTCAACGCTCAAAGCGGGCAGTCCCTCAGGGGCTAAAGCCCGGCAATCCTTTTGTAGCACTTTCGGCACGACTAAAGTCGTGCCCTTTCAAAACATCAACTTCATCCGAGATTCCATCCGGCCTACAATCCGGCCACCAAACGCTTTACTTGATGACCCCGCGCTCGCTGCGTGCGAGGAAGGAGGCCAGGAGCGCCACATCGTCGCCGTCGAGCTGCTTGATCTTTTCGAGAGCCTGGGTGGTGTTCATCTTTGCGGCCAGCAGCAGGCGGAAGGCTTTTTGCAGGATTTGCAGGCGCTCCGGAGAGAATCCGCGGCGGGCGAGGCCGATTTTGTTGATGCCGAAGGCCTTGTTTTCGCGGCGCGAGGAGGTGAGCGAGAAGGGCAGCACGTCCTGGGTGACGATGGTGCCGCCGCCGATGAAGGCGTACTGGCCCACGATGCAGTGTTGATGGACGGGACTGAAGGCGCCCACGGTGGCATAGTCCTCGATGACGACGTGGCCGGCGAGGGTGGCGGCGTTGGCGAGGATGCAGTGGCTGCCGACTAAGCTGTCGTGGCCGATGTGGACGCTGGCCATGAGCAGGTTGCCGGAGCCAAGGCGCGTGAGGCCCCCGCCGCCGACGGTGCCGCGGCTGATGGTGACGTATTCGCGGATGGTGTTCGAGTTGCCGATCTCGGTCTGGGTGGGCTCGCCGCCGTACTTCAGGTCCTGGGGCGCGACACCGACAGCGCAGAAGGGATGAAAGACGTTGCGGGCGCCGATGCGGGTGCGGCCGTCGAGAACGACGTGGGAGATGAGCATGCAGCTCTCTCCCAGCACCACCTCCGGGCCGATGGTCGAGAACGGACCGACGGTGCAGGAGGCCGGAACGACTGCGCCGGGAGAGACGATCGCGCTGGGATGAATGCTCACTGGGGTGGACCAGACTCCGGACCTTGAGCGTCTGCCGACGGGGCGGGCTCCGGCTCTGCCGCGGCGCGGCCTTCGCGGGCGCGCGGCACCACCTGGCAGGTGAGCGTGGCCTCGCAGGCCAACTTGCCGTCGACCAGCGCGCGGCCGTGGATGCGCCCGGCGCGGGTGCGGAAGGAGAGGACTTCGACTTCAATGCGCAACTGGTCGCCGGGGGTGACGGGGCGGCGGAACTTGGCGCGCTCGATGCCGGTGAAAACGACCAGTTTCTTTGCGCGGTCGGGAATCTCGGCCATCATGATCATGCCGCCGGCCTGGGCCATGGCCTCGACCACAAGGACGCCGGGCATGATGGGGTAGCCGGGAAAATGTCCCTGGAAGAAGGGCTCGTTGATGGTGACATTCTTGATGGCCACCAGCCGTTTGGTGGGCTCGAACTCCACCACCCGGTCGATGAGCAGAAACGGATAGCGGTGGGGCAGGAAATCCAGGATCTCCTGGATGTTGAAGGTCATTCTCGGGCTCCAGACAGCAGACGGGCGGGGCCGCTCTGCGCTCGTCTGGATTATAAACAAGCGCGCTGGACGGGAGCAGCGATGACCTGGGTCTCTGACCGCGTAATTTCGTGTGTTTAGATTCGTGCTATCCCAGGTCTCAGAATCGAGACCTGGGGCACCCGGCGCTCCGCCGCGGCGGACCCCACCGCAGGTGGCTACTTCTTGATCCGCTTCTCGGCGGCCTCGACGCTCCAGAAGTCGGCGGGGAGCTCCTGGTTGTACTTCACGCCGACGATGTAGTACTGGCGGATCTCATCGTCGTTCTTGTAGCGGGAGATGGTGAAGGGAGTGGGGAATCCATCCATGACGTGGTAGTCGTCGTACTCCTCGGCGTCGGTGTTCTTGTCCTTGTAGAGCGGGTCGCGCCACTGGAAGGTGCGTCGCATGGGCAGATGGGTCTGAGTGTCGGTCTGGATGGTGACCGAGTCGTTGTCGGCGGAGATGAGCGTGACCTGGTCGGCCAGGTGGCGCTCGGCGAGACGCTGGCCCTCGTAGACGAGAATGGTGCGGGGATCGTTGAGCCAGGTCTTGACGATGGTCTCGATGGAGTGGTCGCGGCGGCGCATCCAGTCGTCCACCTGCTCCTGCGGCAGGGGGGCCTTGCCCCGGTAGGTGACCTCCTCGCCGGTGCGCCCCACATAGAACTGAACCACGTCGCGGTGCTTGGTCATTTCAATGCGGTCGTGGTCGGGCCCTTGGTGGAACTCGAAGTACTCCAGGGTTCCGAGGTCGGGGCGGCCATGGAAAAAGGCCGCGACCTGGCCATGCCGCTCCATGTTCTTCATGTTCAGCCAGGCCTGGCCGCCCAGCGCCTGGACCATGGCGTCGAGGACGGCGCGGGCCTGCCTGGCGTTCTTTGCGCCGATGTCGTCTCCGGCAGGGCCCGCCGTTTGTCCGAATGCCTGCATCCCGGTCCCATGGGGCCAGGCCAGCATCGCCACGGCCAGGGACGCCGCCAGCACTCTTGATCCGGCCCACATGGGGTGCTGAGGTTTCCCACCCTTGCGCCAGGAAAAACGCGCAAGGATGGGGCACGGAGCTTCAGTGTTTACTGGCCGAGTCAATAGCGCCAAAACCCTCCGCATTGAGTTTGTCTCCCTCATCCGACCAGCACCGCTCCTCCATTGACGTTGAGCACCTCGCCGGAGATGAAGCCGGCCAGGGGCGTACACAGGAACAAGACCGGGCCGGCGATCTCCCGCGCATGACCCACGCGACCGACAGGAATGGCGGAGGCGATCCTGGGGCCGAGATCCGGATCGGCGAGCGTGGCGGCCGACATGTCGGTGGCCACCCAGCCGGGCGCGACGCAGTTGACGCGAATGCCCTTGGGCGCGAGCTCGCTGGACAGGCTTTTTGTGAGACTGATGAGCGCGCCTTTGGTCACGGCATAGTCGGCATGGTTAGCCTCGCCGCGCTGGCCGGCGGTGGAGCTGATGAGGACAATGTGGCCGGAAGCCTGCGGGACTGGCGGGCGAGGTTGCAGCTCCATCTGGGCCACGGTTGCCTGCACCAGGCCGAAGACCGAGTCCAGGTTCACGCCCAGGGTGCGGCGCCACTGCTCGTCTTTCATTTGGGCGATGGGCGCGTCGGCGGGTTCCCAGATGCCGTGGTTGGCGACGAGAATGTCGAGGCGGCCAAAAGCGCGGACGGCGGCGGCGACCAGGGCGCGGCCATCGGCGGGCGTGGCGAGGGTCTGCTGGATGGGTATGCAGCACGCGGGGCCGCCGCACTCGGCGGCAAGGGCCTCGGCTGGGCGGCGGGCTTTCTCATAGCTGAAGGCCACGCGCGCGCCGGCTGCGGCGAACAGGCGGACTGTTTCCGCGCCGATGCCGCGCGAGCCGCCGCTGACGAGCGCGACCTTCTCATCCAGGACCAGGGAGACACCAGCCATAGGGCTCAAGCTACCGCAGTGAGGCCAGAGGCCGCAAGCGAGCTCTACTCGACGGCGGGGACACACAAGGGGTCAACGCCGGCGTCGTCCGGCGCACCCATCGGCGCAGATTGGGGCAACGGCGCGGGAGAAGCCGCGGACGCGGATGGAGGAACGGGGTGAAGAGAAGGTGCGGGCGCGAGCGCGGGGGCAACCGAGGCTGCCTCCGCGGATTGAGCGCGCGGCGCCGGCAGACGGTGGGGCTGGGGTGAAAGAACGTGTGCGGCCGATGGCTTGGAGGACATGGGACGAGGGCCCGGACCCTGCGCCGGGGCCAAGCGGAGCTGAGGGTCAGCAGAGGGCGACGCGTGCCGGGGGCGCGGCGCCTGCCGCTGCGCAATCACCGAGGGCGGTGCGGGCAGGGAGACAGTTTCGGGAGTGGAGCCGGCGATGGGATCGACGGCAGAGACTGCGGCATAAGGAATGGGTGGGAGCGCGGGGGCGGAGTCCGGCTCTGCCGCAAGCTGGCTTTTGGCCGC
>JARLGE010000005.1 GCA_031296215.1 Occallatibacter sp.
CCTTGAAGTCCGCGGGCCGCGTCAGCAGGCCATGCACCTCGGTTCCGTCTTTGCTCTTGAACTCCACGTCCTCGGTCGGCGCCAGGTTCAGCTCGGCCACCAGCGCGTCGTTGTGCGTGGTCAGCTTGCGCAGCGCGCCGCCTTCCAGCGCATTGATCTCGCCCGGCGCGCTGTCATTGGTGAAGAGCACCGCCGTATGGCCTGCGGCCTGGTCCCATCCCAGCACGGCGCCCTGCTGCGCAAGCAGGCGTTTCACTCCGTTGCCGGCCAACTCCACTTCCGCTGGGTATTGGTTGCGATCGTCCCCGACCAGATAACTCAAATGTCCATCGGAGGAGTACATCGGATCACGCACGCTGCGGTCGAACTTGGCGGCGGGATAACTTACCTTTCCGTCCAGCGTCACCACTGCCGGCCGAGCCTGCGAGTATTCCAGTAACTTCAGTTCGGCGCCCTGGGTATAGGCGATGGATTTGGAATCGGGCGACCAGGCCAGCCGTCCGCCATCGGGCCCAGGCCAGGTGGTCAGTTTGCGCGCCGCCGAGCCGGCCTTGGCCGCCACTACAAAGACGTCGGTATTGGTGCTGCGGTCTGGGTCGGGGTCCTGGTTACTGACAAAGGCGATCCATGCCCCGTCCGGCGACCACACCGCGTCCTCTTCCTCCACGTTCTTGCCCGTGGTCAGCTTTTCGGCCTTCTTGCCGGCAATGTCGTAAAGATAAAGCGCGTTCCAGGCGTCGTTGCGCAGATATCCCTGGATGTCCTGCTTGAAATGGTAGCGATCGATGACTATCGGCTTGGGCGGGACGGGCGGCTTACCCTCCTCGGGATCGGGCGCCTCCTTGGGATGAAGAGTGAGTAGCAGTTTCTTCGCGTCCGGCGACCACCCGTAGCCCTCGATCTCCTGGTCGGTGATGGCGGTCAACTGCTCCGCTTCACCCCCGCGCCGGTCGAGCACCCAAACCTGCGTGCCCTTGGCCGGCCCAGGCCGCGAGGAAAGGAAGCTGAGGTAGCGGCCGTCGGGGCTGAAGCGCGGCGCAGAGGCGCCCTCCTTGCCGAAGGTCAGTTGCAGGCGCGCCGAGCCGTCCCACTTGACCATCCAAAGGTGGGTCTGGCCCTTGTCTTCCTTCATGTCGATCTCGCCGACAGTGTAGGCCACCCAGTCGCCCTCGGGAGAGACCACGGGAGCGCCAACCCGCTGAATCCGCGCCAGATCATCGAGGGTGATAGCGCGCTTCTTGGGGGCGTCGTCGGCCAGCGCCGGGAGGGCGGCGGCAAGAGTGAGGGCGGAACACAGCGAAAGGCCGGCGATTGAGCGCAGCATGGGCAAAAGAGTACCATTTCGCGGGCGGGCTCGTGCGCACCGGATTTGCGTATGCTCCGAAAAAAACCGTAATCAATGGCGCTCGTTGGGCCGATTGAACCGCCATGCGCACGATGACAACCATCCAATTCAAGGCCAGATGCCCGGCTGTGATCGACGAAGTGCATGCATCGGGCGAGTCCGTACTCATTACGAAGGACGGCGCGCCACACGTCTTAATTGAGCCCGTCTACGAGCTGTTGCCAGAAGGCCCCGGAACAGAAGACGACCAAGAAAGAAGTCTAGAGACTGATGGCAGCCAGCGCTTTGTGGCCCCTACCGCAGTTTCTCCCGCACCTCGGGCCGAACCAGGTAGAGGAAGAACACCAGGTTGAGCAGGCCCTGCACCAGCGCAGCGCCCTGGTGGAGGCTGGAGAAGATCCACAGGTTGTAGACCGCCAGCAGAAAGACGGCGGCCAGCGCCAGCGCCCAGGCCCAGCGGAAGAGCATCAGCAGGCCTCCGCTGGCAGTGATGAAGCTGGCGGCGAAGACAAGAAACAGCGGTGGATAGTGGTGACCGGCGACTACGCCGAGAATGATGACTCCGGCCAGCACCAGCAGGTAGAGGCTGATGGCCGCGAGGCCCGGGAGCGAAAGCAGATCCGGGCGCAGCGGTGCAGGCGGGTTCTTCGCGCCCGCGCCGGCCGCGGGTTCGTTGCTGCCAGGCGCGCCGGTCATAAGGTGTGCAGATAGGCCAGCAGATCGCTCAACTGGTCGTCGGTCAGTTGCGTGCCGGGCATCATGTTGCGCCCGTGCAGGATGACGTAGGTCATCCGCTCGTCGGAGGGCGGCGTGCCGGAAGGCATGGCCTTCACTTTGGTCAACGCCTGCAGTCCGGGCCCGTTGAGCGGGCTGGTGGTGTTGGGGCGGTGGCACTTGCCGCACTTGACGCGATAGACCTCTGCGCCCCTGGCCTCTTCCGGAGTAAACAGCGACGCGGGCTTCGAGGGCGGCAGGGTGCGGCAGCCGGCCAGCGCCAACACGCAGGCCGCAAGGACGATGGAAGCTCGAAAGAATGGAGTGCGCATGACGCTCTGATTCTACAAGAGCGGTTCCACAATCTGCGCGCCCTTTGTGGCACTGCGGAAGGTGGCTCCTTCTCAAGGAAGGAGCCACTTGAAAGCAGTGGATTCGGGAAAGAGCAATGGTGAAGCCGCTGTGGCCTACTCCGCCGCGGCGATAGCCTCCGCGATGCGGTCGATGGCCTGGATTTCGGCCTCGCTCCCTGGGCGGTGGCCGTTGACCAGAATGGAAAAAGCCAGGGTCTTGCCGCTGGCCGCGGTCAGATAGCCGCTCAGGGCATTGGTTTCGTTAAGGGTGCCGGTCTTGGCCCAAAGATGGCCCTTGAGCGAGGAGTTCTTGAAGCGGTTGACCAGCGTGCCGTCGACGCCGGCGATGGGGAAGGTATCGCGCCAGTCCCTGCCCCAATCAGTGCGCGAGGCGTAGCTGAGCAGTTGTGCATAGGCGCGCGGAGCAATGCGGTCGTCGGGGCTCATGCCGGAGCCGTCGTAAAGGAAAAAATCTGCGTTGTTCACGCCCGCTTCCGTCAGGAACTGGCGGACGACGCGCGAACCCTGGGCAAAGCTTCCGTCCGTGCCGAAGGTCTTGCCCAGCAGCCGCAGCAGCAGCTCGGCGTGCAGGTTCTGGCTCACCTTGTTGGTGACGGCGATGTCCTCGGCCAAGGTCACCGAGGCGTGCGTGGCCAGGGCGCGGCGGCCCTCCAGCGGCGCCGCGATATGGTCCTGCGGCGAGGGGCTCAGATGGACCGGCTGGGCGCGCTCGTCGGCAAAGTCAGTTGTATCGATGGAGAACTTGTGCCGGGAGACGGGCGAGCCGCTGACGGCGATGCCGCGCCCGAGCAGCGCTTGCTTGAAGGCTGCGGCAGTGAACTCAGCGGGGTCTTCGACGGCCATGCCGGCATGCAGGCCGTTGGCCGGCGCCGTGCCCCAGGCGCGGACCAGCAGCGCGCCCGGTCGGCGGTCGAGGCCGGGATGGGCCGTCTGGCCGGCGGGCGTGGGGGTCATGTTGTTTTCCAACGTGTAGTAGTCCACATTGGGAACCCACTCCGCCACGGTCGCGGCGGGAGCGGCCGGGTCGGCGGCGATGTTGAGATCAATGGTGTTGTCGGCAAAGCTGAGCGCGGAGACGGGCGCCCCGTAGCTCCACTGCAGGTCGTCCCAGCCCCAGCCCTGGCCGTATGGCTCGTCCAGGAAGAAGGTGTCGTCGCCCACCACACTGCCGTCCACGCTGCGTACGCCCGCCTGCTCCACCTGCTCGGCCAGCAGATCCAGAACGTCCATGTCCTTGGGTGGCTTCTCCGGTTCGGCAGGCTCGGCGGCGGCTGCGGCGGGGGGCGCAGCGGCCGGCGCCGGGGCGGCAGCGGCTGTCTGCGGCGGCTGGTAGGGATAGCGGCGGCGGCTCAGCGTGGGGTCGCCGCAGCCCAGCAGCACGATGTCCCCATGCAGCACGCCCTGCGGGTCGATCACGCCGTCTGCCACTATGTTCGTGATCCACCTCAGGTCTCGCGCGGGCAGCAGGGCAAAGCCAGCGGCGGTGGTGGCCAGCTTGGCGTTCGAGGCCGGGGTGAAGAGCCGGCCGTCGTTGAAGCCGTAGAGGGCCACGCCGTCGAGCGTCTTGACCGCAATGCCGAACTCCGCCTGGCCAAGGGCGGGATCGGCGAGAATAGCCTGAATCTTGTCCGCGAGCGGGGCATTGGCGGGGACGGCGGGTTTGGCGGCGCGGGGGTGAGTCTGCGCAGAGAGGCTGGCGGGGACGAGCGCGGCGGTCAAGAGAAGCGCAGGGATTCGCCGAAGGGCATTCATGCAGGGAGTTTAGCAGGGCAGCGGGAGCCGCGGCGTACCATCTGAGGTGGTGAAAGTGCGCCGTGCCGGAAATGTCGGGAGGCCGCGGTAGATGCGGCATGAGGTGAGAGCGGAGTGAAGGAAGACAAGCCACCCATACGTGGAATCACGCAGTGGAAACTGCGCGCCCGCACGTTGGAACTGGGCCGGCGGACGCTGGTCATGGGCGTGGTCAACGTCACGCCGGACTCCTTCAGCGATGGCGGCTTCTTTGTCGAACCGGAAGTTGCGATAGCCCAGGCGATTCGACTTCTTGAGGATGGCGCAGACGTGCTCGACCTGGGCGCCGAGAGCACGCGGCCGGGGTCGCGCGCTGGCTTTCTCTCTGCCGCTGCCGGCTCGTCGGGCACGGCGCCGGCGGTCAGCGCGGAAGAAGAACAGGCGCGCCTGCTGCCGGTGCTCGAAGCGATCCTCGAAGCCCGGCCGGAAGCAATCGTCTCTGTCGATACGTACAAGGCGGAGACAGCCCGCGCCGCGCTTGCCGCCGGGGCTGAGATTGTCAACGATGTCAGCGGCTTTTTCTGGGATTCCGGCCTGGCCTCGGTGTGCGCCGAAGCGGGCTGCGGCGTGGTCCTGATGCACACGCGCGGACGGCCCGACGAATGGGCCGCGCAACCGCAGCTCACCCCGGACGCATTGCTTGAGACTGTTCGGTCCGGCTTGCAGTTGAGCCTCGACAAGGCAAGCGCCGCCGGAATTGCCGCGGAGTCGATTGTGCTCGATCCCGGCTATGGCTTCGGCAAGAGCGGCCAGGAGAATTTTGCGCTGCTTGCCCGCCAGGCGGAGTTGCTGGCGCTGGGCCGTCCTCTGCTGGCGGGCGTGAGCCGCAAATCGTTCCTCGGTCAGGCCCTGGCGCCGCTCTACGGAGGAAAACCAGCCCCTACCGAAGCGCGAGAGACGGTCAGCCTTGCCGGCCTGGTAGCCGCCATTCTTCACGGCGCGTCGGTGGTGCGGGTCCACCAGGTTCGCGCGGCGGTCGAGGCAGCGCTGGTGGCCGATGCGGTGGTAAGAGGCAGGGACCAGGGATCAGGGGTCAGGGGTCAGGCCGGGCGTTGAGGCGGTAGAGCACGTGCCGGCGCAAGGGGTGGGCCTCGGGCAGGCGGGGGTGGTCGAAGTCGTCCGCCGGGTCGTGGGCCATGCCGATCTTCTCCATCACGCGGCGGGAGCGCAGATTTCCCGTCGAAGTAAACGAGACCAGGCCGGGCAGGCGCAGCGTCTCGAACGCGTACCGGACCACGGCCTGCGCGCCCTCGGAGGCCAGCCCCTTGCCCCAGTGGTCGCAGGCCAGCCGCCAGCCGATCTCGACCGCCGGCATGAAGGGCGCATCAAAGCCGGGAACATTGAGACCGACGAAGCCGATGAAGGCCTGCGTCTCGATCAGCTCCGCGGCGAACAGCCCGAATCCGTAGCGATCGAAATGCTGCTCGATGCGTTCGATCATCTGGGCTGTTTCCTCCGCCGTCGCCAGCGCCGGAAAGAACTCCATCACCCGCGGGTCGGCGTTGAGGGCCTGAAAGGGCAGATGGTC
>JARLGE010000320.1 GCA_031296215.1 Occallatibacter sp.
CCCGACCAGGTCCACCAACATCAGGCGCTAACGGAAGGAACCGCTGAGATCGTAGCGCGCGCCCCGGCAAGCCGGGGAGGTCGTCGGTTCGATCCCGACCAGGTCCACCAACATCAGGCGCTAACGGAAGGAACCGCTGAGATCGTAGCGCGCGCCCCGGCAAGCCGGGGAGGTCGTCGGTTCGATCCCGACCAGGTCCACCAACATCAGGCGCTAAGGGAAGGAACCGCTGAGATCGTAGCGCGCGCCCCGGCAAGCCGGGGAGGTCGTCGGTTCGATCCCGACCAGGTCCACCAAATCCCTCGCGATGCCAACCGTTTATATCCTCGAGAGTCAATCGAGCAAGCGTTTCTATATCGGTTCAGCGACAGACGCCCAGGTACGATTGGCAGAGCACCAACGCGGACAAACCAGATCCACGCGCGGCAGAGGTCCTTGGGAGTTGGTCTATCGGGAGGACTTCAAGACGACGGCAGAAGCACATCACCGGGAGCTCCAGTTGAAGAGCTGGAAATCCCATCGATCAATACAGGAACTAATCAATTCACGTCGTTGAGAGAGCGGAGCGCGCCCCGGCTTGCCGGGGAGGTCGTCGGTTCGATCCCGACCAGGTCCACCAATCATTGCATGGAGCCGGTGCTCGCTTTCCGCTCGCTCCTGCCTTTCTGTCATAACGATGCCGCTCTGGTGCTGAAGCGAGGGTTTCTATCGCTGTGCGCGCGGCTTCCATGCGGACGTGGCTCGACCATTCCAGCATCCGGCGGCTGATGTGCCCGGCAATCGCCATGATGGCTGAGCCTGCCGCCCCGCTCCCCGCAAGGGGCGGATTGGCGCAGTGGCGGAGATCGTGGAACCGGGAGCCGGGCAGGCCGACTGCAGCGGGGCCGAGCCAGCGGCGCTGCTGGAACGCTTTTGGGGCAAATGAAGATATTGCTCGGGAGAGGCCGGAGAAGAGGATGACACAACTACAGAGTCTTCCGCTTTGGTCGGCCCCGATGGTAGTTGACTAAGGGAATCTTTCCTCGCTTCAACTTCGTAATATAGATTCATGATCACGTCTTGGACTGTAGGTTGACTGAAGACATTCTTCCTCGCTTCAGCCTCATAATATTGATTCATGATCGCGTCTTGCGCGGAAGTCGGATTCTTGCCCGCATCGACCCACATTCCCGTGAAGGCTACGAAGAGAGCTAGAACCAGCAAATAAGAAATCCTGTGAAGTGACAACCAGCCACTTTGTGCCCCCTTGTAGATGGGGTGATGCGCTTCTGGAAGTGGGGACTGCGTTCGCCCGTTGCCACTCGACTCAGAACGGCCCGCATGGAGAATACCCGAGGCGGTGGCGTTCCTTCGAGGAAGTTCCTGTGCCCATGCGTTCGACCGAGGAGTCTCTTTTGCAATTGCCGAAGACGACGGAGAGGTCCGCTGCGAAGTCTTAGAGGTCTCATAAGGCCTCTGCGATTCCGCCTTCTCTTCAGGCTTTTTTATGGCAGACGCGGCAGGCGCAGAGGTCGCATCGACTGATGAATTCAGGTGCTGAAAAGCCGCATTGCTGGGGCCACTCGCCGCTGGAGCCGGAGACTGCGTTCGGGCATTGCCATGCGACTGAGGACGAGCGGCATGGGGATAGCCCGACGCGGGGGCTTCCTTCCGAATAGGGCCTTGTGCCGATGCGTTCGGTCGAGGAGTCTCTCTTGCAGGAGTCGAATACCACGGATAGGTTCGCGCTGATTTCCCGGAAGTCCAATAAGGCTTGTTTGTGGCAGACGCAGCACGTTGAGGGGTGGTATCCGCTGATGAAGTCAGGTGCTGAAAAGCCGCATTGACCGCTTTCAGCTTCTCTTCCGCCTTACTGCGAAGTTTTCCGTCGTAGGAGAAGCGGTCTGGGTGCCACACCTTAACCAGGTCGCGATAGGTCTCACGAATCTCAATTGGGGAAGCGCCGTGCTTCAGGCCAAGTGTCCGCAGGGCATCGCATCGAGCGCACAATTCACCGGACGCGCCGAGCGGTCTGCCGCATTCACACTGAGCCATGCCCCGAGCATTCCACCGGGCAGATGACCTGTCAATGCCCGCAGGCCCCCGGCGAATCCTGTTTTACACCTTCCGCTGCGCTCATGCAGCGAAGCCCGTGTCTGGCGGTCAAGCCAGGGCGCTGCCGGCGGTCACAGGCGATTTCTTGCGTTTAAGGTGTTGGCGGAATCCTATGCCGGCGATGCATGCAATACCCGCAATTCCCATGAGGGTCAACGTGCCCGATTCTGGAGTAATCGTGGCATCGTCGTTCACGTAGGCGGTCCCATAAACAACCGAATACCCCGAGGGGGTCTGATACCCAGCAAAGGAGGCTGTTCCATCGCCCCCCAAGTCTATGTCGTAAGCCAGGGTCCCATCGTCCGAAAAAAGATCGATCTCGCCGGTCCATGTAATTGGAACTCCCGTTGCGAGCAACTCTGCGCCCCGTGCCCCCCTGTACGCACCGTCATCCCCAACCGTAAACGAATCTGCCGCCTGAATATTGAATGTTCCGGTGCTGTAGTCTCCGGAGAGCCCGTTGAGGTTCCAACCACCACCACTGAAGCTGATGCCATACGACGGCTGGACGGAGCTTCCGACGGTCCAGGTATTGTTGAACAGGGCCCAGGTGGCCCCGGAGTTCCCGCTGAAGGTGAAGGAGGGAAAGGCTAATGATCCCCCTTCAGTGTCGCCGCTGGCTTGAAGAATGCCGCTCGCCCCAAATGGGTCGCCAAAAGAATAACGGGATAATGGAACCAGCAATGCCAGAACCAGGAGCGCACGGCAAGTGCCCTGACGCATAAGATTCTCCTTTTCGCCAAGTCGTTACGCTCTCCGAATGGGAGTGGGCTTCGAGAGAGGCCCCTGCCCCCAGGAGAGGTTGCGGATTGCGACTCGGATTTTAAGCGGGAGAAGGGTGGAGCAGCCCCGGTCGAAGAGTTGGGGGCAGCCCGATCCGTGATTCCCACGTCCGCAGACTCTTACATAACAGTAAAACTCGTTGCGTTTGCTGGTTCAATGACACTTCTGCGTCATGCATTCACACTTCGGCACTATGGACGGCATCTGGCGGCCCTTCACGTGCCTCGTTTCAAGTCGTCTCGTGCACCCACCCCCGGGTTGCCGCCCCCAGCCCTTCGCGCGGTACACTCTTGCTTGCTATCCGGAACAGAACAAATCGCGTACCTGGGCCCCGTACCCGCGTGACCCCGGCACCTCCGTTGTTGCCACTCCCATCATTGAGGGACCCATTCCATGAAAGAACCAAAATCGACCGAGCAAAAAACGACTGATCCGGAAACCAGCGAGCCAGAAACCAAAGCGCTTCCTGAAAACGCCTATCTGCCGCTCCAGCCCGGCGAAACCTACACGCCCATCATCCAAGCCCACGTGCGTCCACCCGAGTTAACGGCCTACTCCATCCTCTGGGGCGTCTTCTTCTGCGTCATCTTCACCACCGCTACGGCCTATTCCACGCTCAAAGTCGGTCAGGGCATGGAAGCCGCGATTCCCATCTCCATCCTCGCCATCGGCCTTGCCCGCGTGTTCAAGCGCCGCTCTAGTTTGCTTGAGAACGTCATCATCACCGGCACGGGTGGCGCGTCGGCCGCTGTGGTCGCGGGCGCGGTCTTCACCCTCCCAGCGCTCTACATCCTTCACCTCAGTCCCAATCCCATTCAAACCGTCTTCATCTGTCTCGCTGGCGGATGTCTCGGCGTTCTCTTTGTCATTCCTCTGCGCCGTTTCTTCGTCCGCGAAATGCACGGCAAGTTTCCCTTCCCTGAAGCCACAGCCATTACTGAAGTCCTCGTCACCGGCGAGCGCGGCGGCTCGCAGGCCAGGCTGCTGCTCGAGGCCACCTGCATCGCCGGCCTCTACGATTTTTTCGTCACTACCTTTCATGTATGGAGCGAATACCTCAACCTCCAGTTCATCCCCATCATGCGCAACCTCGCCGATCGCGGCCGCATGGCCTTCAACTTTGAAGCCATCGGTTTCATCCTTGGCCTGGGCTACGTCATGGGCCTGCCCAGCGCCATCGTCTTCTGCGCGGGCGGCATTCTCGCCAACTTTGTTCTTGTCCCGCTCATCTGGTTCCTCGGCAGCCACGTCGACATGGTGGTCTATCCCGGAACCATGCACGTATCCGCCATGTCTGCCGCGCAAATCTACTCAAGCTACGTGCGCTACATCGGCGTCGGCGCCATCGCCACAGCAGGAATCTTCGGCGTCATCAAGTCGTTGCGCGTCATCGCCGGCTCCTTCAGCATTGCCCTGCGCGCATTCCGTTCGCGGGTCGCCGACACATCGGAGCGCACCGATCGCGACATCTCCCTACCCACGATTCTTCTCGGCGTCATCGTCAGCGCCCTCGCCGTCGCCATCTTCTTCTCGCGTCTTCAGGTCTCGTGGACCATCCTTGCCGTGGGCCTCGCACTCACGTTGCTCTTCGCCTTCTTCTTTGCGTCGGTAGCCGCCAACGCCATCGCCACCACGGCCAACAATCCCGCCTCCGGCATGACCATGCTCACAGTCATCATTTCGTCGGTCGTGCTGCTGCACTTCGGTCTCTCCGGCAACACTGGCATGTTCTTCATCATGGCCATCGCCGGAATGGTTTGCACCGCGCTCTGTGTCTCCGGCCAGTTCATGACCGACCTCAAAACCGGCTACTGGCTCGGCAACACGCCCGCCGCGCAGGAGAAGATCAAATTCATCGGTATTCTCGCCGCCGCCGCTGCCGCCGGGCTCACCATTGTTCTCCTCGCTCACACCTACCAGTTCGGCGAAGCCACTGCCGGCGACATGCGCCCCGTACTCGCCGCGCCGCAGGCCTCCATCATGAAAGCGCTGGTCGTCGCATTCATGAGCCGCCAGCCGGTTACCTATCTTCTCTTCGGCGTGGGCGCTCTCATCACCATCGTTCTCGAGATGCTCGGCAAATCTTCCATGGTCTTCGCGCTCGGCATTTACCTGCCGCTGAGCCTCACTACGCCCATCCTCACCGGCGGCTTCCTTTCGCACTTCGTCAATCGCCGCTCCGAGAAAGTCGGCGGCGATGCCGGACACGGCATTCGCGAGCGCGGCATCATTCTGGCCTCGGGACTCATGGCCGGCGGCGCTCTCGGCGGCGTGCTCGGCGCGGCCCTGCGTCTCTTCCCGAGCTTCCACGAAGACTTCATCCAGACACCCTTCTACGCGAACGACACAATTTCGCAATCCGTTTCCGCATTGCTTTTCATCGGTCTGTGCCTGTATGTCTGGTTCCGGTCGATGAAAAAGGAGAAAGTGCAGTCATGAACCAACTCGATCTTTATGTAGCAGACGCCGTCCTCGGCATCGACACACTCTGGGGCGGCGACGTCATGAATCCTTCAGGCACGGGCCGCTTCATCGCCGACTCGTGGTTCTCCGATGAGCCGCTGCCCACCGCGTATACTCATCCAGCCGCCGCGCTGCTGCGCCAGTCGGGTGGCGTGGGCGCCAAAGAGATCGACCGCGCCGCGTTCGACAAATATCTGCGCGACGTCAATCTCCCCGCCGCCATCGC
>JARLGE010000321.1 GCA_031296215.1 Occallatibacter sp.
GGACCGAAGGTTCCGGTGGAGTGGACGGTTCCCACGGGACGGGGAGTGGTGACCTCGGCCTCGAAGTTCATGGCTCTCCCGGTGCTGATGCCCTCTCCATTGCTGCTGGTCAGCTTGAAGCGTGCAATGGCAATGTCCAGCGGCAGTTTGCCAGGCTTGCTGGTTTCCAGTACAAAATGAGCCCCGGTGCACTCAACGCTGTCCACGTCGAAGCGGATCAGCCCGGCGCTTGGCGCGGTTGCAGTCTTCGGCGTCGAGTCGGTGGTGTGAATAAAGTGGGATCGAGGCGGAAGATCGATCTCCAGCCCCTTCAACTCGACCGCCGAAACGTGGATCGGCTTACCGGGAACATATACGAGTGGGGCGTGAAAGCGAAACTCATCGAGCCGGATCAGCGGGATGGCGGGCTCGGTCGCCGCGGGCGCATTCACTCCAGCCACCTGCGCCGGCGGCCAGATGCGCAATCCGTGCCCTTCCGCCTGCAGTCCATGAACGAGCGACATGTGAAAGCTGTCCAGCTCCACGCGGGCGTGAAAGCGATCCTGGAGGGTTTCCAGAATGCGCGCGCGCAGGTAGGGCTCGGCCCGATGTAGCAGGACAGAAACCGCCACGGCCAGCGCCGCAAGCGCCGCGAGCACACCGCCGGCCACCCACTTCAACCAGCGGTTCCTTTGCCAGAACCCTGTGCGCACCTCCGCCACGCCCGCCCCCAATTGGTTTCTATTGTCGCAGCACCGGCCCGCCTCCATTTTCTGATTGGACGGTGCAGGGCGTAGACTTTCTATCACAGATGCAAGCGCATATTGAAAACCTCGTAAAGCTGCAAAGCGCGGATTTGGAGCGCGCCCGCCTGAACGCCGCCCTGCGTGCGCTGCCCGCCGAAATGGCCCAGGCCAAGGCTGCGTTGGCCGCCGCCGAGCGCCAGGCCGCCGACGCCTCCGATGCGTTGAGCCGCGAGGAGTCGCTCCGAACGCGCCTGGAGCGGGAGATTGCCGGCCACCGCCAAAAGGCGGCGCGCTTCCGCACCCAGCTCGATGTGGTCAAGACTCCCGAGCAAGCCGTGGCCATCGAGCACGAGATCCGCTTCGAGACGGCTGAGCAAGACCGGCTGGAGAACGAGGAATTCGCGAGCCTGGAGCGAACGGAAACGCAGGAAGCCGCGCTGGCCGCGGCGCGCACCCAGGTGGAAGTGCTGGCCGGCGCCCTGGACAAGACCCGCGCGCGGGTGGCGCTGCGCCAGCAGGAGTTTACCGCGGAGTTGGACGGCTTGAACGCGGAGCGCGAGACGCTGCGCCAGGCCATCGAACCGGAGTGGCTCACGCGCTTCGACCGGCTTTCCGGCTCCCGCGGCACGGGATTGGCGCGCGTTGACAATCAGCAGTGCACTGGCTGCCGCATGGGCGTGCGGCCGCAGACCTGGAACCAGTTGCGCGAAGGCGAGCTGCTCACCTGCGACAGTTGCGGCCGCCTTCTCTACTGGGACCCGGCCTTCGCGCCGGTTCCCAAGGCCCCCCAGCCCGAAGCCGCACGCGAGGCAAAGTCCAAAGTCAAAAAAACCCAGGCAGGAGGCTAGAGGGCCTGGAGATGCGGCGCATCTGTGTGGACATGGATGAGGTGATGGCGGATACGCTGGCCGAGCACCTGCGCCGCTACAACCAGACCTTCGACGAAGAGATCAGGCCGCAGGACCTGGCCGGCAAGGGCCTGTGGGAGGTGACTCCCGCGGACCGCCAGGCGCAGTTGCGCGCCTTTCTCGATGCGGAAGACTTCTTCGAGGACCTGGCCCTGATGCCAGGCGCGCAAGATGTACTCAAAGAACTGAGCCAGCGTTTTGAAATCTTCATCGCCACCCAGGCCATGACCGTTCCCAACTCGCTCGGCCCCAAGTATCGCTGGCTGCAGCGCCACTTCCCCTTCATCCCGCCCACGCACTATGTGTTCTGCGGCAACAAGAGCATTCTCCGCGCCGACTTCCTCATCGACGACCTGCCTCGCAACCTGCTGCGCTTTGAAGGCCAGGGCCTGCTCTACACCGCGCCCCACAACCTGGCCGCCACCGGCTTTGTCCGCGTGAACAACTGGCAGGAAGTGGCGGAGTACTTCACCACCCAGACCGATTAGGCCCAGGCGCGGGAACGGCCAGCCCAGCCAGGCTTACTTTATCTCGGGCACGCCGGGCCGCTGGGGGGGCGCAGGCGCGGCCGGCTTGGGCGTGGTTGCCGAGCTGACCGCGCGCAGGGGAATCGGCTGCGCTGCCGGCGCCTGGTGCATGGTCACAATGATGGCGCCGGCCGGCTTCTTTCCCGCGCACTGATAGGAGTGCGGCGTGCTGGCGTCGAAGTAGATGGCGTCGCCGGCTTCCAACGTACAGGCCTGGTCGCCGTGGTGGATATCGAGCTCGCCGTCCAAAAGGTAGAGGAACTCGAAGCCGGGATGCATGTGCGCCTTGGGCTCCATCTCTTTGGTCAGCGGGACAAACTCGGCGAAGTAGGGGTCCATGTGCCGGTCTGGAACCATATAGCCGAGGCTTTCAAAGAAGTAGGTCGGCGCGGCCACGCCGGTCTGGGGCAGCCGCACCCGCTCCTTGCGGCGGTGAATCCGGAACAGCGCGTTGGGCTCGGTCTCGAAAAAATAGGACAGGTCCTTGGAAAAGACCATGGCGATGCGGGAAAGGTTGCGCAGCGTGGGGACGACACGCCCGGTCTCGAGCTGCGAAAGAAAGCTTGCCGACAGGCCCGTATGCTTGCCCAACTCCACCAAGCCCATGGACTTCTTGAGCCGCAGCCGCTTGATGCGCTCGCCGATGCGCTTCTCGGCAATGAACCGCTCGGCGGTCTCCGGATCAACCTGGGTCTTCTGCATCTCCTCGATCTTGACCTCTGCCGGCTCGCCCATACGCGCCTCCAGAATCCACAACTGCTAGGATGCGCTCTTGGCTGGAATGTTGTCCAGATCAAAAAGGATTCCCATGCTGCTAAATCATCCTTCGGCGGCGAGCAGTATCGTATTCACCAGGGGGAAAAGAAAATCCATCCTGTCAATACAGGGCCGGCTTCACCTCCAATCCTGCTCTCCGGCGCATCCGGAATGCTGGGGACGGCTGTGCGCCAGGCACTGGCTGGCCGCGACACGCAGATGCTGCAACTGGTGCGCCGCGGCCCCGTTGGCCAAGGTCAGCTCAGGTGGGACCCCGAGGCCGCGTCGGCCATTCCAGACACCGCGCCTGTCGAGGGTCTGGCCGCGGCCATCCACCTGAGCGGGGCCAGCGTCGCCGGTCATCGCTGGACACCGGCCTGGAAGCGCGAAATGTGGACCAGCCGGGTCGAATCCACGCGTGCCCTCGCAGCCGCGCTCGCCCGGCTGCGCCAGCCTCCGAAGGCCCTGCTCGTCGCCTCCGCCACCGGCATCTACGGAGACCGCGGCGACGAGCTCCTGGATGAACGCTCTGAGCCCGGAAATGGATTCCTGGCCGATCTCTGCCGGGAGTGGGAAGCCGCGGCCAAGCCGGCCTTGGACGCCGGCATGCGCGTCGTGCACCTCCGCTTCGGCGTCGTGCTCGGTCACGGCGGCGCCCTGGCCAAGATGCTGCCCATCTTTCGCTTCGGTCTCGGCGGGCGCCTCGGCTCGGGCCGCCAATGGATGAGCTGGATCGGCTTGGCTGACGCCGTGGCCGCGGTCCTCTTCGCTCTGGACACTCCCGCGCTCGCCGGCGCAGTGAACCTGACCGCCCCGCGGCCCGTGACCAACGCGGAGTTCACCCGCGCCCTGGGCCGCGCCGTTCATCGCCCGGCCATTTTGCCCGCTCCCGCCTTCGCCCTGCGCCTGGCCCTGGGCCAGATGGCCGACGAAGCCCTGCTCGCGAGCGCCCGCGCTGTTCCCGCCCGCCTAGCCGCAGCCGGCTTCCAGTTCGCGCACCCCACGGTGGAGCAGGCACTGGCCGCGGCTCTCGCAGCAGCCCGGTAGCCCTTCCCACAGCGTTATCCTAGAGAGTCCGGCCGCCAGGAGTTCTTTTGCGGCCGCGTTGAGGGACTTATCCATGCCTGAAGAAAGCACCACACCCGCTGTACCAACCGCTCCTGCCACGCAAGCGCCGTCAGCCGCACCGCAGGTGGCAACCCCACCCGTAGCGACAATCGCCACCCTTGGCCAGCACGAAGGCCAGTCCGTCACGCTGAAGGGCTGGCTCTACAACTCGCGCGAGAGCGGCAAGCTGCTGTTCCCCATCTTTCGCGACGGCACCGGGACGGTGCAGGGGGTGGCCCATGTGAAGAGCGTGGCGCCGGAGGTCTTCGAGGCGCTCAAGGGGCTGACGCAGGAGTCCAGCGTCATTGTCACCGGAAAGGTCCGCGCCGACAAGCGAGCGCCGGGCGGATACGAACTCGACATCGAGAATGTCGAAGTGGTCCAGCGCGTCCCCGAGTCCGACCCCTACCCCATCACCCTCAAGGAGCACGGCGTCGACTTCCTCATGGAGCATCGCCACTTGTGGGTGCGCTCGCCGCGCCAGTCGGCCATTTTGCGCATCCGCGCCGAGATCATGCGCGCGGCGGCGGAGTATTTTGACACCAACGGCTTCATCCGCACCGACCCGCCCATTCTCACCCCGGCGGCCTGCGAGGGCACCTCGACCCTGTTTCCGGTTGATTATTTCGGCGAGCCGGCCTTCCTGACGCAGAGTGGCCAGCTGTACATCGAGTCGACGGCGCTGGCGCTGGGCAAGGTCTACAGCTTCGGCCCAACGTTCCGCGCGGAGAAGTCGAAGACACGCCGCCATCTGACCGAGTTCTGGATGATCGAGCCGGAAGTTGCTTATTGCGACCTCGACGGTTTGCTGGAACTTGCCGAAAACTTCCTCTCCCACATCGTGCAGTCGGTTTTGAAGAACCGCGGGCCGGAGCTGACGGTCATCGGCCGCGACCGCGCCAAATTGGAAGCGATCGTCCCGCCCTTCCCGCGACTGCGCTACGACGATGCCGCCGCCATGCTGAACCAGGCCCACAAGGACGGCCACCTGGAAGCGGCTTTCGAATATGGCAACGACTTCGGTTCCCCCGACGAGACCTGGCTCTCCAATCAATTTGACCGCCCGGTCATGGTCAACCGCTACCCGGCCGATGTGAAGGCCTTCTACATGGAGCCCGACCCCAAGGATCCGCGCCTCGCCCTGTGCGTCGACGTGCTTGCGCCCGAGGGCTACGGCGAAATCATCGGCGGCTCGCAGCGCGTGTCATCCTACGAATTGCTAAGCAGCCGCATCGACCAGCACAAGCTGCCACGCGAAGCCTTCCAGTGGTACCTCGACCTGCGCCGCTACGGCAGCGTCCCCCACTCCGGCTTCGGCATGGGCATTGAGCGCGCAGTAGCCTGGATCTGCGGCCTCGACCACGTCCGCGAGACCATTCCCTTCGCCCGCACGCTGCA
>JARLGE010000322.1 GCA_031296215.1 Occallatibacter sp.
AGCTCCACACCATTCAACTGCAGGTGATTGTCCAGGAGGTGTTCAGCGGTCAAGGTGTAGCGTTCCGAGGCCGAAGGAAGGTCGAGGGACTGCGATGCGTCCCGGCCGGCATTGATGACCAGCAGGGTGACGCCGCCGGAATGGTTGCGCAGGCATTGAGCATAGATGTACAAACTGGTTGCAGGCGCCGGGCCAGGATCGAGAACCGTGGTTCCCATCAGCCTGCGCCAAAGCAGCGCCGCCCAGTAGTTGGGACGAGGCTCGTAGGTTTTCTCGTCGAGCAGGCCGTAGTCGCTGGCGGCGAGGGTGTTGTGCATGTGAACCTGGACGCCGTGCTGGGCCGAGATACCGAGTTGGTTGAGATAGCGAAAGCTGTCGAGAAACGTGGAGGCCCAGCGGTCGCCGCCGCAGGCTGCCTGCGCGGTCTCCGTGTTCCAGATCGGTTTGCCCGGTTCGAAGCGATTGCGGATGCCGCCATAGAATGCCTCGATGCGGGCGGGTCGCGCCAGCCACTCGTCAGAAAGCGCTGCTTCGGCAGTCGTCGTCGCAGCGGCTCCAAAGATGGAGCAGCGGCTGGAGACGGCGCCGTAGGAATGAAAGGACACAGCATCGAAGACCGGGCCGGTGGCTGTGAGCAGATCCGCGCTGGAGAGCGTGTGCATGGCTGATGGAGTCATCAGCGTGCCTTCGCCTGCGGCTCCGGGGCCGAGGAAGATCAGACCCGGCAGAGATTGCTTGGCAAAGGCGCGAAACACGGCGACATCGCGCCCATAGGCGGCTGCGTCGTAGCCCTTGGGCGCGCCGCCCATCTCGGCAATGTTGGGTTCGTTCATGAATTCGGCTGCGGCGATGCGGCCGCCGATGGATTTTGTGTAGGCGACAAACTTCTCTGCCGGATCCGGAGTCCATACTCCGGCGGCGTCGCGGGTACCGGGGCTGATGGCAAAGGAGGTGACGATCTCGGCGTTGGCGGCGTGCGCGAAATCCACGACGCCCTTCCATTGGCTGCGGGTGAGCACGCCATTGAAGCCTTTGGGAGGAGTTGCCGGCGCGGGTTCGTCAGAGTCCAGGAAGTAGGTTGTGTTGGCCCAGGTGCCGCTGACGCGCAGGTATACGGGGCCCAGCGCAGCGGCCAATTTGCGCAGCCGGGCATTGCTCAGGTCAATGGGCGGCCGGTACTGATAGAGCGAAGGGTCCATACCCGTGGGCTGATTGGCGGCGTGCTGCGTTGCTGGTTCGGGATTGGTGTCAGCCTTGCTGGCGTACGGCTTCCAAAACCGCCCACCCGTGACTTCGACCATTTCAATGTTGTAGGACTGGAAGCGCTCATCCACGGTGCCGATGCGAGGCATGGTTGCCGGTGCGAGGGTCGCGGGTTTAGCATCCTGCGCTTGAAGAGCGATTGGTGCTGCAGACAGAGTCAAAGCCGTGCCTGCGATAAGTGCGAAAGCTACGTTGCTATTGCTCATCGTTTTTCCCTTTTGAAACTCTTGACTGTCGTAAGTCGCGGTTGTGAAGCGACGAATTTACTGGTTGACGCCGCTTGCCAGAAATCCTCCATCGACAACCAGCGTCTGTCCAGTGACGAAGCTGGCGGCGTCGGATGCGAGATAGATCGCTGCGCCGATCAACTCCTCTGTCTTGCCGAAGCGGCCCATGGGCGTGCGCATCAGCAACTCCTGGCCGCGCTGGGTGCTGTCGAGCAGATCGGCATTCAGTTCGGTGCGAAAGACGCCGGGAGCAATGGCATTGACGGTCACGCCTCTCTTCGACCACTCGACCGCAAGCGAGCGTGTGAGCGAAGCGACGCCGGCTTTGCTGGCTGCGTAGGCGGCCACTTCGCTGAGAGCGACAAAGCTATTGAGAGAAGCAATGTTGACGATGCGGCCGTAGCCGCGTTCGAGCATATGCCTGCCGAAGACCTGGCAGGCGCGCAGAGTCCCGGTGAGATTGGTGTCGAGAATCGCCGTCCATTCTTCTTCCGGCATGGTGAGCGTCGGGGTGCGCTTGATTCTTCCGGCGCAGTTGATGAGGATGTCGACCTTGCCGAAGCGCTCGAGCGCGGCGGCGAGCAACAGTTCGAGCGAGGACCGGTCGCAGACGTCGCAGGCAAGGCGCAGTGTCTGCCGCCCCAGTGCTTCGATTGCCGCGGCGGCTTCGTCAACTTGCTGCTTGCGTCGGGCTGTGGCGACGACATCCGCGCCGGCTTCGGCCAGACCGAGAGAAAGCGCGCGGCCGATGCCGGAGGTTCCTCCGGTGATGACAGCGACTTTGCCTTCCAGACTAAAGAGCTGCGAACCCATTCAGTTTTCCTTTCAGAGCCGGCTGCGGTGCGCCCACAGGCCAAGGCCGGGATTGCCGATGAAGAAGACTTCTTCGCCGTCGATGTGGTTGTATCCCTCTTCGAGTGTGCCGGGGCTATAGCGCTCCAGCATTGCGTTGAGATCGGCATAAAGAAAGCCGGCCGACTCGACTTCCTCACGGGTCAGATGCCCAGGGCACCAGGTGATGCCGAAACGGCCTTCGGAAGAAGCATGAATGAGATGGGCGGCGGCGCTGAGCTCGTTGGCCAGATCGGCGTCGGCAGCTACCGCGGCCAGGGTCGCGGGAGTGCCGCGATAGCCGTGTTTGCGAATCAAGGCGTCAATGGTCTTGTCTTCGCCAAACTCTTTGACGCCAGGTGCGAGGATGATAAGATCGGCGCCGTCGGCCAGGGCCATGCGTGTGCGATAGACGGCCTTGTTGCCGAGCCATGTGGACTGAAACTCATGAGGATTGAGAAAGACAACCGCTTTCCTGATGGGTTTGTCGAGTATCTCGAAGTTGACCTTCAAACTTAGTTCCGCGGCTAAGTGAAAGCACTCGCTGTCGTCGCCGATGAAGAGGCCGCGGACGGCCAAGCCCCCATCCGCGCGACGCGCGACGACGGTAAGCACGTAGACGATGGGAAGATGGCGGAGGAAATGATCGGAAGCGTAATTGAGGACGGCGCGCACTGGATTCTCCGCCCGGCCCATGATGCGCTCCATACCGTAGACCGCACCAAGATAGTGGCTGCGGTTGATCCCCTCGCGACCGCCCGTGCCGACCAGGATGTTCTTGGTGTAGTTGGCCATGCCGATCACTTCGTGAGGCACGACCTGGCCGATGGAGAGAATCAGATCGAATTCGCCCCGCGAGATAAGGCGGTTCACCTGCGCGGGCCACCCATAATTCAGCTTCCCTTCGGACTGCTCGCGGACGAATTCTGCGGGAACCTCGCCGAGGGTCTCCACATCGGTGCGCCAGTTATGCACACGGAACAGATCGGCGGGAATAGCGCCGAACATCTTCGAGATCTGATCGTCGCGCATCGGTGTATGGGTACCCAGAGCGGGAAGCACAGCCTTGAGCTTGTCGCCATAATGCTGCCAGGCATAGCGGGTGAGCTCGCCTGCGCGCGAGTGTTCGCGGCTCTGGTCGGG
>JARLGE010000077.1 GCA_031296215.1 Occallatibacter sp.
AGAAGCAGGGGCGCGGCGACGCCGGCGATGGCCACGACGGCGAGCAGCGTCATCTGCAGGCTCGATTCGAAGAGGCTGCGCGGGCTCACCGCCAGCAGGCAGAGCGAAGCAAAGCCGATGGTGTTGAGCGGGCTGCGTTCGCGGTAGACGAGGCGGGCGAGGAGGTAAAGCGTAACCATCCAGAGCGAGCGCTGCACGGGCGTGGCGAAGCCGGTGAAGAGCGCGTAAGCGAACGAGGCGGCGATGGTGAGCAGGGTGGCCGGGACGCGGGGGATGCGCAGGCGGCGCGCGACCCAGAACAAGCACGCGGCGACAATGGCCAGGTGGAAGCCGGAGACGACCAGCATGTGAAAGGAGCCGGTGCGTTCAAAGCCCACACGCAGCGAATGGGAGAGGTAGGTGCGGTCGCCGGCGACCATGGCGGCCAACATGACGGCGTCTTCGGGCGAGAGGCGCAGGGCGGGGGGCAGACGGCGCATGGCGGCGGGCAGGGCGAGCAGGCGCGCGGTGGCGCTGTGCTGCCAGCCGCTGAGACGGCAGGCCATGAGAGCGGTGGGCGCCTGGCCCATGCGGTCCAATCGCTCTAGTCGATCGAGATTCACGGTCGCCGTGGAGGTGACTCCCTGGCCGACGAGATAATCCTCGCGGCTGAAGACGCCGGGATCGTGGTAGGTCTCCGGCTGGAGCAGGCGAGCCACGGCGCGCACGCGGTCGCCGCACTGGAGCGGCTGCGCGCCGGCCTGAGCGGCGGAGTTGGAGGGCCAGCGGACGATGAGGCGCACGGCGCCGGCGGCGGGGATCTGCGCGTCGTCGTCGTCGCCGACGACTTCGATAGAGGAGACGCGCAGATCGATCCTTTGAGAGGGGCGCTCGGAGGACCGCTCGGCGGGCGGGGGCTCGTCGAGATTCTCCTCGATCTCCGCGTGCAGCGGGCCAGCATCGACGACTGTGCCTTCCACGGTGCGCAGCAGGCCGTCGGAGAGGCGGACGAGTTGCGGCGCGGGCGCGGGATGCGGCTCCATCTCCGCACACCATGCGCCCAGCAGAAGCCACAGGACAGCAAGCGGCAGCCACGCAATGCGCTGGGCGCGGAAGGCGGCGAGGGCGCAGAGAGCAGCCAGCAGGATGAGCGCGACGAGCACCACGCTGGGCCGCAGCCACAGCCAGTGCGCGGCGCAGATGCCGAGCGCGAACAGCCAGGCCGCATGGAAGAGGGGAAGTTGGCCCAGCAGGCCGCTCAGTCCGGAGGAGGCGGGACTGTCGAGGCTTTGCCCGAAATTGGGGGATTCGGCTGGCATAGCGGCGCGAAAATTGACAGGATTGTGTGCGCGTCAAGCGTAAAGCATTTCTCGCACAGATGGTAGGAGGGGCGGCACAGGGGAGGCGATTTCGCGTTTCATTTTGCAGCCGGCCGCTGCGGTAGTCTTGATTTGAGCGAATGGTTCGCCGACTCGTCAACCGCAGCTAATGAAAGGAAGATCCAGATGCCTCGAATGACACGCCGAAATCTGATGCGGAGCGCCGGCCTCGCGGTCTCGGCCGCCACAATCGCTTCCGCCGCACTTGCGGAAGGCACCGGAACAGAGGGTCAGACAGGAAATGTCTTTCACGTATTTGCCTTTCAATGGAAGCCGGAGGCGACGGAGGAACTGAAGGCAAAAGCGGAGCAGTCGATCCGCGCGTTCCAGGGGCAGATTTCCGGGCTGATTGAAACGCACGTTGGGGCAAACATTTCGCCGCGGGGCAAGGGGTACACGTTTGGCGGCGTGATGCGTTTCAAGGACAAGGCTGCGCTGGATGCATACGTGCAGCATCCCATGCACCAGGCGCTGCTGAAGTGGCTGGTGCCGCTGATCGATGCGATCGAGCTGGACCTCTACGCCTGAGGATTGTGGACTGGATGCATGCAGCAGTTGAGGGGTCAAGCGCGGCGCAGATGGACCACCGTTTCCAGGTGGAAGGTCTGCGGAAAGAGATCGGCTAGCGTGATGGAGTGGATTTGGTAGCCGGAGCCGACGAGCGCGCGCAGATCGCGGGCCAGGGTTGCCGGGTCGCAGGAGACGTAGACCAGCGCGGGCGCCGCGATCTCGCCGAGCAGCGCGGTGATTTCTGAGCCGAGGCCGGTGCGGGGCGGGTCAACGACGATCAAGCCGGGCTGCTCACTGTTGTTACGGCCACGGAGAAAGTCCAGCGTTGCGGCGCGGACGGCGGTTCCGGTTGTGCCTTGCAGGTTGGCTTCAAGGGCGTTCATGGCGGGCGGGGCGGATTCGACGGCGACGACGCGCTGAAAGCCGGCGGTGAGTTTGCGGGCGAAGAGGCCGACGCCGGCGAAGAGGTCCCAGGCCAGCGCGCCCTTCTGGCCGGCGGTGACCTGCTCGACAAGCGCATCGATGAGCCAGCGATTGACCTGGAAGAATGCGCCGTGGTCCACGCGATAGTGGAAGCCTGCGGCTGAGTAAGAAAGCGAGGCGCTGCCCCATTGGGCGAGCGTGCGCTGGGGATGGCCGGGGCGGCCGTCGGCGGCAAGCTGCGCGCCGGCGAGTGCGGAGATGCGCTCGTGAAGAGACTCGGCAAGTGGGCCAAGGCGAATGCCTGCGGAGTCGGCAGCGAAGAAAGTGGCGAGCAGGGCGGATTCGGCGGGGTCGCAGAAAAGAGACAGCTCCGCGGGGCGAAGATTGGGTGGAACGCGGGCGAGGATTTCTGCCGCGGCATGAGCGGCGGAGAGCAGCAGGGGCGCGGCGATGGGGCATTGGGCGACTGGGATTATGGCGTGCGATTTGCGGCTGCGATAGCCGGGGTTCCCGGCGGCATCGAAGGCGAGGCGGATGCGGTTGCGATAGGCCCAGGGGTCTGCCGCGAGGACGCTGATCTCTTCCGGCGGTGGAACGCCGCCGCGCTCCAGGGTTTCGCGCAGGATGGCCTGTTTGAAAGCGAGCTGGTTTTCGTAATCCGTGTGCTGGTAGTTGCAGCCACCGCATGCGCCAAAGTGTGGGCAGCGGGGCGGGATGCGCTGTGCAGAGGCGGTAACGATTTCGGCGACTTCGGCGGTGGAGTAGCCGGATTTGTTCTGGGTGATGCGGATGCGGGCGTGCTCGCCGGGCAAGGTGAGCGGGACGAAGATGGCCTTGCCTTCGACGCGGGCGAGGAATGCGCCGCCGTAGACGGGCTTGGCTATTTCCACTTCGTTGTTTCCGGCCGGAGAGGATTCGTGGTCTCCCACCCTTGCGCCGGAAGACACGCGCAAGGATGGGGCACCCTGGGCTTCAGGCTGGCCGGGCAAAGGCGCGGGTTGGGGTTTGCGGCTCTTCATTGCTGGCTCA
>JARLGE010000323.1 GCA_031296215.1 Occallatibacter sp.
CACACCAAGGTGCTGACCCAGCGCACCACCGTCAACCCCAACTCCAGTTGCATCCGCTTCGAGGCAAGAAACCGGCGGCAAAGCTTTGCGCGAGGAGTGACCGAGAACGAGGCGCGCGCGCTGATCGACAAGATGCTGCAGGTTTACCAGTTCCCGCGCAGCTGGTTTTGACTGCGTCCCGCGCAAGGCAAGGAGAGCCCGCCATGCTCGAAATCCTGGAAGGCAGGGTGGTGTGGGAAAAGACGGAGCACGGCATCCGCATGCGAATCCCGGCGAGGCGAGGTCCGTTCAAGGCCGTCTTTGGACCGCTGGTTGCCATCTGGCTGGTCCTTGAGATCGTTCGCTCCCGGCATCAGTCGGTGCGGCCCTTCCCGGAAGATACTGAATTCATGCTGCAGATGATTGCGATGGCGATCTACGTCGTTGCCTTCTTCTACTTCGTGGCTTGGCTGGTGTGGACCCTGACTGGCGATACGCTTCTTGCCCTGGATTCATCCGAGCTCAGGATTCAGACCCGGGTTCTGGGCATCGATTTGACTACCCATGCCTTCCCGGCCGATCAAGTGAGCCGGTTGAGATTTGTCCCCCCCTTCAGGAAGTCCGACTACTGGTCTGTCCTGAATCGAGATTCAAGCAGCATCGAGTTCGAAGCGGCCAACAAGCCACACACCTTCGCCAAGGGGGTTACGGAAACCGAAGCCCGCGCGCTAATCGACAAGATGCTGCAGGTTTACCAGTTCCCGCGCAGCTGGTTCTGAATCCCACATTCGACCTTCGCGTAACTTCATCCCCCAACAGAGTTACACTCATCGGCCATGACTTGCGCTAACATCTTAGCCGGGAAGGGCGCGATGCTCGATACGCTGGTAGGAAGACTGAAGTGGGAGCGGACGGAGGACGGGATTCGTGTGGAGATGCCTGGCCCGGCTGAATTCGCGGAGTTGCTGGCAATTGTCATTCTGGCAGGGCTTCCGTTCGTTGTTTACGGTCTGCTCAGAATATTTATCGAGCCGGCGCCAGGCTGGGTCATTGCGGTGCTTGGTGGGGTGGGGCTGCTTCTGGCTGCGTCCGGCGTCATGAACCTCGTGGGACGAAAGCGGCTCCTGATCATGAACCCCGCCGCGCTCACGGTGACGACCAGCGAGAGCTGCGCGAGGAGCCGCACCGAGCTGACGCGCGCGGTTCGAAACCTGCGTTCAAATCCGCGCATCTCCCTGAGGGGGAATGAATACCCTGAGCAAATCCAGGTGGAGATCGACGGTTTCGGCGGGACCTGGACGATTGGTTCGAGGCTCACCGAGGCTGAGGCCGCGGCTCTGATCTCAAAGATGATGGAGGTCTATGCGTTTCCCGAATGGCGGCCGATGATCAACGCGGTGGTAAGCAAGGAGAGCAGCTCCCTCAGGGGTTAAGGCCCGCGATTTTGTTGGGCGTTTCCGCCAAGACTGAAGTCGTGCCCTTTTAAAGCATAAACGACCATCTGTGCGGCGGACACCACTAGCTCGGTACCTCTCGCGTGACCGGGCCCAGCGGATCGTTATCCCGATCGGTCACGTCGACAAGCGCCGCCAGCCGAACCGCCAGCTCCGGCGTCCAGCTTCCCTCGGGCGCGCGCCAGCCCCAGTTGCCTGCACCGACGGCCGGCGTGTTCATGCGGGCCTCGGAGCCAAGCTCCAGCAGGTCCTGCACGGGAACGATTGCAAGCTCGGCGACGCTGGCCTCGGTGGCGCGAATCAGCGGCCACACCGGGCGGCCACCTGCCGGCCCGACGAATGCCTCGACGGCGGCGCGCGTGGCGGCGTTGGCCGTATTCCACCAGCCCTGCGTGGTGTCGTTGTCGTGCGTGCCGGTGTAAGCCACGGTGCCCGGCGTGAATTGCTGCGGCAGGTGCATGTGCGCGCTCTTGTCGCTGAATCCAAACTGCAGCACCTTCATCCCCGGCATCCCCAGCTCCAGCCGCAGCGCGTCAACCTCGGGAGTGATGACGCCCAGGTCCTCGGCGATCAGCGGCAGCGGGCCCAGCGCCGACTCGAGGGCGCGGAAGAGCACGAGGCCCGGCGCCTTGACCCACTTGCCGTTGATGGCCGTTTCTTCCTCGGCCGCAATGGCCCAGAAGGCCTCGAAGCCGCGGAAGTGATCGAGGCGGACCAGGTCGTAGAGCGCGCAGGCGCGGCGGATGCGCTCGATCCACCAGTCGAAGCCGCGAGCCTCAAGCACATCCCAGCGATAGAGCGGATTGCCCCAGCGCTGCCCCGTGGGCGAGAAATAGTCGGGCGGCACTCCGGCAATACGGATCGGCTTCAGCTCCTCGTCGAGCTCGAACAGCTCCGGATGCACCCACACATCGGCCGAGTCCATGTTGACGAAGATAGCCACGTCGCCGAGGATGCGAATCGCATGATCCGCCGCAACCTTCCGCAGCGCGCTCCACTGCTTGGCGAAGGCAAACTGCAGCACCTGCTCCTGGGCGAGCGCGCGGCCATGCTGTGCGGCGATCTGCGCGAGCGCGGCCGGTTGTCTCTTCCTCACCGGCTCCGGCCACGCCGTCCACGCGCCGGTATTGAACTCCCTGCGCAGCACCGCGTAGAAAGCATAGTCGGAGAGCCAGCTTGATTCCGCTCCGCAGAACGCTTCGAACTCTGCCCACTGCGCGGCCAGGCGTGGGTCGTGCGGCGCGCGGTCGAGAAAATTCCCCGCCGCCTCCTGGAGCAGCGGCAGCTTCCGCTGTTCCACCTGCCCGAAGTCCACGTTGCCGCCTCGCCCCGCAAGACCGGCGATGCGGTTGACCTCGATCCAGCCCCAGTCGCACAGGTACTCCAGGCTGATCAGGTAGGGATTGCCGGCGAAGGCCGAGGAGCCCGCATAGGGCGAGTTGCCATAGCCCGTGGGACAGAGCGGCAGCACCTGCCAGACGTGCTGTTTGGCCGCGGCAAGAAAAGCCACGAACTCGTGGGCCATCGGCCCCAGGTCGCCGATGCCTCCATACGAAGGCAGTGAACTGACGTGCAGGAGAACGCCGGAGGAACGCTCGAATTCCATGTCTCCATTATTGCGCGGACCCCGGAAGCCGGGTCGATACCACGCCGCCGGGAGCGGGTATATAATCCGTGAGTCCGGCTCACCAAGCCGCAAATCCCTTTGAAAAACTGCGAGGAATGCTTGCCGTGTACCCCCAAATCCGACCCGTGCTAGGACTTCTTGTGGTATCGTTATCAACTTTTCTTGCCCTTCCCGCCGCCTCCGCCGCGCCGGCTCTGCCCGGGCCGGTCGCGGTCTCCACGGGCTGGCAGTTGCAGGACGTGGCCAAGGTTCCACAGGCGGGCGCTGAGGTCTCTGCCGCGGCCTTCAAAACAGCCGGCTGGTACGCGGCCACGGTCCCCGGCACGGTGCTGACCACGCTGGTCAACAACCACGTCTATCCCGAGCCTCTCTACGGCGAGAACAACCGCCCGGAAATCATTCCCGAGAGCCTGGCCCGCACCTCGTACTGGTACCGGACCACGATCGACGTGCCCAAGCCGTACAAGGGCCAGCGCGTGTGGCTCAATTTCGAGGGCATCAACTACTCGTCCGCCGTGTGGGTGAACGGCGCCGAGGTGGGCACGACGCGCGGCGCATTCGCCCGCGGCATATTCGACGTCACCGCCAACGTGACGCCCGGAAAGAAGGCGGTGGTCGCCGTTCTGGTTGCGCCGCAGCCGCATCCCGGCGTCTCCCACGAGCACACCCTGCGCGACGGCATCGGGCCGAACGGCGGCGAGTCCGCCATCGACGGGCCCACGTTCCTCTGCACCCTTGGCTGGGACTGGCTGCCCGCCATGCGCGACCGCGACGCCGGCATCTGGCAGAAGGTGTATCTCGCCGTCACCGGCCCCGTCGTGGTGAAGAATCCGCTGGTCACCACCGATCTTCCCTTGCCGCGCACCGATTCGGCCGACATCGGCGTGCAGGCAACGGTCGAGAACGTTACCGGCCAGCCCGTGACGGGAGAACTCGCCGGCGCCATCGACAGCATCTCCTTCAGCAAGGCCGTGACCCTGGCCCCGCACAGCACGGAGCTGGTGAGTTTCGACTCCAAGACCACGCCGGTTCTGCACGTCGATCATCCGCGCCTGTGGTGGCCCAACGGCTACGGACCGCAGAATCTCTACAAGCTGCGACTCAGCTTCAAGGTCAACAAGACTGTTTCCGACAGCCAAGAGGTCAGCTTCGGCGTTCGCAAGATCACCTACAGCGTGCCCGGCACCGACACGCTGACCATTTCCGTCAACGCCGTGCCCATCTTCATTCGCGGCGGAAACTGGGGCCTCGACGAAGGGCTCAAACGCATCCCCCGCGAGCGGCTCGAAGCCCAGATTCAACTGCACAAGCTGGCCAACCTCAACCTGATCCGCAACTGGGTGGGCCAGTCGACCGGCGAAGATTTTTACGAGCTGTGCGACAAGTACGGCATCCTCATCTGGGACGAGTTCTTCCAGCCCAATCCCGGCGACGGCCCCGACCCCACCGACCTCGACACCTACATCGCCAACGTGCGGGAGAAGGTGCTGCGCTACCGCAATCACGCGGCCATCATGCTGTGGTGCGCGCGCAACGAGGGCTTTCCGCCGCCGGAGATCGACGCGGCGCTGCGCAAGGTGCTCTCCGAGCTGGAACCGACGCGCCGCTACCAGCCCAGTTCGACCGACGGCCCCGGCGTCCGCTCCCACGGGCCTTACTCCTGGCGCACGCCGCGCGAGTTCTACAAGATCACCGATGACTACTTCAAGACCGAGACAGGGTCGGTGTCGGTGCCCACGCTCGAATCCATCCACGGCATGATGCCGAAGAAGGACTGGGAGTCGATCAACGACGACTGGGCCGAGCACGACTTTGCGCGCGGCAACTCCGGCAGCCAGGACTATCCTGCCGAGCTTGCCAGCCGCTACGGCGCGGTGGCCAACCTGGCCGACTTTGTGCGCAAGGCGCAGCTGATGAACTACGAGGCCTACCGCGCCATGTACGAAGGCCGCAACGCGCAGATGTTCCACCCGGCGACGGCCGTGATCACCTGGATGAGCAACCCCGCGCAGCCCAGCTTTGTGTGGCAGCTCTACCACTACGACCTGGAGCCCAACGCATCCCTCTTCGCCGTCAAGCACGCCAACGAGCTGGTGCACATCCAGTTCAACGAGGCCAGCGGCGAAGTGCAGGTGGTCAACAACCTGCCTGAGGCGGTGACCGGCGCGGTGGCGCACGTCACGATCTACAACCTCGACGGCACGGTGGCCGCGACGCACGAAGTGCAGGTGACGGCTCCGGGCTCGGCGGTGACGGCTTTCGGGCCGGTCGAGTTCCCTGCCGGGGTTTCAGCGGTGCACTTCCTCAAGCTGGACCTCGACGATGCCGCGGGCAAGCCGATCTCGTCGAACTTCTACTGGCACGCGGCGGCGGACCAGCCCGACCACTTCACCAGCCTCAACAAGCTGCCCATGGTAACGCTGGATGCCAAAGTGTCGAGCAGCGACGCGGACGGCAAGCGCGTGATCACCGTCACGCTGCACAATCCCGGCAAGGACATTGCGCTGATGGCGCATTTGCAACTGCGCCGCACGCGCTCCGGCGAGCGCGTGCTGCCGGCATTCGCCAGCGACAACTACATCTCGCTGATTGGCGGTGAAACTCGCTCCATTACGCTCGAAGCCGATCCCGGCGCGTTCAACGGCGAAGGCGCACAGGTGGTTGTCGACGGCTGGAACGTCAGCGTGGCGCCGGCATCGGCAAAGGGTGTCTCCATCGCGCCCAACCTAGACGCCCAGCCCGATCACTCGCCCGCCACCGGCCTGCCTTACCAGACGGTGGGATTGCGCTGAGCTGTCTTAGCGCACACGCAGCAAGGCCCGCAACCATCCAGGTTGCGGGCCTTGCTGCTGCCTCCGTTGATTCTGCGGTTACATGCCCGGAATCTGCGGGCCCTGCTGGGCCTTGGCGTTCAGGCGGATGCGATTGTTCTTCTTGTAGTCGGCCATGATGCCGCTCAAGAAAACGTTGAAAGCCTCGGAGCGGCGCTGCTCGAGCATCTGGTCGCGGGTCTGGTCGAAGTTCTTTTGGATCTCGTCGGCGGTCGGCTCCTGCTTGTCCAGAATCCTGGCCACCACGCCGGTGCGCTGCGCATCGATGGGCCCGCTGAATGCGCCCGGAGCCAGGTCCAGCAGTTGCGGAGCCACCTGCGCCACCTGGCCCAGGTCGGGAACCTGTCCCTGCGGACCGACCAGGTCGCTGGTCTTGACGGTCGCGCCCAGCGCCTTGGCGGCCTTGGCCAGGTCGTTCTCGGCTTTGGCCTTGTTGGCCAGCTCCATGGTCATCGTGCTCAGGATCATGGGCGACTGCTCGTTGCGGAAGTCGTCGAGGACATGGGTCTTCCAGTCGGCAAAGGCGGGCGCGTGGGCAGGCTGAATGGCGGTGACCTTGAAGATGGCGTAGCCCTCGCCGGTGGGCGCGGACTGGGGCTGATCGTCCTGCTTGGCCTCGAAGGCGCGCGCGATGATCTGCGAGCCGTCGGGCAGCGCGGCGATAACGCCCTGCTTGCCTACCAGCGGTGTCGTGACCACTTCGAGCTTGTGCGCCGCGGCCGTCTTTTCGAGGCCGTTCTGGATGGCCTCGGAGGTGAGCGCGTGCGCGTAGTCCTCTTCCGCCGCAGCCGACTTCTGGCGAATCAGCGTGGCCTGAATGGTGGGCAGCACCTCGCTGATATCCTGCGCGTGCGCCGGCTTGCGCTCTTCCACCTGCACGATGTGGTAGCCGAACTGGGACTTCACGATGGCAATCTCGCCGATCTTCTGCGAGAAGATGGCCTTGTCGAACTCCGGCACCATGGTGCCATGTTGGGCAAAGGGCAGCTCGCCGCCGGAGTCCTTGCTGCCGGGGTCGTCGGAGAACTTCTTGGCCAGGTCGGCAAAGTTCGCGCCGCCCTGCAACTGCTTCAGGATTCCCTCCGCCTTGGCCTTGGCCGCGGCATCGGTCTTGGCGTCCGCGCCGGCATCCACTTTGATGAGAATGTGCCGCGAGCGCGCCTGATCGGGCGTCTCGTACTCGCTCTGGTGGGCGCTGAAGTAGGCCTTGATCTCCTGCTGCGTGGGCTGCGGCGCGCCGCCGGGCATCTCGTTGGGGGTGAACGCAAAGTAGGTGATCTTGCGCTCTTCCGCAACCGCCGTGGCGTAGCGCGCCTTGTTCCTGTTGAAGAAGGCCTCGAGATCGCCGTCGGAGGGATTGATGCCCTTGCGCACATCGTCCGCGGAGATCACCGCGTAGTCGAACTTGATCTTGATGTTGTTCTTGCGATACTCGTCGCGGACTTCCTGGTCGCCCACCGTGACGCCGCCGGTAATCAGCGCCTGCAGGCGGCGGATGACGATGTCGTGGCGCACGTCTTCCTCAAACTCCGGCACCGACATGTTGAAGCGGGTGGCGATGAAGTTGGTATACGCATCGTCGCCGATGTATTTGCCGCCGGGGAAGAGCACCGCGCCGGCCTGGCCGGTCTGAAGATACTGGCGCACGTCGTCGGTGGTGGCGTGGATGCCCAGCCTGTCGGCCTCAACCAGCAGAACCTCCTCCTGGACCAGTTGCTGGCCAACCCGCTGGGCAAACAGGTTGAGGATCATCGGGTTGTCGGGATAGCGCTGCTGCTGCATCTGCGCCCGAGCCTGCTTGTCCACCTTCAACTGGCTCACGGTCGAGCCCGAGGAGAGCAGCTTGCTGTACCAGTGGGGGTAGATCACGGCATAGGTATCGGCGGCCGCGGCGCCCTGGCCGGTAAGGCCGGGGATCAGGTAGACCACCATCGACACCGAGGCCATGCCAATGATGACCACGAAAAATGCCTTGACGACACGGCTGTCTCTTTGCAGGAAACGAATCATGGAGGGTTTTGGACCTTCTGCTCTCTACGCGCAAGCACGGAACACCCTTCTCTGCCGGCCCGGACCAGATTAGCCTCGGCTGCAAAGCGGGCATCCCCACGGATGCGCAATTATCGCGACCTTCTCGATGGGCGCGATTCACTTGTCATTATAGACGACCGGCGGCCGGGCGCGGGCGAGCCCGCATGGCGCCGCGTGGATGAACGACCGGGGTTGACGAGCGGGCCGCCCTGCCTTTGCCGGCCTGCTTTGGGTTCAGAGGGGGATGGCCGCGCCGCCCAGGGTCCGCGAAAGGCCGATAACCGTGACTGCTCGCGGGTAGCCGTGATAGCCAATGTACTCTGCCGGGCTGGGCACATAGTCCACCTGGATGGCCAGCTCCTGGCCGCCGGTGTACCCCTGCGAGGGCTCGGTCAGGTAATAGGTCTGCTTGACGCCGTTCGCGTCGCGACGGATACGCGCCACGTGGGGAGTGATGAAGCCTACCAGCAATGCGTTGAGGGTGGTCTTGGTCCAGGTCGTTCCGAGCACGAACTTGGTCCCTGCATCCCCGCCGGGAAAGTGCTTATCGCCATGGGTGTCGTAGGTAAACGTGATGGGAGCGGCGATAACCCTGGCGGCCAGGGGGACCTTCAGCGCCGCCAGAATGTCTCCCCGCTTTATCCCGTTGAACATCGTCATCGGGCTGTTTGCAATCACGAAGTCCAGCATGGCGAGGTTTGAGCCCTTGGTCTCCAGCATCGACAAAGACAAACCTGTGATGGAGGGGTTCAACTTCAGGAGTTCGACGTTCAGACTGTTGAGAGTCGTAATTCGCTGCGGAATTGTGTCGTGGGTAAACATGTCCTACCTCTCGCAAGGTTGATTGAACGGCAATGGATCCGCGTCCTTTTTCGATCGCAGGCTCGCGAATCACGGAGGGCACGAGCGTGGTGTTGTTCGCGGACAGCCTGGCGCGCGTTGGTCCGCTCGCCGCAGGCTGCTTCATGGTTTCAAGCGACCCGTTTTCCTGGACAGTTCTGCATTTGCCGGGTTAGCCGGATCGGACTCACACTTTGTCTTGGCCGGAAACCCAGGCATGGGGAAGGGTCCGGCGCGCCTTCTGCAAGCGATGACGACCTCACTGACCTATTCGGTGCCGCAGTGGGTCTACGGGATTACTTGCGAATCGTACCAGAGCGGAAGCTGCTCCGGCAACAGTTCTATCCGCAACGCAAAGCGGGCATCCCGGCCTTCCGGGATGCCCGCTTTGTTCTAGACCTGGTTGCATAAATCGGGCTTTGAAAGGGCACGGCTTTAGCCGTGCCGTAACAGGCCCATAAAACCTGGGGCTTTAGCCCCTGCGGAACAGTCTTCTCTGTCGGAAATGATTGATGCAACCACCTCTAGTCCCTCGGTCCCAAGTCCCTCGCGTTTACCGCCAGTAGTAGAAACCGCCGACCATGTAGTACGGACGGTAGAAGACCGGGCCATAGCCATAGGGGTAAGCCCCGGCGTACTGCGCTCCGTAGTAGGGAGAGGGCCCGCGGCGGTAGAGGCTGGGGCCGCCCTGATAGAGGCCCTGGGCCAGCCGCGCGGCTTCCTGGGCGCCGACCGGGTTTACGGTCAGTGGGGTGTTGAGGTGGAAGGTGACGAGAGCCTCGGCCGGAATCCAGACCCCCGGGCCCGGAGAAGCCGCGGAAGCTGCCGTGCCCGCGGCGACGCCCGCGCCGGCGCCCACCGCGCAGCCGACGCCGCGGCCCACCGCGCAGCCGATAATGGTGCCCAGGATTCCGCCGCTCACGGCGTTGCCCACCGTCTGGCCGGCCTTATTCGGGCCCCTCACTTTGAACTGATCGGAATCCAGCGGATAGCTCTGCCCGCCCAGATCGAGCGAAGTGAGTCTGAGCGCCAGCACCGGGCTGCCGCCCAGATCGCCGGCCTTCTTGGCCTCGGTGACCACGCCGTGCACGGTGGCCCCCTTGGGCAGGGCCAGCACGCCGCCGACGGCTACGTCGCGAATCACGGTGAACTCGACCGGTTGGCCGTCCTTGGCCCGCTTGCTGTCCAGAGACTCGTTGGTGCGCAACTGCAGCAGCGTTCCCTGGGGAATGGTGACGGGACCGTTGGGCTGCTCATAGGCGGGCGGAGGCGGGGCCTGCGGATACTGCCGCTGCGGAGGATAGGCGGGCGCATACTGCGGCCGGCCCGGAGGATAAGGCGCAGCGGGAGGGGCGGGGGGCCGGGCCTGATTCTGGCCCTGGTTCTGATTCTGGCTCGGCATGGGCAGCGGGCCATCCGTGGCTGCCGGAGGCGGCGCCTGCGCCGCTTCCTCAGGCTGGTTGTCCGCCATCTGCTGCGAGCCTGCGTCCGCGGCCTGCGCCTCCTGCGGATTGCCCACCTTCAGATTGTTGCTTACCTTGGTCACGCCCGCTACGTGTCCGGCGATGGCTTCGGCCAGTTCGCTGGAGGCATCGCTGGAAACCGTCCCGGAGAGGGTCACCGCACCCTGGATGGTTGCTGCTGTGATCATGTCGTTCTTCAGCGCCTTGGAGGCGTCCAGGGCATGCACTACGTCCATCTCGATCTGGCCGTCGGTGCGCTGGCCCGGCTGCGCCGCCGCCGGACTCTGGTCCGGATTCGGGGCCGGAATCGAGTCCTGGGCGATCGCAACCGCAACGGACAGGGCGACCAGCCCGGTCCACGCCAGAACCTGCGGGAAGAATCTCTTCAGAAATGAGCGATTCATCGCTATTGTTCTCCTCTGCCTGAGGTGCTGCTCCCGGCGCCGCCCGTTTGGTTCGATGCGCTTGTCTGGGGGCGCCACCTGCTTAGACGGGCTTTAAAGGGAGCCGTCATCGGTTGTAACCCGGACCACGGGAAAAAGTTCCGCGCTTCCCAACACGATCGGAACGCAGGAAAAGGGTCCTCGCGGCTCCCTCCAGCAACTAGGTCCCTTGGTCCCTTCGTCCCTGCCTCTACGCCAGCGCCTGATCGATGGCGTCGGAGAGCGTCTTGAGCCCGGCCGCGATGTCGGCTCCCAGGTGGACCCTGAGGGCGCGGCGGCCGCGGGACTCGAGGACGGCCAGATCGCCGGCGGCCTGGGCATCGATGACCACCCCGAAGCTGTAGGTCTGGCCGGGGATGTCGACATCGACGGCGCGGTCGGCGGTAATCTGCAGGAAGACGCCGGTGTTGGGTCCGCCCTTGTAGTCCTGGCCGGTGGAGTGGAGGAAGCGGGGGCCGAAGCCCAGGCAAGTGGCTACGCGTTTCTTGTCGCGCACCTTGTGGCGGAAGGCCTGAATTGCGGCCTCGTGCTCGGGGAACATGGGCAAAAAAGCCAAGGCGGCAAAGTAGTCGCCGGGAAGAAGCTGGCCCAGATGAGCCTTGAGCACCCCGGCCAGCGTCCAACGGGGCGCGGCCACATTCAGCAGGCCCGAATAAGCGTGTGTTGCGTAGATGCCGATGCCCGCATCCACCAGCACCGGGTCCCGCTCCGGCAGGAGGCCGGTTTTCTCGTACGCGTCGGTCAAGGCGCGGGTTTCGATCTTGGCGCTCTCCACGTCCGGCTGGTTGAAGGGGTTGATGCCCATCACCGATCCCGCGACGGCGGTGGCTACCTCCCAGGTGAAGAGCTGGCCGAAAATCTCGTAGGGGTCGTTGATCTCGATCTGAATCACGGGATGGCCGGCGGCAGCCAGCGCCGCAACCTTGCCGTCCTGACTGGAGTCGGCCGTGCCCGTCAGCTTCACGTAGACGAAGATGCGGTCATTGCCGTAGACCGATGGCGGGCCAATGGCCTCGCGGTCGACCGGCGTGATTCCCTTGCCCAGCTTGCCGGTCGACTCGGCGATCAGTTGCTCCAGCCACGCGCCCAGGTCGTAGATCTCCGGCGAAGTGAAGATGGTGAACTTGTCGCGTCCGGCGTTGGCCGCGGAACCCAGGATCAGGCCCAACTGGACGGCCAGGTTCTCCGCCGGCGGCAGCTTGGCTTGGGCTGTGGCCTTCCCCGCTTCGTCGAGAAGCTGGCCAATGCGCAACCCGGCCACGGTGGCGGCGACCACGCCGAAGTTGGACAGCGCCGAGTAGCGCCCGCCGATCTGCGGGTCGCCATAGAAGATGGACCGGAATCCGTCGAGCTTGGCCACCTGCTCCATCTTCGAGCCTGGATCGGTGATGGCGATGAAGTGGCCCGCGGCGCGCTCGGCGCCCACGGCGAACTTCATCTCCTCGAAGAAGTACTGCTTCAGCACATTCGGCTCAAGCGTCGAGCCGGACTTGCTGGCCACGATGACCAGCGTTTCGGCCAGCTTGAGCTTTTTGAGCGTGGCCTTGATCTGCGCCGGGTCGGTCGAGTCCACAATATGCAACGCGGGAAACCCGATCTGCTGGCCAAACGTTGCCGACAGCACCTCCGGGCACAGGCTGGAGCCGCCCATGCCCAGCAGCAGAACATGCTTGAAGCCGCCGGTCTGGACATCCGCGCCCAGCTCGGCCAGGTCCCCCAACTGGCTTAGCTGGCGCTTCACGATATCGATCCAGCCCAGCCAGTTCTCTTCCCCGTCGCGGGTCCACAGGCTGGGGTCCTTCAGCCAGAAGCGGTCGACTTTGCTGTTGGATTGCCAATCGGCGACCGCCAGGTCCACGGCGCCGCGCAGTTCTTGAGGGAGTACGAAATGGATGTTCATCTCGCTATCGATTGTGCATCAAAGACGGCCATAAGAAAACAGCCGAGACCGCAAGAATGAGGTTCGCTGGACAAAAAGATGCGAATTCGGTGTTTTCGGCCTTGCGGCGAGGCCTATTTCGAGGCTACCCCGGCCAGCATCTGCTCTTCGATCCAGGCCATGGTCTTCTCCATGCCGTCGCGGAGGCGGATGGAGGGCTCCCAGCCCAGGTACCTGCGGATGAGGGTGTTATCGCTGTTGCGGCCGTTGACGCCCCTGGGCGCGCTGAGGTTGTAGTTCCGCTTCAGCCTGACGCCGGCGATGTCTTCGGCGATGTCCACCAGCTGGTTGATGCTGACCAGCTCGCTCGATCCCAGGTTGATGGCCTCCAGGATGTCGCTCTGAAAGATGTCCACCACGCCCTTGGTGCAGTCGTCGATGTACATGAAGCTGCGGGTCTGGTGGCCGTCGCCCCAGATTTCGATCTCGTGCTTGCCGGAGTGCTTGGCCTCCAGCACCTTGCGGCTGATGGCGGCGGGCGCCTTTTCGCGGCCGCCCATCCATGTGCCCAGGGGGCCGTAGACGTTGTGAAAGCGGGCCACGCGCGTCTCCAGGCCGAAGTCTTCGCGGAAGTGCCGGCACATGCGCTCGCTGAACAGTTTTTCCCAGCCGTAGCCATCCTCGGGCAGGGCGGGATACGCGTCCTCTTCCTTGAGCGCGACCACGTCCGGGTTGGTCTGCTTGTCGCCGTTATAGACGCAGGCCGAAGAGGAGTAGAAGAAACCCTTGACGCCGGCCTCGCGGGAGGCCAGGATCATGTGGGTGTTGGTGAGCACGCTCAACATGCACAGGGCCTTGTTGTTCTCAATGAAGCCCATGCCGCCCATGTCCGCCGCCAACTGGAAGACCGCATCCACGCCTTCGGCGGCTTCCAGGCAGGATTCCCGCAACTGCAGATCGAGGACGCGGTTATCGGCGCCGCCATTCACCTGGTACCACTCCTCGAATGGCTTGATGTCAACCGCGCGCACGCTGGCGGCGCCCTCGGCGAACAGCGTGTTCACCAAATGGCCGCCGATAAAGCCGCCGGCGCCGCAAACCAGAGTTTTTTGACCGCGGATGTGCATCGTGCGAGACCTCGATCGATGGATGTGCGCAATGGCCGGCAGGCCATGGACAGACAGGATTCGGCGCTCGAACGGCGCCGCGGAGAAGCCCTCCCTGCCGCGCGCTCAAGGAGAACAAATTCAATCTATCGCGCTGATTCAGTGTCTCATACACGCGGGCCCAGGGAAACCCCGCGTCCCGGACACCAGGTTACTATTGGCAGGGGTCCGCATGGGCGGAGCCGTCTTATCCTGGTCGCACTCCAATCGCCGCAGGGAAAGCACTTGCTGTTGCGCATTCGCAGTGCCGAAAGGCGCGGCTCCTTCAGCCCTGTCCGGCCAGGAGCTGGCGAAGGAACTTGACCACGAAGCGGGGGTTATTCTTCAGGTAGCGCCTGGCCAGGCGGCGTGGCTCGGTGAGCAGGCGAAACAGCCATTCCAGGCCGCAACGCATCATCCACCGCGGCGCCTGCGGTTTGGCGCCGGCCAGGAAGTCGAAGGCCGCGCCCACCGCCAGCATCACCGCGGGCACCTTGCCGGCGTGCTCGACTAACCAGTTCTCCTGCTTGGGACAGCCCAGACCGACGAACAATAGACGCGTACCCGACGCGGTCATGCGGTCAATCACAGCCTGGTCTTCCTCCTCCGTCATCGCCCGGAAGGGCGGGCTCTCTTGATATGCGATGTTCAGCCGTGGGTGTTTGGCGCGGACCGTGGCCACCAGTGCATTCAGAACCCGCTGGCTTCCCCCGAAGAAGCCGACCGGGATGCGGGCCTTTTCCGCTGCTTCCAGCATCAGCACGGTAATGTCGGGGCCATAGACCCGCTGCGCGCCCCTGGCTCCCAGCGCACCCAGCGCCCACACCAGCGGCACGCCGTCGGGATTCACAATGTCGATGGAATTGAGGCGGTGCAGGAAGGCCGGGTCGTCAACGGCCTCCATGATCATGTGCACCGTGGAAAAGCACAGCGTGCGCGACTCCCGCGCCTGGGCCCAGGTGAGGCAGCGCTCGACCACCGTGTCGCAGCTGCTGACCGCCACATTCACCCCCAGGATGGGCCGGGTGGCGAACAGTCCCGGAACCTCAGCCATCACACTCACGTTGGGGATATCCTCAATCGAAAAACGGAGGCCAGCACCTTTGCCGAGCCTTAACTGAGTATTTCATAAAGAACGATGGGGAGGACGCCTCGAAGGGCTGAGCAGGCTTCGTCCGGGACCGGCGCGGGTCCGGGCTCACGCGATCCCGAGGCCCGCGTGGCGGAATGGCCGGCGCGCGGGCGCTGCTTGCCCTTCAGTGCAGAATGCGGGGCCTGGTCAAATGGTACATGGCGCCCACCGTGACTCCCTGCGGCGAGAACTGCGGATCGCCGAAGAGCTTGCCCCATAACTGGTATTCGTAATCGGCGCGCGCCCAGATGTGGCTGGTGAGGCGATAGTCGAACCCGCCTCCCAGGGCGAAGGCGAACCGGGAATCGTGCGAATAGTCCGGGTGGCCCGGATAGGGGGTGGGAGCGAAGGCGATGGTTCCATAGTTCATGATGAACTTGCCGTACGGCCGGAAGCTGCGGAAGTGGCGAAAGGTATAGGTCGGCCCGCCGCCGTAGTTGCCCATGGTCAGATGGTTCTGGCCCGCGCTCAGCGCCCCGGCAAAGGTGGCGCGGTATTGCAATTCGATGTTGAAACCATGCAGAAAATCCGGACCGGAGCGGATGCCCACGTCGGCCCAACCGGTTGCGCCCCACACGCGGCCTTGTCCGAATCCGGTGTAGAAGCTGTGGGGTGGAAACGGATTCTGCGCGAAGTCAGGGTCGAAGTTGGAGACCCCTCCGCCCAATGCAAGGGGCAATCTGCCTTCCTCGCCGTGGTAGACGGTCTGGCAGAGAGCGGAACCTGCCGTTGAAACAAATTGAGCGGCCAACAGAAGCCTGGGCAGCAGCCTGAACATCATTCTGATTCTCCTCAGGAATTGCGGAACATACCAAGGAAACTTGAGGCCCTCACGGCTAGGTGGGCAAAACCGCCCCATCACTCCACGCCGAAAATTGTGCAGGCAGAGGAATGGGGCGCGATGTTTCGAGATATCGTCTGGATGCAACCGGCCACGCTTGTCCCGTCCTGCCGTTCTCCGCCTGTTCCTACTCATCCTAAACCAGACGGCCAGGGGCATTGGCTTCCACCGCGACCGCGGCAAGCGGCGCCTTGCATCCTTCAACCCGCGCAGCGGTCTGTTGTTGCGCAGCCCGCTTGGCCCCATGGCGGCTGCCTGACCTCCGGGGTCAAATCGGAGACCGGCGCGTGATTCGTTTGCCCATCCCGCCTGCAACCGGTAACCTAGAGCCAAACCAACCGATGCGGGAATTCTGGACCGCACAACGCAAGCGCCTGATACCGCGACCGCGTAGGTTTGTGCTTTCCCCGGTCTTCCGCCGTGGCGGACAAGTCCTGGGGCGCCCAAATTCATGGGCGGGCTTACAAAATCGCGGGTCGCGGTACCAGCAAGAAAGAGACAAGACCGCACATGTCGAAATCAGTTTCAATCTGCGTGATCGGGTCGGGGTATGTCGGCCTGGTCGCGGCCGTCTGCTTTGCCGAGATGGGCCATCGCGTCATCTGCGTGGACAACGATGAAGCCAAGGTGAAAACCCTCCGCGAGGGCGGCGTACCCATCTTCGAAGACCAGTTGCCGGAGCTGCTGGCCCGGCACCGCGACCGCGGGGTCGAGTTCACCTCCAACCTGTCCAGCGCCGTCGAGCGCAGCGAAGCCATCTTCATCGCCGTGGGCACGCCCCAGGGCGACACCGGCGCCGCCGACCTGTCCTACGTGGAGGCCGTGGTCAGCGAGATTGCCCGCCACATCACCTCCTACAAGGTGATCGTGGAAAAGAGCACCGTGCCGGTCTACACCAACGAGTGGATCAGCCGCGTGCTGCACCGTCACGGCGTGGATCCCAACAGCTTCGACGTGGTCTCCAACCCCGAGTTCCTGCGCGAAGGCACGGCGGTTCTGGACTTCCTTCATCCCGACCGCATCGTGGTTGGCGCCAACAGCGAACGCTCCGCCGAATTGCTGCGCCGAATCTATGCGCCGCTGGCCACCGGCACTTACTACGAGCAGCCCGGCGCCCTGGCCGGGGCCTGCACGCGCGCCAACCCGGCCAAGTTCCTGGTGACCTCGGCCCAGAGCGCGGAGATCATCAAGCACGCCTCCAACGCCTTCCTGGCGCTGAAGATTTCTTTCATCAATGCGGTGGCCAACCTGGCCGAGACAGTCGACGCGGATGTGGAGGACATCGCCGAGGGCATGGGCCTGGACAGCCGCATCGGCCCCCGATTCCTGAGGGCCGGCCTCGGCTACGGCGGGTCCTGTTTCCCGAAAGACGTGGCCGCCTTCCATTGGGTGGCGCAGCAGCAGGGCGTGAATTTCAAGCTGCTCAACGAGATCCGCAAGATCAACGAAACCCAGCGCGAGATCTTTTTCA
>JARLGE010000078.1 GCA_031296215.1 Occallatibacter sp.
GGCTTCATCTGGTTCAATCTGAGCGCGCCGGCGCTGGTGCTGGGCGCGGTGTGGATGACGGCGGGGATTGCGTACGGGGCGGTGCGGACGCGCGGGTTCCGGTCGGAGCTGGTGACGTTCGAGGTGCCATCGGACGTGGCGTGAAGGGGCGGGTGCCTGGCACTACGCGAGCATGAGGCTGCAACCGAGCGAGCGGAGCTGGGCCTGAATATCTTCGGCAAGGCTTGAGTCGCTGATGACCGTATCGATCTCGCTGAAAGGCACGATGCGGGCCATGCTACGGCGGGAAAACTTGCTGGAGTCGGCGACCAGGATGATCTCGCGGGAGATGCTCAGCATGGCGCGGTTGACCATGGTCTCTTCGAGATTTCCGCCACTAACGCCGAAGTCGATGTCGCAGCCGGCGCCGCTGAGGAACATCTTATCGGCGGAGAACTCGACGAGCATCTCTTCAGTGAAGCGGCCGCTGATGGAGGCCGACTCGCGGCGGACGGTGCCGCCGACGATGAACAGTTGCACCCCTGGAGCATCGAGTAGTTCCGCGGCGATGTTCACTCCGTTCGTGATGATCTGGAGCCCCTGCTTGTTCTTGATCTGGCGGGCGATTTCAAGCGTCGTTGTTCCGGAATCGAGGATGATGGTCTCGCCGTCGTTGATGAGGGTGGCGGCGAGTGCGCCGATGCGCCGCTTCTCGGCGGCGTGCGCTTTGAGGCGCTCATCGACCGGCGATTCGCGATGGATGGTGTCGGGAAGGACCGCTCCGCCGTGGGAACGCAGCACCAGTCCTCGCTGATGCAGTTCATTGAGATCGTTGCGAATGGTGACGGCGGAGGTGCTGAAGTAGGCGGCCAGCTCGTTGACCTTGACGCGGCCCGCGCTGCGCACCCGCTGGAGAATCTGTGTGCGCCGCTCCTCGGCCATCATGCTGTCGGGCGAGGGCTCGGCGGGCGGCGAAACGGCCGCTGGGCCGGGAGCGGCAGCGGCGGAACGTGACCTTGTATTGGAGTTTGCCATCCTGTTCTTGATCAAGTGTAATGCCTTGAGCGAAAGTAAACGAAACAAATATCTCCGAATACTCGCGCATCAGAGCGGAAAAGCGCAGAAACTCGGAGGTCTCGCTCGACGTTTTTTGTGTGAATGCTTTCGCAGCGAAGGATCGACCGCGGCCTTCGGATTGGCGCAAGGGGAGGGCAGCGTGTGACCACGATCCTCCGCGGTACCGGTTGACCACACGGCCGTGTTATCTCTCGATGGTGTGCGCCGCCATTGCCAATGCTGAAAGGCACAGGCGGCTTCAAACTGTAATCGCCTGTGGTTTCTTTACCCCATCCGCGAATGTACGTGCTGCCGCGGGGACGGCCGCATAATGGCCTGCACCGCCAGCCTGGACGGTGATGTTCTGCGTGTTGCCGTCTACGATCAGATTGCGGGGACCGAAGGGCTTTCGATACCGGATCTCCTTCGGATAACCGATCCGTCCCACGGTTCCGTTCCAGAGCTCACTCCAATCCGCATCGCCAAGCGTGATCGCCAGCGAGACGGTCGCGTTGCCTCGCAGCCCGTTCATGCCCTCCACAATCCGCGCCAGACTCCCCTGCATCGCTGATTTTTGAGGATCTTCTCCGGTGTGCTTCGAACGACTTATCTCCAAATCGAAGGCTTTGGCATCCCAGAATGCCGGAACATGACCTCCCACCAGCGTCCCGTTCGACAATACGAAAGCGACAGCGAAGCAACTGTCCACGGCCGGAAAGGTGATCTGATCGGTGGCTTGGGCGAGAACGAGGTAATGATCCACACCGCTTGCTTGGGCTGGCTCAACACAGTTGAAGTTAGCCACGGCTATCGACCTCCACTTGCAAAAGAGTCCACTCTAGGGCGAAGCGCCAATCGACCGGAAAATGCCGCCGACCGCCGCCACATTATGGCGCGTCCATCCTAGCACACAAAAGTCGCTACTGGGCTTTACAGGCGCGGGAAACCCATTCGGGCGGTAGGCCCGGGGATTTATCCCCGGCCTACCGCCAATTCAATCAACGCGGGCTTCAGCCCTTGCGGCGTGCTTTCCAGGCTTTTGACCGGGAACCAGGCCTTTTTCCGCAGCCTGCTTAGCCTGGCGCCCAAAGCCCCGTTGATTGAAACCTGGAATTATTGCGCACGCAGGGCTTTATGCTCCTGCCTTCTTTTCGATCTTCGCCCACGAATCCTTCAGCGGCAGCGTGCGGTTGAAGACCAGTTTCTCCGCCGTCGAATCCGGGTCCAGGCAGAAGTAGCCGACGCGCTCGAACTGAAAGCGGTCTTCGAGTTTGGCGTTGGCGAGAGAGGGCTCAAGCCTGGCGCGGGTGAGTATCTCGACGGAGTTGGGGTTGAGATTGCTGAGGACGTCCTGGCCTTCTTCGACGTCGCCCGGATCGGGCTTGGTGAAAAGCTTGTCGTAGAGGCGGATTTCGGCGGAGATGGCGTGGGCGGCGGAGACCCAATGCATGGTGGACTTGACCTTGCGGCCGTCGGGAGAGTTGCCGCCGCGGCTCAAGGGATCGTAAGTGCAGTGCACCTCGACGATGTTGCCGGTTGCGTCTTTGACCACGCTGTGGGCGGTGATGAAGTAGGCGTTGCGCAGGCGGACCTCCCGGCCGGGAGAGAGGCGGTAGTACTTGGGCGGAGGCACCTCGCGGAAGTCGTCTTGATCAATAAAGACCTCGCCGGAAAAGGGCACCTGGCGCGTACCGGCAGATGGGTCTTCGGGGTTGTTGGCGACCTCGACGAACTCTTGCTTGGCTTCGGGGTAGTTGTCGATGACCAGTTTGAGGGGGTGAAGGACGGCCATGGCTCGGGAAGCGCGGCGATTGAGGTCGTCGCGTTGGAAGTGCTCGAGCATTTCAATATCTGTTGACCCATTGGTGCGCGAGACGCCGCTGGCGGCAACAAAGGTGCGAATGGCTTCGGGGGTAAAGCCGCGGCGGCGGAGGCCGGAGAGGGTGGGCATGCGGGGATCGTCCCAACCGTGGACGCGCTTTTCCTGCACCAGCTGGATGAGCTTGCGCTTGCTGAGCAGGGTGTAGGTGATGTTGAGGCGGTCGAATTCAATTTGCTGGGAGGGGAAGATGCCGAGGTGCTCGATGTACCAGCGGTAGAGGGGCTGGTGGTCGGCGAACTCGAGGGTACACATGGAGTGGGTGACGCGCTCGATGGAATCGGACTGGCCGTGGGCGTAGTCGTACATGGGATAGATGCACCACTGGTCGCCGGTGCGGTGGTGGGTGGCGTGGAGGATGCGGTACATGACCGGATCGCGCATGTTGAGGTTGGGCGAGGCCATGTCGATCTTGGCGCGGAGAACGCGGCTGCCGTCGGGGAACTCGCCCTGCTTCATGCGGGCGAAGAGGTCGAGGTTTTCTTCGACGGTCCGGTTGCGCCACGGGCTGTCGGCGCCGGGTTCGGTGAGGGTGCCGCGGTGCTGGCGGATCTGGTCGGCGGTGAGGTCATCGACGTAAGCGTTTCCAATCTTGATGAGCTGCAACGCCCAGTCGTAGAGCTGGGGGAAGTAGTCGGAGGCGTAGCAGAGCCGCTCCCACTGAAAGCCGAGCCAGCGGACGTCGGCCTGGATGGAATCGACGTACTCCTGCTCCTCTTTTTCAGGGTTGGTGTCGTCGAAGCGCAGGTTGGTTTTGCCGCCGAACTCGTCGGCGAGACCGAAGTCGATGCAGATGGCCTTGGCGTGGCCGATGTGCAGGTAGCCGTTGGGCTCGGGTGGAAAGCGGGTCTGGATTTGGGCGTCGCCGAACTTTTGGGTGCGGACGTCTTCGGCGATGATGTCGCGGAGGAAATTGGAGGACTGGCGAGCGTCTTGAACGGGAGTGTCTTGGCTTTTAACTTCGCGGCTTTCCGGATTTGCGTCGGTCATAGTTGCGATTCCTTATTTTAGGCGAGGGGCTGTGATGAAACGAGCGATTCAAGGCTGGCTTCGGCCTGGCGGATGCGGTTGAGAAACGTCTCGCGGCCGAGGACGGCCATGGCTTCAAAGAGCGAGCGGAGGCCCTCGAAGATGGACTGGACGCTAGCGCAGGTGTTGGGCTCGACATCGGTGTCGTCGAGGCGAAGCACAATTGTTCCGTCGTCGGGGGTTCCGTGGTTGTGGCGAGCGAAGAGCCAATTGAAGATAAAGGTGCGGGCGCTGCCGACTTGCAGGAAGCCGGTGGGCGAGGGGGCAAAACGAACACGGGGGGACGGGCTTGCCGCGGGAGTTGAATCAGGCATCGTGTAGGCAGCTTTCCACTCACGATGCTATCGCATCCGCCCGTTGAGCCGTTTCAGGCCTGCGGCGGAAACGTCGGCGGCTGCGGCGGGTAGGGCGGGGGTGGCCATCCGATCTGCGGCGCCGGAATCACCTTCCACTCCGCAAACGCTAAAACGTAGAGGAGGATGAGCGGTCCGAGGGGAACCATGTTGATCAGCGCCAGCCAGGGCGAGAATCCGGCCTTCTTGAAGATGAACCAGAAGGGGACGATGATGGCCGCCATGATGACCACTAAGAAAACCAGATAAAAGCCGATGACGGCTGCGATGATTCCGTTCATTTGTTGCGGATCGTGCATTGAAGTCCCTCCGAGACCGAACTTGAGCTTTGAGCAAAGGTACGGCCAAACGAAAAAAACTGCAACGGAAATCCCGGAGATTGATCGGCGAGGGTATCGGAGGGGTCGACTTTCCGAGCTGGTACTGGAAAAGCGGCACCAGGATGCGTCATCCGGCCCGAACTTCCGCCTCCAGACCGCTGGGAGCCGATCCCCGATCCTGGTTCCCCGACCCCTGCCTTTACGTAATGTCCTCGGTGTCGTAGACGGGTGCAATCGGACGCTTCTTCGGGACTCCGTGGACGGAGCTGAGCAGGTCCTCGACCACGTCTTCGAGCTGGCGCTGGGTTTCGATGACGGCGCTCATGCTCCTCAGCTCCTCGGGCTCGGGCACGCGCTCGACCAGGGCGATGGCGTGGCACTGGGCCAAGTGGTCCAGGTCCAGCCCCTCGGGGGTCTTGGCCTTGATGCTGACCTGGTCGATGTCGATGGAGAGCAGGTCGGCGACGCGGGCACGCATTTCGCCGGCGATGGGGAAGATTTTGGGCGCGGCCAGCACCAGGGTGGTGTCGATGTTGACGATGCGGTAGCCGGCGTTCTGCAGCTCCTCCATGGCCAGGTTGAGGAAGATGGCGGAGTCGGCGTCTTTCCAGCGAGGGTCGCCAGGGGGGAAGAAGCTGCCGATGTCGCCGGCGGCGATGGAGCCGAGCAGGGCATCGGTAATGGCGTGCAGCAGCACGTCGCCGTCGGAGTGGCCGGCCAGCCCCTCGGGGTGGTCAAGCGTGAGCCCGCCAATGCGCAGCGGGACGCCCGCCTGAAATGCGTGCGAGTCCCAGCCAAATCCGATGCGTGTGTCCATGGTTTACCGTGCCTGTTCTTGAGACTTGTTATCTACATGCAGAGGCGCTGCGCCTTTGCTGCAAGAAAGAAAAGCAACCCCAGGTCCTTCGACTTTCCACGCCATCGGCGAAGACCTGCCGCTGGGGACCCCGGACTCCGCTGCGCTCCGCTCAGCGACTCGTGCTTCGACCAGCCGGGTCATCGGCCGCGCTGGCGGAGGTAGAACTCGGCCAGCTCCAGGTCGCCGGGCTGGGTAATCTTCAGATTAACCTGAGAGCCGTGCACAACCGCAACGGGCAGGCCGGCGCGCTCGACCACCGAGGCCTCGTCGGTGCCGATAAAGCCATCCGCCATGGCCTCGGCAAAAGCAGTCTTCAGCAGTTCATAGCGGAAGCCCTGCGGGGTCTGCGCCAGCACGATGAACTCGCGCGGAATGGTCGCCGTGATCAGCGCGCCGTGGGCGGTGCGTTCCACCTGCTTGATGGTGTCCACGGCAGGCAGGCCGACGATGGCCGCGCCGAATTCAATCACTGCGTCGATGGTGCGGTCGATGGTGGCCGCATCGATCAGCGGCCGCACCGCGTCGTGGACCAGGACAATGTCGTCGGCCTCGGCGGCGAGTGCGGCCAGGGCGTGGGAGACCGACTCCTGGCGGTTGTCGCCGCCCTCGACCACACGCACGCGGTCGGCGAGCCCGTACTCGGCGACCTGCGCCTGGACGCGGTCGACATCGGGGGCGCGCACGGCAACGTAGATGGCGGTGACGCGCGGGACCGCGGCAAAGGCGCGCAGCGAGTGGATGAGGATGGGCAGGCCGTTGAGCGCCTGAAACTGCTTGGGCTGGGGGCCGGCCATGCGGGTGCCCAAACCGGCGGCGGGAAGAATCGCAAAGACTTGCATACCGGGTGAAGTATACATCCACCTGCGGGCACCCGCGGTGCGGCAGACGGGGCTTGCACGGCACGAGGCCCCTGGGCACCCGCGGCGATGCCAGGGGCGCACGCCGTATGATTCTTCTGATGGCCGCCCCTGTGCCGAATCCTCCGCCCTTGGATACGACGCTGCTGAAACCCGGCTTGCGCCTTGCCGTGGGCGTCTCCGGCGGGGCAGACTCCGTGGCGCTGCTGCGCGCCCTCCACCAGCTGAGCGGGACCCTGGGCCTGGTGCTGCACGTGGCGCATCTGCACCACGGCCTGCGCGGGGCGGAGGCCGATGGCGACCGGGATTCCGTGCGCGCGCTGGCCGCTGAACTGGGCCTGGCCTTTCATGAGGCGCGGGCGGACACGCAAGCGGAGGCGGAAAGAGCCGCCGAGTCGATTGAGGAAGCGGCGCGCCGGCTGCGCTACGGCTGGTTCCGGCAGCTGATGGCCGAGGGCGCGGTGGAGGCCGTGGCCACGGCGCACACCCGCGACGACCAGGCGGAGACGGTCTGCGCCAAGTTCCTGCGCGGGGCCTGGACAGAGGGTCTCGGCGGCATTCATCCGGTGGTCGAGTTCGCCGAAGGACGGATCGTGCGTCCACTGCTGGGAGCAACGCGGTCCGAGGTCGAGACCTACCTCAGTGCCTTGAGCCAGCCCTGGCGCGAAGACTCGTCGAATCGCCATCTGACCTTCACTCGCAACCGGATCCGCCACGAACTGCTGCCGCTTTTGGAGGGCTGGAATCCGCGGCTCAGGGAGCATCTGGCTCAGATGGCCGAGCTGGCGCGGGATGAAGAGGCCTGGTGGCAATGCGAACTGGCCCGGCTCGCGCCTCAGATTCTGCTGCCCGGTAGGCCGGTGCGGGGCGGGGGCCGCGCTTCCGCGGACGGTTTGGCCGTGGACGTGGTGCGGCTGGCGGCGCTGGCGCCTGCCTTGCAGCGGCGTCTGCTGCGCCACGCGGCGGAGCAGTTGGGCGCCTCACTTGATTTTCCCTCGACCGAAGTGCTTCGAGCGCTGGCGCTCAGGGGCCGCGCCGGGCAGCGCCGCGTGTTGGCCGGAGGTCTGCGCGGCGAGCGAACCCCGCGCGAGCTGCGCATGACGGTCGAGGCGGCTTCAGCCGCGGAGACCGGCGCACCCATTCGCGAGTACACCGTGCTGATTCCAGGGGAGATTGTGGCGCCGGCGTTGGGGGTGAGGCTGCGGATCGAGACAGCGGCGGTTGTACCTGGCGCCAGCCCGCTTGTCGATGCAAAAGGAGCCGAAAAGGGGGCTTTCGAAAGCTATCTCTCAGAGGCTAAAGAGGCTGCGGAAAAAGGCCTGGGAGCAGAGAATGCGCCTGAACAAAATACGGCAGGGGCTAAAGCCCACATTGACTCTAATGCGTTTGCGGCGCGACTGAAGTCGTGCCCTGATACAAAGCCCTCGGGAGTCCCTGATGAAGGGAGTTTTTCCGCTGACCCTGGAGCCCGTGGGTATCACGGGGCGCACGATTGCGGAAGAACAGCGACGCTGCGCAACTGGAAGCCCGGCGACCGGGTGCGCCTGCGCTACTCCGGCGGCCCGCGCAAGGTAAAGGAAGTGCTGGAACGGCTGCGTGTGACCGGAACCAGCCGAGCCCTGTGGCCGGTGCTCGAGGTGGAGGGGCGCATCGTCTGGATGAAGGGGGTGGAAGTGGAGCCGGAGCAGGGATTCGCGGTTGTGGCCGCGAACCTGGACTGACCGGCGCACGTCCCGGCTGGCGGGCCGGTTCGCCATCCCACTTTGGAGTCAACGAAGTTGCCCAAATTGACTGGCCGGAGTCGCCGGTTCCGTGGTTTCCGTTCTCACCGGTTGGGAGTACAATCGAAGACACTGCTCATCCCGGCGGCGCGGGAGTGGTGTCGGCTGTCAGGACGTTCGGCACCTTTGGCGACTTTGGCCGGGTCTGACGCGTCTAAAGGTGATGGGTGCGGTGATGGAGGTCCAGTGCTGGATCTTCCCCCGCCGGGAAAGAGGGATCCTGGTGAATTCGACCGTTAAAACGATCATGTTCTGGGTGTTTATTCTCGTCTGCCTCATGATGCTGTGGATGGTGGTGGAGAGAAGCTCGACCGCGAACAAGACCTCGGAAATCGGCTACTCCGATCTGCTGGACAAGATCGAGGCCGGACAGTTGCAGGATGCCGCCATCCAGGGCGACGACGTGCATGGCCATCTGAAGGGCGCCAAGGACGAGTTCCACACCACGATCTCGAGCAATCTGACCGATAGCCTGACCAAAGAACTGCGCGCCGCCAAGGTGACCACCAACATCAAGCCGCCGCAGAACAACGGCATTCTGCTGCAGGTTCTGTTTAACGTGGGCCCGTTTGTGCTTCTGGGCGCCATATGGTTCTTCATGCTGCGGCAGATGCAGTCGGGCGGCAACAAGGCGCTTTCGTTCGGGAAGAGCCGGGCGCGGCTGCTCTCGATGCAGCAGAAAAAGGTGACCTTCAAGGACGTGGCCGGCGTAGACGAGGCCAAGGAAGAGCTGAAGGAGATCATCGAGTACCTGCGCGAGCCGCAGAAGTTCCAGAAGCTGGGCGGCCGCATTCCCAAGGGCGTGCTGTTGGTGGGGCCCCCCGGAACCGGCAAGACACTGCTGGCGCGCGCCGTGGCCGGCGAAGCGAACGTGCCCTTCTTCTCCATCTCCGGCTCAGACTTTGTGGAAATGTTTGTCGGCGTGGGCGCCAGCCGGGTGCGCGACCTGTTCGAGCAGGGCAAGAAGAACGCGCCCTGCATCATCTTCATCGACGAGATCGACGCCGTCGGCCGCCATCGCGGCGCGGGCCTGGGCGGCGGACACGACGAGCGCGAGCAGACGCTCAACCAGTTGCTGGTGGAGATGGACGGCTTTGAATCGAACGACGGCGTGATCCTGGTAGCGGCCACCAACCGGCCCGACGTGCTGGACCCGGCGCTGCTGCGCCCCGGCCGTTTCGATCGCCGCGTGGTGGTGGGCCTGCCGGATGTGCGCGGGCGCGAGGAGATTCTCCGCGTGCACGTGAAGAAGGTTCCCGTCTCCGACGACACCAACCTGAACGTCCTGGCCCGCGGCACGCCGGGCTTCAGTGGCGCCGACCTGGCCAACATGGTCAACGAGGCGGCGCTGAGCGCGGCGCGGATGAACCGCAAGCAGGTCACGATGTACGACTTCGAGCTGGCCAAGGACAAGGTGCTGATGGGCGCCGAGCGCAAGTCAATGCTGCTGACCGACGAGGAGAAGCGCAACACGGCCTATCACGAGGGCGGCCACGCGCTGGTTTCGTTCATGCGCGGCGACTCCGACCCCATCCACAAGGTCACCATCATTCCCCGCGGCATGACGCTGGGCGTCACCGTCTACCTGCCTGACGACCGGCACAGCTATTCGCGCTCGTATCTTGAGACGCGGCTGGCCACGCTCTACGGCGGGCGCGTCGCCGAGGAGATCTTCCTCAGCGAGATGACCACCGGAGCGGGCAACGACATTGAGCGCGCCACCGAGATGGCCCGCGCGATGGTGTGCGAGTACGGCATGAGCCGCCTGGGTCCGCTCACCTTCGGCAAGAAGGAAGAGCAGATCTTCCTGGGCCGCGAGATCGCGCAGCACCGGGACTTCTCGGAAGAGACGGCCCGGCAGATCGACCTGGAAGTGCGCCGCCTGATCGACGAGGCCTACCAATCGGCGCGCAACATCGTGGAAGCGAACCAAGACGCCATGCACCGCATTGCCGCAGCGCTGCTGGAGCGCGAGACCATCGACGCCGAAGAAGTGAGGATGCTGATCGAGGGCCAGGAACTGCCCCCCATGCGCTCCATCTTGGCAACGCCGTCAGACACAGGCGGCGGCAGCCCGGCACAGGCTCTCAAGCCCGAA
>JARLGE010000079.1 GCA_031296215.1 Occallatibacter sp.
AAAACCCCAAACCCCCAAACCCCCACCCCCAACCCCCAAACCCCAAACCCCCACCCCCCAACCCCCCCCCCCCCACACCCCACCCCCCCCCCCCCCCCCCCCCCCCCCCCCCCCCCCCCCCCCCCCCCCGCGCCGGACACCGTTTGCTCCGTCATGGGGTGTGCAAACGGTATGGATGAACGAAGCTTTGCCATGGCGGCGAGGACCCTTCGACTGCGCTCAGGGCAGGCTGTGCCAGTGCAGCCGGCCAGGAGGTCGGCGCCACAGAGCGTCGATCTGACGGTGAGAAATGGAGGCTAATGCTCAATCGGCAGCGTGCGGTCTTGGAATCCCGGCCGGGGACGCCTGCCGCCGAAGCCATGGGATCACTTCGTCTGGAGGCATTGGCATGCCGATGAAATAGCCCTGGGCAAAGTCGCAGCCCCACTCGCGGAGACAGTTCAGCGTCTCCACGCTTTCCACTCCTTCAGCCACCACCTTTTTATTTAGATTGTGTGCGAGGTCGATCATGGCTCTAACCAGAATGGCGTTCTGGAGGTTGGAATCACTGTCGGTAACAAACGATCTATCGATTTTCAGTTCTGAGAAAGGGAGCTGCTGCAGCTTCACTAGCGAAGAATATCCGGTACCGAAATCGTCGCAGGACACTTGCGCGCCCAACTCATGAAGCCGCGCCAGACAAGCTTCGATCTGGCTTTCCTCGGTCATTGCCGCCCGCTCGGTTATCTCAATCGTGATGCGCTGGATGCCGATCCCCTTGTCGATGCATTGTGACCGGACCATCTCATCGATCTCCGTGCACCCGGAATCGCCCATCGAGGCGTTGATTGAGACCCTGACATCCGTCGCACCATTCCACAGGCGCATGTCGTCCAACGCCATTCGCACGATTTGGGAGGTGAAGTCGTTCATGATCTTGTTGGCTTCAAGCAAAGGGATGAACGTAGCCGGAGGGATGGGACCACGCTTGGGATGGTTCCAACGAGCCAGCGCCTCGAACCCGACTGCTGCTCCGCTTTTGAGATCGATCTGGGGCTGGTACACGAGCCAGATCTCCCGGTTGATCAGGGCCTTGGATATATCGTCGATCGAGAGCATGCCGGCGGCGTCGTAGATTTCGCGGAGGACTTCCCGAATCTTCTCCGGGTGCATCGACTTCTGAAGGACGCCTGCCATGTTCAAGCCCAGCGAACGCCCGATCGCCTCCGCTTCCCGCATTCGAGCCAACTCCAGGCCGCTTACGATCAATATGTGCGCCTTGCAGCCCTGGTTTGCAAGCCAAGCCATGACCTTTTCGCCATCCATCTCCGGCATGGAAAGGTCGAGCACAATAACGGCCGGCTCCCAGGACAGGACCCTGGACCGGAAATCGTCTGTGTCTGTCGTGATAATGGTGTCGTAGCCGCATCCGCGCGCAATACGTCCGATCATTGCGGAACTCACAGGATCATCGTCGATGACAACAAGCCGGTTCGAGGCCACTCTTACCCCCCTCAACGCAGTAGAGGAGAGACAAGGCTCTCCATCAATCGTCTTTCATCCCGACTTTTGTCTGCCCGCGAGCAGCAAGACGCACAAAAACTCGCTTGAGAGCTTCGTAAGCCAACCAGCTCCCAGTTCTTCAGGGAAGGGCCGTTGTCGAAATGTGCGGCATGACTGTGGACGATTATATTCACTGAATCACCCTACGCGAAGTCATCCTGTTGAGCCCGAGGATAATTCTATGTTGGAAGTGCTCCCGCCTGGCCGGTATTGCCGATTGAATTCAAGGTCTGGGGAGGACTCTGAGGGCCGGGAGGCCCTCAGAACAGCCGGCCAGGGGACACGGCGCTACGATTTTCAGCGGCCCATGAGAAATGCTGGCTAGAACTCCGCATTCTCAACTGGTCTTTTTGCGGAAGTGAAGGCCCCGCCTCCCTCCTGGATTGATTCTCTCGGAGAGCCGAGGGCGATCCCTGAGCGGCGGTCACTGCATTTGCTGCATGCTCTGCTCGCGCTGCTCGGGAATGATCAAGAGCACTTCCACGCGCGCCGCCTGGCCGTTCTGCGCCGCCGGCCTGAACTGCCACTGGCGCAGCGCGTCGAGCACAAACTGCGCCTCGGAGAAGTCCGGCGGGAAGGCAATGGCGAGGGACTCGAACTGGCCCGTCTTATTCACAAAGCCGTGCACCAGCAGGGCGTCGGAGTTGATGGAGTCGGGGGCGATGTTGGGGCGCACGATGTTGTAGGGCCAGGGCGCCTCGAGCCGCATCACGGACCCCGCGGAAGCGGCCTCGGTGGAGCGGGGAAGCGAGTATTGCAGTATCCAGCTCCTCTCGAGGCCCACATGCAGGTAAACCGTATACGTAACCCGGTCGTTCCACACCCCGGAGATCTCGGGGAACTTCTCTTCCAGCGATGCGCCCACCACCACCGCGCCGAACTCGCCATCCTTGGGCAGCGAGATTTTGAGCGTGGTCCGTCCCAGGCTCGATCCGGAAGCGGCTTCGGAGCCAGCCTTGGCCCCGTTGCGGTCACCGGCAGCACCGATGGGCTGAGGAGCTTTGACCGCCGCCCGCTCCCTGGCCGCCGCCTGTTCCCTGGCCGCTGCCTGTTCCCTTGCGGCCGCCTCAGCCTGGCTCGAGAGGCCGGTATGCCCCGCCTGTCCCGGCGCCAACTCTCCGGACTGGTTCTGCGCGGTGGTCTCGTTCACCGGCGGCAGCATCGCCGTTCCACCGCTCATGCGCAGCTCGGACAGCGACATGACCGTCACCGGCGTGGGCTGCTCTTTGGTCTGCGAGGCTGTCACCGGGGTCATCTGCACCTTCTTCGGCCCTTCGACCTGCAGCGGAGAAGTGGTGGCGGGAAGGACCGGGAGTTTTTCGGTGGGGAGAGGGGTCGAGGAGACGGCCAGGTCGGCCAGGTCGATCTCCTGATTGGGCGGATCCACCGAGGGCTTGACGTCCGCGGCGGCTGCCGGCGTGGGCTGCGGCGCCACGATTTTGGTGACCTGCACCTTCTTCGGAGCCCAGATGACGACCGTCGGGACCAGTGCTTCCACGGGGAGTCTAACGGGGTCGGAAATGTCCGGCTGGATCAGGGTCTGGCGCCCCTTTTGGGCGTTGGCGGTCTGGCGCAGGACCGCCTGCTGGGCGGCGGGCGTGGGCGCCGGCCCAGGCTTGGCGTCGGGGCCATGGGGGCCGGGATAGAAATCGCTCTTGCCGCCCGGCGGCCTTGCCTGGTCCGGCAGCGTGTGCAGGTCCAGACTCCGCACCGTGTAGCGCTTGGCGACGATCCTGTCGTTCTTGTCCGGGTTATAGATGATTCCGACGGACAAAAGGAATACCACCGCGGCATGGGCCGCCAGCGAGACCAGAAAGGAGGTCGGCCGCTGGGAAACCTCGGGGCGCTCGGAAAAAAGCGTGATGGTGCGCGAAGAACTCATCAGCGGGTCGATTTCCTCCCTCGCGCGGCGGCGTCTGTCTTGACTGAGCTGGAGCCTGGTGGAATCGGGTTCTCCTTAAAAGAGGCACATAACCGACCATGAGAGCTGGCTGTAAACAATTCTACCCTCTGCCTATCCCGATTCGGCACATATCTGGGTCATAGCATTCTTGATACCTCGGCTCAATTCTGCGCGTCTTGCGGGCTTATGCATGAGGCCGCTAAAGGCTACACTGAACTCGCGTTTGAAGGTATTTGGCTGGTCAGTCGCCAACCCCCGGTTCGGCGCGAATTCGAATTTTGTATCTCCGGGTGCGGTGATGCCTGGGACACAGAAAGGCGGAGCTGGCGGGGTAGCCAGTTCAATCAGGCTTCAAGATGAACAAGAGACTGCTTACGATCCTCCTCCTCGCTTTCGTCATTGCAGGCGCTTGCGCTTTCCTGGTGTATCGCGTGATCGGGAACCGGCTGGGCGAGTCTCATCAGGCCACCACGCGGGTGGTTGCCGCCGCGGCCGACATCAAGCTGGGAACCGTTCTTACGGCGGCGAACCTGACCTCGATCGACATCGATGGGGCCGCGCCCAAGGGAGCCATCCTGGACAAGGACAAGGCCGGCCTGGTGGGCCGGGGCGTGATTTCCGATCTCTATCAGGGCGAAGCCATACTGGACAGCCGCCTGGCTCCGGTGGGATCGGGCGGCGGACTGGCGGCCACCATCCCCGCGGGGATGCGAGCCATTGCGGTCAAGGTGGACGATGTGGTCGGCGTGGCCGGTTTTGTGACGCCCGGCATGCACGTCGACGTGCTGGCCTCCGGCGTTCCGCCCGGCATCAATCCCGCGCCCGGCTCCAAGGAGGCGCTGGAAGGCACGCTGGTCAAGACGGTGCTACAGAACATTGAGGTTCTGTCGGCCGGCATCAACATTCAGAAAGACGCCGAAGGCAAGCCGCAACAGGTGCAGGTGGTCAACCTGCTGGTGACCCCGGAACAGGCCGAAACCCTAACCCTGGCTACGTCCGGCGTCAAGATCCAATTAGTGCTGCGTAACCCGCTGGATACCAAGACAACGCCGATCGCAGGAACCACCATGGGCAACATTTTTGCCGATAACGCCGCCGCCGCACCCAAGAAGGTGGTGGCCAGGGTGGCCAAGAGAGCCGCACCCGCACCCACCTCCTACTCCATCGAAGTCATCAATGGCGCGAAGAAGACAGAGGAAAAATTTGGTTCTCCCGAGGCAAAACAGTGAGAGCTGACACCGGCCTACCCATCGCATGCGTCTGCGCATTGAGTTTCCTGCTATGCGCCCAGCCGGGCCTTCGCGCCCAGGCCCCGCCGACATCTTCGCTCCCCGGCGCCCCCCCCCTTGCGGACTCGACCAACGATGTGGCCGTGGCCGTGGGCAAGTCGCTGCTGATCGACACCGCGCGCCCCATCGCCCGCGTGGCAGTGGGTCTGGGCGAGATCGCGGAAGCCGACGCCATCAGCCCCACCGAGATCGTGGTCAACGGCAAAGCCCCAGGCGAAACGAGCCTCATCATCTGGGACCGGAAAGGCGGACGGCAGTTCTTCAATGTCACCGTGCGGCCCAGCTCGGCGGTCACCAGCGACAGCATGGACTCCATTCGCCGCGAGCTCTCGATGGAGCTTCCCGGGCAGCACCTCAAGGTGACCTCGGAGAACAACATGGTGTTTCTGCGCGGCACGGTCAAGGACCTAGGCGCGTCGGACCGCGCCGCCAAGATTGCCGGCACCGGCGGCAAGGTGATCAACCTGCTCAACGTCGAGGTGCCGGCGTCGGAGCCGCAGATTCTGCTCAAGGTGCGGTTTGCCGCCGTCGACCGGAGCAAGGAGAAGCAGCTCGGCATCAACCTCTTTTCCACCGGCCTGGGAAATACCCTGGCTGGAGTGAGCACCGGAGAGTACTCTCCTCCTACCGTCGGCATTTCGTCGCCGGGCACGCCCTCCACCGCGACAACCACCAATGAGCTGAGTATTTTTGCCTTCTATCCCGGACTGAACCTGGGCGCCACCATCGAGGCGCTGGAGAGCAAAGGCGTGGTTGAGACGCTGGCCGAACCCAACGTCATGGCCGTCAACGGCAAGGAGGCCAGCTTCCTGGCCGGCGGAGAGTTTCCGTTTCCCATGGCCCAGGCGTCCTCCGGCGGCCAGGCCGCCATCACCATCCAATTCAAGGAATACGGCATCCGCCTCAACTTCATCCCCATCATTACTCCGCGGGGCACCATTCGCTTGCAGGTGGCGCCGGAAGTCAGCGCCCTGGACTTCGCCCATGCCATCCAGCTCTCCGGATTCGATGTCCCCGCCATCACCTCCCGCAAGGTGAAAACCGAGGTGGAGCTGCTGGATGGACAGAGCTTCGTGATCGGCGGACTGCTGGATAACGAAGAAACCGAGACCTTCCAGAAGATCCCCTTCCTGGGGGACATTCCCATCCTGGGCAAGCTCTTCCAGTCCATCGACAGGAAGAAGACCAACACCGAGTTGATCGTCATCGTCACCCCTGTGATTGTGTCTCCCATTCCGGCCGGTTCGGCCTTGCCGGAGCTGAAGTATCCCAACCCGTTCATGCCTGCCAACTCCGGAATCGCCATGCACAACCCGGACGCCAAGACGCCGGAGAACACCATGGCTACGCCGCCCTCGGTCATCTCGGTGGAGAAGCTGATTGACAGCATGAAGCCGGAGCCCGCCCTGGTGATCGAAGGCGGAAGCGGCTTCGGCGCAGCAGGAGGCGGTGTTGCCGGCGCCACGCCAACGATTCCCGGCGCTGCAACGTCGGGCGCTGCTCCGCAGTAATGACCTGCGCCGGACTCGAACTGGGGCCAGCACAGCCTGCGGGGCGCCGGTGCTCGCGGTTTCGAAGCCGCGTCGTTGCTGTTACGATTCTGAGTGGGCCGGGCCGGCAGTTTGCCGGCTCTGCTTTTTTGTGACCCGCGCAAAGAAATGTCGGCGCCCGGTCACTCTGGGCGGAGGCCGCCGCGGCGACCGGAGTCGCAGCCTGCCCTGAACAACGCCGAAGGGAACCTGCGTTTCGTCTTTTGGCGAGGGTGGGAAGCTACCGCCGTCATCGCCACAAGGCCGGCGCAAGAAACATCCGCACAAGGACCCTGTACACCTCGAATGAGCCCTTCCAGCCAACCCGATCGGCAGTCAGGAACCGCGGCGGACGGGCCGGATGCGGAGCCTCGCCTGCGGGTGGAGAATCTGACCCGCGGCACCGTTCTGGCCACATCTCTTGAAGTTGCCGGCACCGCTCGCAGGCGCAGCAAGGGCCTGCTGGGACGCAAGGGCCTGGAGCCCGGCGGAGGGCTCTGGATCGCTCCCTGCGAGTCGGTGCACACCTTCTTCATGCAGTTTCCCATCGACCTGGTCTACCTGGACCGCAACCTCAGGGTGCGCAAGGTGCGCTCCGCGGTCCCCCCCTGGCGGCTGTCCGCCTGCCTTAGCGCCCACTCCATCCTCGAGTTGCCCGCCGGGGTCATCCGCGCGACGCAGACCGAAGCCGGCGACGTGCTCCAGTTCTCGCCCGCGGACGGACCATCGCCACCGTTCTTGCCCATAACGTAGCCTCTTTGGCGCACGATCTTTGTTGAGGTCGATACCCCGGCGACCGGGCGCTGCCGCGCAGGGGGGATATTCCTGTTTTGTTCGACCGGTTAAATGCTCCAAATTGCTTAAAATAAATGCTTTAGCCTTCTAATCCAAGCGAATAAAAGGGCGAGAGATTTCCCCAAAGTCCATCCGGCAGTAATTTACGTGAGCACCATGAAGGTGGGTGATCCGGATCGGTTGCGCGCCCCAACCTGCACAGGCGTCCCGCTGTGTCGATTGGCCCCCGGCACAGGCCACAAAAAACCCGGCCGGTCCGAAGTCGGAGCCGGCCGGGAGTGGAGATGTTCATCCCCGCAACGCCTCAATTGGCGTTGTTGGGGATCAGGCGGGGTTTGGTGAAGTTGGCGGCGATGGCCAGGGAGATATCGGCCAGGGTCGCGGTGGTATGCCCGCCGTCGGCGCAGGAGCTGTTCGAGCCGCTCTGGTTGGGGTCGGAGTAGAAGTCGTTCAGGGTGGAGGCCATATCCTCCATGGCCAGGCAGGGGGTGAGTTGCGAGAGCGCGGTGAAGGGGACATTGAGGCCGGTGGTGCCGATGGAGAGGTGGGTATCGGTGCCGCCGTTGGACCCGCATCCGGTATCCTCCGAGCCATAAGCGACCGTGTAGACAACGGTGCCCGCCGCGGTTGCGGCGTTCGCTGCCGTGATCTCCTGCTGGCACTCGTTGTTGATGTCGGGGTATTGCCCCCAGCCGCCGACTACGCCGGCCAGATTTTTGGCCGAGGCCGAGTAGGTCGTGGTTCCGGCGTAGGTGGGCGCAATTCCGCCGTTGGTGGCGGTGTATCCGAGGCCCGGGAACTTGGCCGCGGCAGCGTTCGCCTGGCCGTCGGAGAGGATGATCATGGCGTTTTTCGAATTCGCGTACAAGGTCTGCTCGTGGGTCAGCGCCGCCTGCGCCGCATAGATGGTGCTGGCAATGTAGGTGGTCTCGCCGCCCACGTTGGGCAGGCAGCCGGTGAGGGCCTTGGCGCCGGTGGAGGTGTTATAGGCGGCCCCGATGGTTTTCACCAGGTTGTCGCTTGGATTCAGCCCGGCGTCGGCCGTAGCGGAGGCCAGGTAATAGTTGCTATCCCAGGTGGCGATCTGGTAGCTGCCGCCGATCTGGGAACCAGTTTTGGAATAGACGATGGGCCCGTAGTTGGATGCGCCCGGCGCCGGCAATGTGTACACTTCACCGGTGAAGGTGCCCCCGCAGGTGTTGCTTTCGCTACCTCCTCCGCCGAAGGCGACGTTGGGGAACGAGAAGAGGCTGACGCGGATGTTCCCGCTGGGACCGGGATTGACGTGCTCCAGAAAGACCTGCACACTGCTGAGCGCGCACTGGAACTGGGTGAGGTTGCCGCAGTTTGTGTCCGTGGTGCTCATCGAGGACGTACCGTCAACGATGACGGCCACGTTCCAGGAATTGGCCGTGCCCTGGATGGATGCGGTCGCGGTGGCCGACACATTGAGCGCGGGGACGCCGAACAGGCCCATCAGGTAGGTCTTCACGTTGGCGGTGTTCTGGACCACCACGGCATTGTTGGGCGCGCCGGTGCAGTTTTCTCCGGGGGGCATCAGCGAGTTGAAGCACTTGGGGGTGAAGGTCTGTGTGCACGTTACGCCGCTGGAGGCGTTCTCTGCTCCACTCCCGCAATTGTATTGGGTAGCCAAGGAGGTATAGTTCACGGTGTTCGACTGGGAGTTGTAGACCGCGCCTGATGCGGCCAGGGCCGCCGCGTTGGCGGAGTTCTGGAGCTGGCTACGCACGACATAGGCATGACCGACGTCGACCACCAACCCCCCCATGCCAAGCAAGGCGACCATTCCTAACGCTACGAATGGCAGCGTTTGCCCGCGTTGGTCGCTGTACGCTCTCCGGGCAAAAGACAAAATGGAGTTCTTCATGGGAGTTACCTCTTTGGATCTCGGGTTAGTATTCATATTCGGTCACCGATGCTGAAAGTTGACAACTGCCGATGAACTTGGTCCCGTAGCCTGCGGGCATGATGGAGAGCACGCAAGGATAGGTGGCCGATACGGTTACGGGGAAGCCTTGCGCGTTGGCCAGAGCCGTGGCCCCGCCGGTGCAGGAGGCGCCGGTTTCCGGTGTGCCGTTAATGGAGAGAGTGAGGGAGATACTGGACGGCTTGAAGTTCGGGGCCGCATTTTCAATCGCCCCGATGGCGGCGGCGCAAGGGTCCGCGGCAGCGGGGTTGGAGCGGACGGTCTGCAGATACTGTGCTCCTGCGCCTACCGCCTGGGTCAGGGTCAACTGGTTGTTGAACGCCACCGCGAAGGCGCAGATGGCGGTAATGACGGCCAACAGGGCGGGCATCACCAGGGCGATCTCGACCAGCGCGCTGCCCTGCTCGCCGCCGCGCAGCAGGACGCGGAGCCGGCGCCCCGGAGAACGGGACTCAAGGTGGGCCCGCGGCGCTGCCGGGGCACGGTTCACAATGCGCCGGAGCGACCTCGCGATTCCGTGGGTATCGATTTGAAACCTCATCTTTCTTCCTCCGGGCACCTATGCCCGCGACCTATTCGGTCAACAATAACCTCTAGCAATTCAGGGTCCATTCGCCTTTGTTTCGCCTAGCGTCTGCCCTTGCGGAGCCGATCCAGAAACCTGTCGAGAGCCTTTCGATCGGCGGCCCCCATGGTGGGATCTTCCTTCTTTTGCAACACAAACTGCAGGCCCACGCCGTCCTTGCCCCAGCGCACCGCCCGGGAGTGAACGCAGATGGTCCGCTCCGCGACTTCCTCTCCAAAGGCAGTATTCTGCAGGGTAATCAGGATCAGGGTTCCTGGGTACCAGCGTTCCTCGGTGAGGACATACAAGCCGGTTGCGCTGATATCCCTGATCTCGTTTGCAGTGGGCGGCCCGCCGGTCCAGTAGTAAGCGGCCACCCCAGGCGCCGCTTCGCGCGGAGCTTTCCTGGGATCCGGGGACCACCAGCGCTCCAGCCAGCCGCGCGGCGGCTTGAAGGTCTCCAGGTCGGGCTGAACCAGTCCCATCAGATGGGGCGCCCGGGCGAGGACGGCGGCATCTTCGGAGCGGCTCTCCAATTCCAGCACACCGGGGCCGCCGCTCCACAGCGGCTGCTCGCGGAGCAGCACGGCGCCCTGTACAACCGCCGCGGGACTTTGCGGCTCCTCCTCGACCGGAGCGGGAGCTGAGATGGGCACGACCCGCCTGTTGGCCGGGGAAGCAGCCGGGCCGGGCCGCTGGCCGGCGGCTGCGCCGGAGGCGGGGCTGACGCCGGAGAAGCGCTCCAGGCGCTGCTGCATCTCGTCCGCCATGCACAGGACCAGTTGATCGCCGGCCTGCGTCTGCGAGGAGTAAATGGAGTGGGTGGGCAGGGCCAGCACGCTGGCAGGCTGGGGGGTGGCCGCATGAGCGCGGAAGACTGGGTAGGACTCGACCACGTCGATGACGCGGCCGGCATGGTCCAGATAAAGCAGGTCGAGGGGGACGCGAATGCCCCACTCCGGCAGCCCGCGGAAAGGCGCCAACCAGAGGCCTTCGCCGGATTTCAGCGCCAGGGACGCAATCCGATCTTTGAGCTTCGCGAGGGGAAGATCGGCTTCCTCGACCTCGAGGCCGAGGAAACATTCGCGAGTCTGGTTGTAAGCACAAAGCTTCCTTGATTCCATGTTGCCTCCCGCCATCTCGAATCGCCCGGCGGCCGGGCGCTGGTCCAAGGATCCCGTGGACAGCTCGAATTGTTGGCTGCGGTTCATGCGCAAATCCTTTCCAGCGACCTGCGGGCGATGAAACTTCGTCGCGTCTTCCAGCACAGAACGCCCCCGCAGGTGCCCTTTTCGGGGCGCACCCTCCCGGTCCCGGTCTCGCCAGCGCGCAGAGAGACACTCGACGCTCAGGCTGCGAAGTCCGCGGCGAACGGGACAGTCCTGTTAGCCGGCGGATTCCGCTTCTGCGGAGCAGGGCCGCCAGCCGATATGCACGGGCCGTACTACTTGATCCGTGTGCGGCGGCGCTGGATAAGGATGACCAGCACAATCACAAACAACACGCCGGCAACAATGCGGATAATCGTGGTACTGTCCATTGAGAATCCCCCTTTTTCTTTTGACTGCAAAACTCTTGCGCCTGGGCCTCTCGGCTGCGGGTTCCCTTGGCGTCCGGCGGCGAATTCGCACCCCGGATAGGCTATTTTTGGCCGGCGGAGCGGTTTCACGCCGCCGGATGAAATCCACAACCGATTACTTGATCCGGGTGCGGCGGCGTTGAATCAGGATGACCAGCACAATAACAAACAAGACCCCAGCAGCAACCCGGATGATCAAGGTAGTGTCCATGGCGACTCCTCTTTCTGAGAACGATTATGATTCATGCTCCCCCGGGCGGCTTAAAGGCTCCTGCCTCGACAGGCCCGCGCAATGAGGGCTGCGGGTCTTCCGGAGGGGCAGTCTTGAAGGCCCTGGCCCCGCCGGAAGATCCGCGCGGATTTCCCTTAGCTGACGCGCGAGCGGCGGCGCTGCACGAGGATGCCGAGCACCACGGCGAACAGAACGCCGGCAACAATGCGGATAATCGAAACAGTGTCCATCGAGAACCTCCTCTCCTTAGTGGGTGAACATGGTTGAGAATGAATCCATCATGATGATGACCGCGGGTCCGAGAACGACCAGGAACAGCGACGGAAAGATGAAAAGCACGAGCGGAAAAATGAGCTTGATGGTGGTCTTTGCGGCCGCCTCCTCGATCTGCTGAATGCGCTGGGTTCTGAGCGTGTCGGAGTGGGTGCGGAGGGTCTTGCCGATGCTGGTTCCGAACTGTTCGGCCTGCACCATCATGTTGACCAGTTGGCGGATGCAATCGACGTCGGTGCGCTCGGCGAGATGCTTCCAGGTTTCCTGGCGGGGGCGTCCGGCGCGCTGCTCGAGCACCACGACGTGCAGTTCATCGCACAGCTCGGGCACGGCATGGGCCAGTTCGTCCGAGCTGCGGACGGTGGCCTGGTCGAGGCTGAGTCCGGCCTCGATGCAGATGACCAGCAGGTCGAGAACATCGGGCAGGCCGCGGCGAATCTTGCTCTGGCGGAGCTTGATCTGGCGGCCCAGCCAGAAGTCCGGAATCAGGAAGCCCATGCCCAGGCACAAGGCATAAACGAAGAAGGGGCTCAAATCGCCCAGCCCGGTGACCAGAGCCACGATGCACAGCAGGAGGGGAATGACGACCTTGGAGCCGTTGAAGATGCGAACCGTGGACTCCTTGCGGTAGCCGGCGCGGATGAGCCGCTGCTTGACGACGGAGACTTCGGCCTGGCTCTTGGGCAAGACGCTGTCGAAGTGGGTGACGACTCCGCCGAGGGAAAACCCCGACTCCTGGATGGAGGTCAACAGGGTCTTGGGCTTGGCGTTGGGGTTGATCACATCGGAGATGCGCTGCAGCATGGCTTCCTTATAGAACAGCAGCAGCCCGCCGGTGGCCACCAGACCGAAGATGGCAATGAAAGCGAAGATCGCGATTCCCATATGTTCCTCAGATATCCATGTTGACGATTTTGCGAATGATCAAACCGCCGATGACGATCATGGCGCCGGCGGCGTAGAGCAGCTTGACGCCGATGTCGCGCTTCCACAGCAGGCTCATCATCTCCGGGTTAACCATATAGAGGGCGCCGGCCAGGACGATGGGGAGCAGGGTAAGAACCCAGCCCGTCATGCGTCCCTGGGCGGTGCGGGTGGCCACCTCGCGGCGCAGCCGGAAGCGTTCGCGGATCACGTGCGAGGTTTTGTCGAGCACCTCGGCGAGGTTTCCGCCGCTCTCCTTCTGGATGAGGATGGCGGTGCAGACAATCCTCAGATCCTGGAGCGGGACGCGATGGAGCAGGTTGTCAATGGCCACCTTCAGATCCAGGCCGAAGTTCTGCTCCTCGAAGCAAGTTCTGAACTCGATGCCGATGGGATCGAGGCACTCGCGGGCGACCATGCCCATGGCGGCGATGAGGCTTTGTCCGGCGCGCAGGGCGCTGACCATCATGTCGCAGGCTTCGGGCAGCCCTTTTTGAAAATCGCTGAAGCGCTTGCTGCGCTTGAAGAGCACAAAGGCGATGGGAAGGAAGGCAACCACCAATCCCACCAGAGCGCCGATGAGCAGCGAGCCGGTCTTCATGTTGACCAGCAGCGCCGGCACGACGAAGCAGACCCCGCACATGGACAGCAGGCTGCCGGCCGACCACTGCAGGTTGGCCTGGTGGATGAGCGCCTGCAACTGCGGCCCCAGCTCCAGCTTGCTGAGCCTGGTGTTGATCCAGGGGATGGCGCTGAACTGCTCGTTCTTGCGCAGATTGACGATCTGGTCGCGCGTCTGCTGGCTTTCCGTGGCCAGGGCGGAGTCCAGAGTGGCCTGCACCTGCTTGGCCTTTTCCGAGGCCCCGGCGCCGCTGGCGTAGATCAACAGCGCCGCGACCGCGAAGACGCCTAAAAAGATGACTGTAACAATCAAACTCATAAGCTCTGACCTCCTTTCCGGCTAGTAGTTGACCGGAGTCTCTTTCTCGAACAGGCTGGGCGGCAGGATGATGCCGGAGACGCGGAGCCGGTCAAGGAACTTGGGACGGATGCGGGTGGGCTGGAAGGCGCCGATGACCTTGCCGTCGGGCCCGATGCCCTTTTTGTTGAAGGTGAAGATCTCCTGCATGCTGATGATGTTCTCTTCCATGCCGGTGATCTCGGCGACGCTGGTGACCTTGCGCGAGCCGTCGCTCATGCGGGTGGCCTGCACCACGATGGTGATGGCCGAGGCGATCTGCTGGCGCACGGATTTTTCCGGCAGGTTCATGTTGCCCATGGCGACCATGGACTCCAGGCGGGAGATGGCGTCGCGCGGGGTGTTGGCGTGAATGGTGGTCATGGAGCCTTCGTGGCCGGTGTTCATGGCCTGGAGCATGTCAAAGGCTTCCTCGCCGCGGATTTCGCCCATGATGATGCGGTCGGGTCGCATGCGCAGGCAGTTGATAAGCAGTTGCCGCTGGCGGATGGCGCCGTTGCCTTCAATATTAGGAGGGCGGGTTTCCAGGCGCACGATGTTGTCCTGGGCCAGGCGGAGTTCGGCGGCGTCCTCGATGGTGACCAGGCGCTCGTTGTTGGGGATGTACTGGGAGAGGATGTTGAGCAGGGTGGTTTTGCCGGAGCCGGTGCCGCCGGAGATGACGATGCTGATGCGCGCCTTGACCGCGGCGGAGAGCATCTCCATCATCTCCGGGGAGATGCTCTTCAGCTCGACCAGCGAATTGGCGGCCAGGGGCCCGGTTCCGAAGCGGCGGATGGAGATGGAGGGGCCGTCCAGAGCCAGGGGCGGAATGATGGCGTTGACGCGGGAGCCGTCTTGCAGGCGCGCATCGACCATGGGCGAAGACTCATCGACTCGGCGGCCCACCTTCGAAACGATGCGGTCGATGATCTGCAGCAAGTGGCGATCGTCGCGGAATGAGGTGCTGACCCTCTGCAGCAGTCCGCCCTTCTCCACGAAGACGTGGTCCTTGTCGTTGACCAGGATGTCGGAGATCTTGGGGTCGCGGAGCAGGGGCTCGAGGGGGCCGAGGCCAAAGACTTCATCGAGCAGATCGGCCTGGATCTTCTCCTGTTCGTCGAAATTCAGGGGCACGCGCTGCTCGGCGATGATCTCCTTGACAATGCCGGAGACGGCCTGGCGCGCCTGGGTGGAGTTGACGCGCGAGAGCTTTTCCAGATCCAGCTTCGAGATCAGGGTCCGGTGAATCTCCGCTTTGTAGTTTTCCAGATTCAGAAGTTCCACGTTTCACCTTTTATCGATTCGGATCGATCCTTAACCGGGAGCGTCATCCGAAAAGTTTGAAGCCTTTCTTCTTGGGTTGGGCGGCGCGCTGTCCGCAAATGGAGATGGCCATCTGCTTGATCAGGCGCGCCACCGGGGAATCGCCCAGGGCCAGGGGCGTAGCGGTGTTCTGCATCTGTCGGACGGCGGCATAATCGTTGGGGATCTTCCAGTTGGCCGGGCGGGTGAGCGCCTTGGTGATGGCGTCGTCGGTGACGCCCATGGCGCGCGGCTCGTAGCGGTTGATGACGATTTCAAGCTTGGGGCTGCCGACGGTAAAGAACTGGTTGATCAGCCGATTGGAGTTGCGCAGCTCGGGGATGCCGGCCTGGGTGACCAGGTAGATGGTGAAGGCTTCCTTGAACAGCGAGGTGTCGGTCAGGTCGAGCCGGGCGCCCACATCGACAATCACGTTGTCGAACTCCTGGCGAGCCACGGTGATCAGCTTGTCGATGGCCTCGTTGGTGGCATGGAACTGGGGAAACTTGCCGGGAGCCGCGAGCACGGAGACGCCGGAGCTGTGCTTGGTGATGAGCTTGTTGAGGAAGGCCGCATCGAGGCGTCCGGCTTCCTGCAGGGCGTTGACGGTGGAGTATTCGGTGACGATGCCCATGTTGAGCGCCGCGTCGCCCAGCGGCAGGTCGAGATCGATCAGCAGCGTGCTCTGGCCCGACTCCTGGGCCAGGGAAACGGCGAAGTTGCAGGCCAGGGTGGTGACGCCGGAGCCGCCCTTGGCGCCGAGAAACACCAGCAGCCTGCCGCCGGTCTTGCGGGGCGCGCGGACCGCCGCGCGGCGGGCATTGGCCCGCACCAGTGCCTCGGCCATGGTGTTGTGGGCGAACGGAGGGGTGAGAAACTCCCGCGCGCCGGCCCTCATGCAGCGCACCAGCAGCTCCGGATCGGCCTTGGCGGAGTAGACCATCACGGTTGCCGAGGCGTTGGCGCAGATGCTTTCCACCAGCTCCAGGGCGTATTCGGGGTTGCTGTCCAGATCGATCAGCATGATGTCGTTGCGCTGGTCCAGCAGGCGCGGCACATCGTCCAGGGTGGGGGGATAGGCGGAATACTCGCGCACTTCCGTGCCCCCGCAACTGAGCAGGGCTCGGGCGGCCTCCTTGCGGCGCTGCTCGTCGGGACCGATCAGGGCCACCGCCATGGTCTCTGAGCCAATGGAGCCGCCGGCGCCTGAGTCAAAATAGGATGGGTGGTTCGAGTTCATGTGAGTGGTGCTCCCCGTTGCGCGCTCGGTATGATTTGAGCCTGCCAGGAAATCATACGTTGTAAGCGACTCAGACATCCGTGAATCCTGTACCTCAATGCGCGAAAAATGAAATCAGCGTTCCGACGGCGATGGCTGGAGCGTAAGGCATCTTGCGCTTCAGGTGGTTGCCTGCCCCCTTGAACAGGTCGGTGAGGAACCCTCCAAACAGGGCCCAGAGCAAAACCATGACGCCTCCGGCCATGGCGGTGACGACCAGGGCGATGAACAATTGGTTGGGGCCGATCCAGGCGCCGATGGCGGCGGCCAGTTTGACGTCGCCGGCTCCCATGCCACCCATCCAGAAGAGCAAGCCGTAAATGAGCAGTCCCAAACCCAGCCCGGCCAGGCTAAGGCCGAACCCGTGCCAACCGTGGAACCAGGCGGCGGCTACAAGCCCTAAAACGAGGAATGGCAACACCAGCCAGTTTGGAATACGCCGACTGCGCAGGTCCGTGAAGGTCGCCACGGCTAGAACAATCAACGTCGGCCACCAGGCATAGGAATGCATACCTCGAACTCCTTTTCCCCATCAGAGTCAAGGGGACACTGGGGGCAGAGCAATTGTCCAACCAAATCGGGGATGACTCAAGCATTTTGAATTCATGTAGTTACCAAAGAGATGTCCAAAGGTAGTGTACACTGCTGTTTACGTCTGGGGTGCGGGGGTGGCGCGGGGCGTATACAGTTGGTCCGGAACGGGCTGACGGGGTGCCAAAGCCGATCTCGGGAACAACAGGGGCAGATCCGCGAGAGGCGCCGTCACGAACCGGTGGCCTTCCAGATAGACGGCGGTTAAGTCTTTGGCGGGAAGAAGTTTATCAACCGTTTCGAGATACTTGTCGTAGTCCGGATTGCCGGCCGGCAGCGGAAACAGCACGAAGCGGGAACAGTGGGTGGCGGGCAGGCCGGAGAGCAGAAACGTGTCGCGGCCGTGCATCACGAAGATGCGCGTGCCCTCGGTCAGGCGGGTCTCTGGGTACTCAACGGTAACGTAGCCGGGAAAATAGTAACCGGCATGGCGAAAGCCGAGGAAGTGATTGTCGAAGGAGACGATCAGCAGGTTGTCGGGCGAGCCTAGCTGGGGCAGTGCATCTTGAGTGGCCTGCAACTCGGCTTCGAAATGGCGGACGGAGAGGTAGGAGCAGTAGGCCGGGAAAGCCAGAAAAATGAGGGTGTTAGCCAAGGCTGTGGCGGCGATCAGCGTCCATTTGAGCGGGCGGGGCCAGGCGGCGTGGTCAAACCAGGCTGCGGTCCAGGCGCCCAGCCAGACGCAGGCCGGAGCCGCCACCAGCAGCAGGTAGCCGCTGTTGACCAGCTTGAGAAAGATGAAGGTGAAGAAGCAGAGCGCCGGCGCGATCCAGACGGCGGTGAAGATCTTCTTGTCGTTGTTGCCGGGCCCTGGGCCGCTGGCTTCAGGGTTGTTGGCGGCACCCAGCGGGGCCAGCACGGCCGCGCCAAAGCACAGAAAATAAATGAAGACGATGGTCAGCGCACGGGCCACCGAGGTGACCGGCGAGGAGTTGAAGACGGTGCCTTTGGACGGCACCATGAGCCACAGCGAGCGGAGCGCGCCAAAGTAGGCCGCCAGACCTCCACTGGCCCGGATCATGGGCACAAACCATGCGCCGAGCGTGACGCCAAGAGCGAGGATTCCAAGCAGGATCTTCCGCAGCGGCGCGCGGCGCAACGAGTAGAGAAACAGCGGCCCCAGAAAGAGCAGGGAAGAGGGGCGGATGCCGGCGCTGACGCCCAGGACGAGGGCGGTGGGAAGGATGAAGCGCAAGTTGCCGCGCTCGATGCGCCATGCGAGCAGGCCCATCAGGGCCGAGGCGGCGGCTTCGACACTGTAGGTGAGGGCCACCGTGCCGTGAAACCAGGCCAGCGGAGAGAAGAGAAAGAGCAGGCCGGCGAAGGTTGCCGCGCGGGGGCTGAACCAGTCGAGGGCGAGCAGGTAGATCGTGACTACGCAAGCCACGCTGGCCAGAATGCTGACCACGACCAGAGCCAGGTTGGCATCGTGGACCAGAAAGTTCACCAGCCTGCCCAGGCAGATGTAGAGGAAATAGCCGGGCGGATGGGGCTGATGGACGCGGGGGTCGAAACGGCCGATGGCCAGGGCGAAGTTGACCGAATCGAGGTCGTAAAGCGCGTGGCTGCGAAAGGCGAAACGGCTGAGGCCAACGGCGCCCGCAAGCAGGCACAACGCCAATTTGGGCCGGGAGGTCACACTTCGACTTTAGCAACTCGCTCGCCACTTGGCGGCAAGTACCGGAAGGAAGGTAGAGAGAGATAGCCCGGATGGTTACCTTTGGGTGCGGCGAATCCCACAAAAGTGGTACGGCGGCGGAGGGGCCGCGGCGTCTGGCGAGGAACAGCGGAGGAGGCCTTCGGAGCTGATCGATAAAACCGGGTAGGGCCTGACCTTGGGCTACTACGAAGCAAGTCCTCGGTCTTACGCCAGTTTACGGTTGCACAGTGGGCGTATCTTGCCGGGAAATGGCCGCTTAGTACCCCGCCGCAGGTTACCAAGGCAGGATTGACTTAAGGTAGGGAATGCCTCTACTGTGGCCCAGAGTGTTCCCACTGCGATTCGCATTCTTTCGCCCCCGGAGTCGGATCCAAAACGGGCTCCAGCATGGGTGTTGTGTATCAAAAAAAGCGACGGGAAGTTACCCGATGCCGCCAGAGAACATTACCAAGGTTGCACCAAGCTGATACGAAACAGGCATTGGCTAACCTTCTGCCGATTCAATATTCTGTAAAAACCTCGCCGATACCGCTCCAGTAAGGCTTGGCCGCACCAAGTGGGAAAGGTCGCCCATTCATGATCAAGATTGGTTTGTACTCGGAAGATCGTACATTGCACCCGCTGCTTTCCTCTGCCTTGGGTAAAGAGTTCCTGTTGCATTTGAAGTCGGATCAGGAGGAGATGCACGACCTGGTCCTGGCGGGGGAATGCGATGTCGTGATTCTGGACTTGAACTCCCGCGTCGAGCCGCTGCAAGACCGCATCGGGTTTTCCCGCCGTCTGATCGACGCCGGTGTTCCGTCGGTGGTGATGGCCGACGATGGCCTGCGTTCGACCGCCTTCGAGCTGGTGCGCACGGGCGCGTTCGGCTACTGCCGCCGTCCGCCTTCGATTCGCGATTTGAAGACGATGCTCAGCCGGGCCTATGAGAACTCGCTGCTGAAGCGGCAACTGAAGACCGTGCAGCAGCGCATGGAGGAGCCGGTCGCCTGCGATCAACTGATCGGATCGAGCCAGCAGATGCGGCAGGTTTATCAGATGGTGCACCGCGTGACCAATCTGAACGCCGCGGTGCTGGTGACCGGCGAAAGCGGCACCGGCAAGGAACTGATCGCCCGCGCCATCCACAACATGGGCGCGCGCGCGAAAAAGCCGTTTGTGGCCGTCTCCTGCGGCGCGATTCCCGAGACGCTGATCGAGGCCGAGCTGTTCGGCCATGAGAAGGGCGCCTTCACCGGCACGGTGGGGTCGCGCGAAGGCTACTTCGAGCAGGCCGCCGACGGCACGCTGTTCCTCGACGAGATCGGCGATCTGAGCCTGTTTACGCAGGTCAAGCTGCTGCGCGTTCTGCAGCAGATGGAGTTCAACCGCCTGGGCAGCAACAAACTGATCCCGCTCAAGGCGCGGCTTATCTTCGCCACCCATCGCGACCTGGCCCAGCTAGTGGCGGAAGGGAAGTTTCGCCAGGACCTTTACTACCGCATCAACGTCATGCAGATCGAGTCGCCAGCGCTGCAGGACCATCCGGAAGACATTCCGCAGATTGCCGAACATTTCCTGCGCCACTACTCGCAGATCTTCCAGAAGCCGATGGAGCAGATGGAGCCGGATGCCATCGCCATGCTGCAGAACTATCCCTGGCCCGGCAACGTCAGGGAACTGGAAAATGTCATGCAGCGCGCCATCATCCTGGCCCCTGGGATGACGATTCGCGTGGAAGACCTGACCCTTTCGCTTCCCGAAGAAGACGTCATCGACAACGAAGACGTTGTCGATATCGCCGACTACCATCCGGCCGGCTCCTTCGAGCGGCAGTTGCGCGACTACAAGATCAAGCTGGCCGTCGCGGCGGTTCGCGAGAACAACGGCAACAAGACGCTGGCCGCGCGCAAGCTCTCGATCTCGCGCGCCTATCTGCACCGGCTCATCCGCCTCGCCGAACCCGATCAGATCTTCGACCAGGATTTGCAGGAGACGGCGACCGGCTGACGGCATCCGGGTTGAGGATCGAGCGGTTTTTCCCTTACTGTAGACTGAATCCACCGGCCCAGGGCGACTCTCTCCCCACCTGAGATCGCCCTGCTCGATGCCAGAAGGACTGCGCTCATTGGAAAACCCCTCTCAGTCTGCGCACCTTCCCCTGCTTGGAAGAATCTTTTCCTTCCAGGCCATGCTGGCCGGCGTGCTGCTGATTCTGGCCGTGCTCACGGTGCGTTCGCGATTCGACGATCCCGATCTGTGGTGGAACCTGAAGACAGGCGAGGTCATCTGGACCACGCATGCGATTCCAGTCACCGATCTGTTCTCCTACACAACCAATCACCATGCGTGGATTCCGCACGAGTGGCTGGCGCAGATCGTCATCTACGGCGCATACAAGCTGGGCGGGTTCACGGGGCTGGAGTTGCTGTTGTGCGCACTCACCGCGATCCTGCTTTGGGCCGGCTATCTGCTGTGTACGCTTTATTCGGGTAACTCCAAGGTCGGCTTCGTGGGCGCGCTGATCCTGTGGATGTTCGCGACGGTAGGGCTGTCGATCCGCGCGCAACTGATCGGCTACATTCTTTTTGTTTTGGAGTTACTGCTCATTCATCTGGGGCGGACGCGGAGCACGCGCTGGTTCTGGGGTCTTCCTGTTCTCTTCGCGGTGTGGATCAACTGCCACGCCTCGTTCATCCTTGGCCTTTTGGTGGGCGTGGTGTTGCTGGCCGCATCGTTTGTGAAATTCGAAGCGGGCGCGATGCTGCCGGCGCAATGGGAACCACGTTGCCGGCGAGCCCTGGCGTTCTCGCTACTCCTCTCCTGCGCGGCGCTGTTCGTGAATCCGGTGGGCATCGAGCAGATTCTTTACCCGGTGGACACCCTGCTTCACATGCCGCTGCTGGTGGGCAATGTGGCCGAGTACGCGCCGCTCAACATGACCGAAGCGCGCGGCATTGCGCTGCTGGGCATTCTGCTGGTCAGCTTTCTGCTGCTGGCCATGCGCCGGTCGACCCTGTACTGGGAGGAGCTTATTCTTCTTGCCATCGGCACGTGGATGGCGGTCAGTCACATGCGCATGCTTTTCGTCTTCGGCATTCTGTCCGCGCCGGTTCTGTCGCGCCAACTCGCAACGCAGTGGGACGCCTACGACGAGGCGGGCGACCGGCCGGGGTTGAACGCCGCGTTCCTGTTGCTGGCGCTGGTGGTGGCGTACTTTGGATTTCCAGACAGAGCCAATCTCGAACAACAGGTGGAAGACGGAAGCCCGGTGAAGGCGCTCGAATTTGTGAGGGCGCACCACTTGGCCGGGCCGATGCTGAACGACCATGTGTACGGCGGCTACCTGCTGTGGGCGGCGCCGGAGTACTCGGTCTTCATCGATGGGCGAACCGACGTGTTCGAGTGGACAGGCGTGCTGCGCGAGTTTGGCGAATGGGCGACGCTTCAGACCGACCCGAATCTTCTGCTGGACAAATACAAGGTCAACTTCTGCATTCTCACCCGCGAGTCGCCGATGATTCGGGTGTTGCCGCTGCTGCCCAACTGGAAGCTGGTCTACGAGGACAGCAACTCCGCGGTGATGGAGCGCGTTGCCAGATAAAGCCGGCGCGATCCCTTCGTCGAGGGGTTGGGCGTTGTTGGGATGCATTTCCGCAGGGGCTAAAGGCCACGTCGATTTTGCGGCATTTGCGGGACGACTAAAGTCGTGTCCTGATACAAAGCTCAGGCGCGCCCTTTCAAACATCCGGATTATCTATCCGGGGCTTCGTCGCATTGGCTCTAGGTGTGCGCGTTGTATGCGGCCGGTCCCGCCGGAACCAGGGCGCTGCGCTGCTTTCCATGGATGTACCAGCAGCACCAGTTGGTCTGGTGGGCTTCCTTGCCGGCCGGAGCAATCAGGTCGTTGTACGCGACCTTGCCGCACAGGAAGATTCGTTCGCTCCAGCTTTCCACGTTCTTGAACTGCTCGTCCGATGCGCAGACGCCTCGCGCATCCGCGCGGCTAAAGGTTCTCAGCTTGGCCGACTCGCCCGGAAGCAGGATGATGGGAACAAAGCGGGCGGCGGACGCAACCGGCTTGCTCTCCGGCGCCAGCGGAAGGCTGGCTTCATCGGGCGCAAACAGAACCTGATCGAAAGCCGCGGTAACGGTTGCGGGCGAGCGGCCGCGGTTGGTGGCGGTGATCTCAAAGCTGCTTTCCACGCCGCGCGTAGGCTCGGCCGTGACCAGGATCCAGGGCCGCTCCGCGTTGGCGAGAGCCTGAGCCTGCAACAGCGCCGCCTGGGCTGTCTCCGCGGCGGCCGTAGCGGCGGACGCTGCCGCGCTCGCGATCTCTTCCGATGCGGCGGTGTGGCGCTCAATCTTTTTCAGAGTCGAGAGAGCCACCATGACGCCGATGTACCCCACCAGGGCGAGCACCAGGTAGACACCCCACAAAACCCGGTCCTGCCACTTCCACACCGTGGGCGCCGGCGGGGGCAGCGTGACGATGACGCGCGGCTGCTGTTCTTCGCAGGGAACGCCGCCGCAATCGGGCCGGTCCGGGACGGGCACAGCGGCTGTGGGGGCAGCAGGCGCAAGCGGCTTGGCAGCTTTCGTTACCGCCGGCGCGGCCTGATTCGGTCCGATCGGCTTGGAGGCTAAAGTGACGAGCGGCGCGGTCGAATGCGCGGCTGCCGGATTGGAGGATGGAGTGACGGCCTGCGCGGAGAGCAATGCCGGCGCCGCAGCCAACGCCACGAGCGCCGCGAGAGTTGACAAACCCTTTTGGATCATGGCGTCAATGTAGCACATGGAGGCTGCATCAGGCTGTGCTATAGCACCAAGCACGTGCCCTTCTTGGGTCCCCGGAAAACGCTCCTTAACCTTCTTCGCAGCGACGCAGTGCGCCGGGGCGCTGTTCAGAGCCGGGCGGCGCGTCAGGCGGCCGGAGCCGCGAGATGCGCTTCGAGCACCTCGAGAAATCGCGCCAGCCAGGCTGGATGGGCCGTCCAGGCGGGGCCGGTGACCAGCTTGCCGTCTACTACCGCGTCGAAGAAGTCGACCGCGACGAAGGTTCCACCGGCCAGCTCCACCTCCGGCGCGCAGGCCGGATAGGCGTTGAGCTTGCGGCCCTTGAGTACGCCGGCCGCGGCCAGCAGTTGCGGCCCGTGGCAAAGCGCGGCGATGGGCTTCCCGGCCCGGTCGAAGTGGCGCACGACGTCGAGCACCTTGGCGTTCAGGCGCAGATACTCCGGCGCGCGGCCGCCGGGAATCACCAGCGCGTCGTAGTCGGCGGGATTCACTTCGTCGAAGGTCGCGTTGAGGGTGAAGTTGTGGCCGCGCTTTTCGGAGTAGGTCTGGTCGCCTTCAAAGTCGTGGATGGCGGTGCGGACCTGCTCGCCCTTCTTTTTGCCGGGACAGACAGCATGGATGGTGTGGCCCACCATCTGCAGCGCCTGAAAGGGAACCATGATCTCGTAGTCCTCAACAAAATCGCCGGCCAGCAGCAAAAGCTTTGCGGATTTCATTGCATTTTCCTCGTGAACAGTTTGCCACATTCCACAGGCTAGCCGGCCAATCGAATCGCGCGACGGTTTCATTTTCATAGGCAGTTCGAGGGTTCTGCGCCGAGGGGTACAATCTGAGCGAATCGGTTCCGGAAGAAAGAGACGCACTATGACGGAGAAGCTGAAGCTGGACCGGCGGAATTTCTTGAAGCAGGCGGCCGGAGCGGTGGGCGCGGCCACGCAGGCGGGCAATCTGCATGCGCTGGCCGAGGGGCAGGCTGCGCACCACGATCTGGAACGCAGAGAGGCTCATGCGGATCAGAGCTATCCGCGGCGCTTTCGCGGGCGGCAACTGCGCATGATTTCGTTTCCGCTGGGGGGCGTGGCGGCGGGGAGCATTGGCCTCGGCGGGCGCGGGCAACTGGTCGACTGGGAGATCTTCAACAGGCCCAACAAGGGATTCCGGCCGCTGTATGCGTTCCCGGCCATCTGGGCGCAGGCGGGCGGCAGCAAGCCGGTGGCGCGGGTGCTGGAGTCGCGCATTCTGCCTCCCTACGAAGGACAAGACGGCCTGGGCTCGGGCAACGTTGCGGGGCTGAGCCGCCTGGAGT
>JARLGE010000324.1 GCA_031296215.1 Occallatibacter sp.
ACGTCTACGTCAACCTCGACGCCGTCACCTACTGGAGCCTTTTAGGGAATGTATGCGCGATGGCCGGCAACTCGTCCAGCGGCATCATGGAAGCCGCCTCCTTCGCCCTGCCTGCCGTGAACGTCGGCATCCGCCAGCAGGGCCGTGAGCGCGCCGCGAACGTCATCGACGTCCCAGCCGAGGCGGCAGAAATTCAAACCGCCATTGCCCGCGCCCTGAGCCCCGCATTTCGCGCCTCCCTCACCGGCATGACCAACCCTTACGGCAACGGCACGGCCGCCAGAACCATCGCGCAGGTCCTGACTACTGTCCCCCTGGAAAGCCTGCTGGTCAAGCCGCCCGCCCCACTGACCGGCTGACTCCGCCAGGAGAGTTCTTCACAACCTGTTCGAGCTTGCCTGAAGCTTCTGCTTTCTAACTTGGTTCCCTCTCCTGCACCAGGCAGCTCGCACTCCATCATTGCGGCGCCGCGCCGCTTGCAAATCGCGGGCGAACGCAAGGCCCCGCGATCATCGATTGCGCACTGAACGCCGAGCGGAGCCGCTTGTCGGCTGAAATCCAACCGGGACCATACCCGCCCGGCAACCCACCCGCTCCTCGAAGCATCCATCTTTTTGGATGGCTCGGCGCCAAGCGCAAAACTCATCGATCGCGGCCTTGACACCCCATCAAACCTGGAGCATGATCGTCCCAATTGGGGCTCCCTTTCGGCAAGTTTCAAATGCGGAAAGTCCCCGCCTATTTACCGAAACCCAAAGAGGTTTCCAGAACCCCGGCTCCCTAGACTGACTTCATTGGACGTTGAAGAGCAGGCGCGTATGGTGGTTAAAACACACTGCAAGGGGCGCGGCCTCACCGGGCTCCACGTCGGCGCCTCGAACGTTCGCCGCTATTTTCCCAGGGACATATCCGTCATTGAATTGCAACTGGATCATCTGCAGATTCGGTGCTGCTTGAGCCCCGACTTTTGGGACGACCGGCCGGAGATCGACGATCCCCGCCTTTGCGCCTGGCTGGAGTCCAAACAGTTCAACGCCAAGGCCGACCGCACGCCGATGCCGCTCGCCATGATTCCCTCCGGCAAGAACTCCTTCAAGCTGGAACCCTTCGGCATGAACGGCCACGCGAAGCTCCGGCATTTCCCTCCCCTGGCCTGAGCGCCGCGTCCTTAGTCCCTGGTCCCTTAGTCCCTCAGTCCCTGTTCCCTGCCTTGATAGACTCTGAACAGTCATGTCTTCCACGCCCCTCGAAGAGTCCATCCGGCGTCACTTTGCCGACGGTCCCGCGGCCATCGGCGACCCCGTCGCCATGAGCGCGTTTCTTGCCCTGCGCTCGGCCCTCGAATCCGGCCAGCTCCGCTCCGCTTCGCCCGACGCCGCCTCGGCTACCGGCTGGCGGGTCAACACCTGGGTCAAGCAGGGCATCCTGCTGGGCTTTCGCCTCGGCGTGCTGATGAACTTCCCTGCCGGCGATCTCTCGGTCGACGGCCTTTGCTATGTGGACAAGGACACCTATCCCGCGCGCCAGTTCCGGCCCGGGCAGGGCGTGCGCGTCGTTCCCGGCGGCTCGTCGATTCGTTCAGGCGCCTACGTGGCGCGCGGCGTGGTCTGCATGCCTCCCATGTACATCAACGCCGGCGCCTACGTGGACGAAGGAACCATGGTCGACTCGCACGCCCTGGTCGGCTCCTGCGCGCAGATCGGCAAGCGTGTGCACCTGAGCGCCGCGGCGCAGATCGGCGGCGTGCTCGAGCCCATCAACGCCAGCCCCGTCATCATTGAAGACGACGTTCTCGTCGGCGGCAATTGCGGCGTCTACGAAGGCGCCATCGTCCGCAAGGGCGCGGTGCTGGCCGCCGGAACCATCCTCACCCGCGGAACCCCGGTCTTCGACCTCGTCCGCGGTTCCATCCTCCGCGCCACAGCCGACCTGCCCCTCATCATCCCAGAGGACGCGGTCGTAGTCCCCGGCTCCCGCGCCCTCGCCCGAGGCAAAGCCCACCCCAACGCCGACGCCTGGAACCTCTCGCTCTACGCGCCGGTGATCGTCAAATACCGCGACGACAAGACAAGCCTGAGCACGGCGCTCGAGGATTTGCTCCGGTAAGATCGGGACACCAGAGAACTTGACGAACCGCCGCGCAACCGCGCGGAAGCCGCCTATGTGGATCTAAACTCGGGCGCTCTTGACTCTGGTTTCGTGCAATTTACGCCGCCCAGGCATTTACTTATACGGAACGAAATGCTGGGGAATCGCATATTCTCTCATCAGCTTCAACACAATCGCGAAAATCTCATCGTAAGTAAGCATGCGGCCACCAAGGGCCGCTTCCGCTGCCCCCAACGTGTCCGCCACTTTGGAATTCCAGTCGAAGGCGTCGGTCTTTCCCAGCTTGTAGTCGCCGCCGCCGTGAACGGCCTGGTGATAGGCCTCCTCCATTTTTACGGTGGATTGATCAATGTCTCGCTCGCCGACGAAGCCGCGCTTTTGAAACCATTGCCGGCTGTTCTGCAAGCGCGTTTCGCCGTTCGACAACCGAATTCGGATTTTGGCATTCTGCGGGAAGACGTGGTGCAGCGGCTTTTCCGCCATTCCGGCTTGACCCTTGTTGGCCTCATAGACCGCTTCGGTTTCAGGAGATCCATCGCTATCGCCCAGCTTCTTGGCCTTTTGTTGGTCGAAGTTCTCGTCCTTCGGCTGCGCCGTAGGTCCGTCGGGCGTTGGAGTCTTCACGCCCTTGTTCTGGATCACCCCTCCGCGCTGCTCAAACTTCTCAACCGTGTCAGCCGGGTGCCCGGCGGGCGGCGCAGGTCGAACTTCCGGCCTTGTAGGAATCCGCGCGGGAGTGCGCGAAGTTGGCTTGCGCACCATCTGCGCCCCGCCCGCGCCCTGAAGATCGCCGGAAGTCATATCCGCATCGATCGCTACGACGGGCTGCCCTCCGTCGGTCCCGGTAGCTGCCACCGGGACTCTCTGAGCTTGGCTTTGCGGTGTCACATGCAGGTTGTCGTTGGCCGCATCTCCGCCCGGAAAGCTCCGGTTCTGAGCCGCTGGGTTGCCGTTTACCGGCCCCTTCGTCCCGTCAGGGGCGACGCTGCGCAGTTGTCCTGCTGGCACTCCATCGCTCACCCCGGTCCCAGGCAGTGCGCGCACCGATTGGCCGGCCTGCCCGCCGGCAGCTCCTACTGCAGCCACATCGTCCACTGGCGAGGGAATCATCGGGTCCGTGCCGCCCGTCGGCATGGCCGGCGCGCGAGGCCCCAGGTGCATGCCAAGCAGGTCTAGCCCCAGCCCAACTAGCGAAACAGCTCTCTCGCTGCCAGACAGATCCCTTCCCACGCCTATGTCGGCCGGCGCCCCGGTAATCAGCCGGGCCGGGTTCAGCGCATTGATCGCTCTGCCTGGATTCAGGATGCCCGTGCTCTTGCCCGTGATCGCCTCGCTGGCCTGGGCCGCGATCGAAAGCCCTGCAATCGTTGCAGACGCAATCGGATAGGCCTGCGCCACCGCTGCCGTGCCTTCGACGACGGTCGTGACGCCACCCCCAATCGCCGAGCCTGTCGCTACGCCCGCGCCGGCCACGGCGGGCGCCGCCGCAATGGCCAGCGGGATAAACGGAGCGGCCGCCGCTCCAATGATCGCTCTGCGGCCACCCTTCTGAATGCCTTCGCCGTATTCATCGTACTGGTATTGCAGATCTTCGTACTCCATTTTGGCGTCTTCCATCGAATCCCACGCCTCGTCAAGCCGCCCCTCTTCAAGCGCCTTTTTCGCCTCTCCGATATGCAAATTCGCCATCGCAAAGTCCTCGCCCTTGATCTCCGTCCACGCTCCTCCCCAGAAGTGGATCGTCCCTGTGACCAACGAAGAGGTATTCTTGCGGCGCTCGTTGCTTTCCACCACTTGCTGCTCCAGCAACTCAAGATCGGCGCGCGTCGATAGAATCTGGTGCTTGATAGACCGAGCTCTCTCCCTTTTCTCCGCCGCCCCTGCCGCAGTCTCCGTGTTGTCGAGATCCCTTCCCAGACGCACCCGCTGCTTGGGGTCGGTGCTCAAGATCTGCGCCTTGGCCCGGGCGCGGCGTTGCGCTTCCACCTCATCGCTCGACGCCGAGCGCAGATCGGGACTGGAGTTGATCCCGGGCGCAGCTTTCGCCGCCGCTGGCTTCGCCTTCTGCTTGCCGGCTGGTTTCCGCTTGCTGGCTGCTTTCTCCTTCCGAGCCAGCGACGTCTGCACCTGATCGCGAATCTTCTGCGCGTGTTCGTCCTTCGCCGCCACGCCCGCGTCCGTCACGCCCAGTTGGGCTCGGCTTCGATTGGCGTTGTCTTCAATGTCCAGAACTCGGTCCGCGGCCTCGTCTTCGGTGCTCTGCACTGTTCGCTGCGCTTCCTCGTCTTCGAAGGTAAAGCCGTTATCCGCCGCAATCCCAAGCCGCGCTCGCGGGCCGGCGTCCAGACTGTCGCGACCCTCCCGCTGCTCCAGCGAGGCGCGCTGGGCAGACTCTTCCGCCGCGCCGCCTCGCGCGGAAGAGAGTCTCCCGCCGCCGCTCTGCTGCACCACGTGGGCGAGCTCGTGCGCCAGTAAAGCCTGCCCGTCTTTGGATTCAGGCCGGTACGCTCCCTGCCGGAAGAAGACATCGCCGCCCCGCGCGAAGGCGTTTGCGCCGATGCTGCGCACTGCCTCGGCCGCCTCTTCACCGTGCTTGATTGTCACCGTGCTCAGGTCATGCCCAAACTTCCTGCTGAACCCGGCAGCCAAGGGATCCGGTAACCTCTCTCCCTGACTGGAGCGCAGTGCGCGCAGCACCGGCTCTGGCAGGTTCCTTCGCTTGCCCGTCTCTCCCAGCCCTTCCGATGAGCGTATTCCGTTTTCGTGTGAGCGCTCTTCCACGAGCTTGGCCGGAAGTGTTCGACGCGGCCCAGCAAGAGGCTGCTTTGATTCGAGCGGCGGCTCCACGTGGGGAGCCATCGAAACATTGGCAATGCTCCATTGCAACCGCCTGGCTGGAACGCCCGAGTGAGGATTCTCGATCCGGTTGCCTTCGGCGCCAGGAGCCTCCAAAGGCGCACGCGCTCCCCAGTCCCGATCACGAATCGAGACGCTGTGCTCCGGCTTCTGATTCTCCGTCTCTTCGATTGCAGTCCGCGCGGGCGCCTGGCGCGCGTTGACCGATTTCCGAGAAACCGAAGGGGCTTTGGTCGCCAACGGGGAAGCAAACATGGCCATGGACCCCAAGCCTGGCTGTTGCCAAGCACAAACAGCATACCGCCTATCCTCAGGAATCGAAATAAGAATCGCCGGGCGCTTTACCTTCGCCGCGCCTTTGCCTTCGCGGCTAAAGGCGAATAGCTCCGTTCACCTTCCACAATCGATACCCGGTTACATTCTCCTCAAGCTCGCCCCACCACCGTCCCACGCGCTACATTGAATCCATGCCCTCCGCAGACGCGCCCGAAGCCCAGCAAGAAATTCGCTTCGGCATCATTGGCCCCGGCCGCGCCGCCGCCCGCTTCGCTCACGGTCTCGGCGCCGTCGCAGGCACGAACCTCGCCGCTGTCTGGGGGCGCAATCCGGAAAAAGCAAATGCCTTCGCACAACGATTCAACGTCCCGGAAACCTTCGCCTCGCTCGATGATCTCCTCACCTCCGGCGTCGACGCCGTTTACATAGCCACCCATCCCGACAGCCACGCCGAATTTTGCATGCGCGCCCTTGCCGGCCATAAGCACGTGCTGTGCGAAAAACCTGCCGCGCTCAACGAGCGCCAACTCGAGCAAATCCTTTCCATCGCACAGCGGCACGACCGGCTCTTCATGGAGGCCATGAAGCCACCGTTCTTTCCCCTCTACCAGCGTCTCCGCGAGCACCTTCAAACCGACCCCATCGGCCAGATCGGCTTCGTGCGCGCCGGCCATTCGGACTCATCCCTCGCTGCCGACTACCCGCTTCACTTCCCGGAACTCGGCGGCGGCGGCATCCTGGGCATCGGGCCTTACGAGGCCTTTCTGGCCCTCGACTGGCTCGGCGCCCTGAAGCAGGTCCACACCCTCGGCCGCCTCTCGCCCGCCGGCGTCGATGCCTTCGCCGTCATCCACACCGAGCACGAGCGCGGCTTTGCCCAGCTCCACACCGGCCTCGATCTGCTCTCGCACGGGGACGCCCTGCTCTCCGCCCCGCTCGGCTACGTTCTCATCCACGCCAACTGGTGGAACCCCACGCGCGCCACCATCCACTACCTCGACCGCCGCATCGTCGAGCTCCACGAGCCCTTCACCGCCGGCGGTTTCAACTATGAAACCGCCCACTTCTGCGATCTCGTTCGCCGCGGTCTCCGCGAAAGCCCCGAGATTCCCCACACCCTTTCGCTCGCGATGGCCCGCCTGCTCGAGCAAGCCCGCACGGCCCTCGGCGTCCGCTTCCCCGGCGAGTAACTCGCTAATTGATTAACGCCTTGGAAATGGACTGAAAAGCGTGGGGCATAACTCCAGAGGAGTTACTACTGATAGATACGAGGGACATTTACAAAGCACTTTCTGTCACTAACTTCTCAAATAACTCTTTTCAAACTCATCGCAAACCATCTGACTTAGCCGAATCTGTCTCTCTATTTCGCTAGAACAGCCGCCGCAACCGACACCTGCCCATAACTCAGGCCTCCATCTCCGGGGCTGACCTGCCTGTGCTGGAATACTTCGAATCCCTCTTCTTCCAAACCTGACCGCAGCAGCCGCGCCAGCCGCCGGTTGTGCATGCATCCGCCGCTCAGCGCCACCTGCCGCAGGCCTGTGGCCGCACGCGCCCTGGCCGCGGCGTCAACAAAGCCCGCGGCCACGCCCGCATGAAAGCGCGCGGAGATCCGCGACTTGCTTACGCGCTTTTCTGCATCGTGCAGCAGTTCCTGCCACAGCGGTCCGGCCGAGATCGTCGCCGGCTCGCGCGCGGCCCAGTCGCCGGCGGCAAAACTCATTGCGTACCCATGCTCGCTGTCCGTTTCGTCGACTGCGACGCCCTCCAGCTCAATCGCCGCCTGCGCCTCGTAGTCCACCGTTCCGCGCTCCAGCACAACCGCTGCGACCGCATCGAAGAGCCGCCCCAGGCTGGAGGTCATTGGCGTGTTGATTCCCCGCTCGATCATGCGTTCCAGCACCCGCGCTTCCTCAGCCGTTGCTCCGGCAAGCGACGCCGCCTGCTCCAGATCGAAACCCGCTGCGCGCAGCGCGGCAAACGCCATGCGCCACGGCTCGCGCACCGCCGCATCTCCGCCCGGCATCGGCACGTATTCCAGATGCGCAAACCGTTCGAAGCTGTCCGCCCGGCAGATGAGAACTTCACCGCCCCAAATCCGCCCATCGGTCCCATAGCCGGTCCCATCGAGCGAGAGCCCAATCGCCGCGCCCGTCACCCCGTGCTCCGCCATGCAGCCGGCCACATGCGCATGATGATGCTGCACGCCGATCAGGCGCAGCCCCCGCTCCCGCGCCCACTCTTTGGCCCACGTGGTCGACAGGTAGCCGGGATGCAAGTCGTGCGCCACCGCCCGCGGCTCAATTTCAAACGTCCGCATCAGGTGACCGAGCGACTCTTTGAAGAACTCGAGGCCCGTCAAGTTCTCCAGGTCCCCCAGGTGCTGGCTCTGGTAAACAAATCGCCCACGCGCCAGCGCAAACACATTCTTCAAATGCCCGCCCACGGCCAGCAGCGGCGCCGCATCAATCGGCAGCCCCACGCCCAGCGGAACAAACCCCCTCGCCCGGCGCAGCAGTTGCGGCGCACCATCCACCAAGGCCGCAACCGAATCGTCGCAGCGCTGCAGAATGGTGCGGTCGTGCATCAGAAACGCATCTGCAATCCCGCCCAGCCGCTGGAGCGCCTCGTCGTTGTCGATGGCGATCGGCTCCTCGCTCAGGTTCGCCGAGGTCATCACCAGCGCCCGCACCGGGCCGGACGCAAACAGCAAATGTTGCAGCGGCGCATAGGGCAGAAACACGCCCAGCCACGGAATCCCCGGCGCAACGTTCTCGGCAATTCCGCCGCCCTCGCGCTTCGCGGCGAGCACAATGGGCCGCGCCGGCGTCTGCAAAAGCGCCTCATCCCCGGCTGTCAGCATGCACACACCGCGCGCCGCCTCCACATCGCGCACCATCACCGCCAGCGGCTTTCCATAGCGATGCTTGCGCTGGCGCAGCCGCATCACCGCGGCCTCGTTGGTCGCGTCCACGCTCAAATGAAAGCCGCCGACACCCTTGACGGCCACGATCGCGCCCGCCGCCAGCCGGTCGACGCAAGCGCGCACCGGGTCGCCGGTTTCGAGCGCCGTTCCATCCGCGCCCAGCAGCGAAACCTGCGGCCCGCACGCCCAGCAGGCATTGGGCTGCGCGTGGAAGCGCCGATTGGCCGGATCGTCGTACTCCGCCTGGCAGGCCGGACACATCTTGAATTGGGCCATCGAGGTCTGCGGCCGGTCGTAGGGAATGCGCCGCGTAATCGTGTAGCGCGGACCGCAGTTGGTGCAGTTCAAAAACGGATAGCGGAAGCGCCGGTCGGCTGGGTCAAGCAGCTCGCGCAGGCAGTCCGGGCAGGTCGCAGCGTCCGCGGGAATGCCCGTGCTCACCCGGCCCAGCACTTCGCTCGCGACAATACGGAACCCAGCCTCGCCGGTCGCCTCGAGCTCCCGCACCGCAACCGAGTCGATCCGCGCCAGAGGCGGCGTTTCCGTGCGCAGCCGCACCAGGAATGCGTTCACCCGCCCCGCCGGCCCCTCAATCTCAATCGTCACGCCGTCGGTATCGTTGCCGATGGAGCCGGCCAGGCCCTCTTCCTGCGCCAGCCGGTAGACGAACGGCCGGAACCCCACCCCCTGCACCACCCCGCGCACCAGCACCCCGCGCCGCCGCAGCGGCACTTCGCGCGGTTCTCGATTCGGATGAGTTTCATCGCTCAACAGACAGCCTCACTTCGCACACAAGCATAGCGCATGGGCGGCCTCAAGCCCTTCACGCTCCGACACCGGTCAAGCCTGCCCGTGCGCCGGTGCACCTCCGTGCGAGCCGCTCCGCTCAAACGCAGGCAGGACTAGACTGGAGTTTATGAGGTTTGTCCCAGATTCCACCCGTTGTC
>JARLGE010000325.1 GCA_031296215.1 Occallatibacter sp.
CGACTTCTCCACCGTCGTGTGACAGTACTGGCACTGCAATCCCAGCCCCTGCACGTGGTGCTTGTGGCTGAAGGGCACCGGCTGGTCCGGGCGCTGGCCCTGCCGCGTCACCCACGGGGAGCGCTGCAACTCGTTCAGCGTGACCCCCAGGGCGATCACGATCAGCCCCGTCAACACCAGGCTCGCGCGAGCCAGAGCGTTGGAGCTGCGGTCAAATATCTGCGCCATGAATGCTTTCCCTGCTTGGTTTTTGTTTTGGTTGCGCCCGCTGTGTCGGGGGTCACACAGGTTGTGTGCAAAAAGTTTTCTTGAGCAAAGCTCACCTGAGAGGCGGAGAACCCCGAAAAATCAATATAGCAGCCGCGGGCCCCCTCGCGGCGGCTTTGCAGCCCAAAAATCTCAAAAAATCGGTTCGGAGCCGTTTTGTAATCCGCTGAAAAGAAAACCGGTTGTGATAAGAGGGAATGCGGGGGAACACCCATCGTGCCCCTGGCGCCGCGCGTACCAGAGACTGGGATATCAACAACAAAATACCACGCGGAATCCCCGGTCCGCCAGAGCATTTTACCTTCCCATCTCGCCATCGAGGCCTTGCAGGGCAGCCCTCCAGAGAAAAAAAGCACCCGGCGTTCCCGTTTCCGCAGCGGTCGGAATCAATTTAGTGCCTGGGCCGCCCGCCGCCGCCCAACCCCTTCCGGAAAGCCGCCATCGGCCCGCTGGCCCCCAATCCGAGCCCCCCGGCATGGCCCGTGCGTCAAGACACTACCCGTTCTCAGCCGGCCCCGTACAGGTCTCGGCGAAGGACCCGTCCGGCGATGTCGCCGGCCAGCCGACGATCACCAGAAATACGTCCAGAACGAACAGCCCGATGGCAATGTCGTTGAACAGCGTCGCCTGCCGCAAATCCGGCCACAGTTGATTCGCCGCCCAGAAAAGAAACGCCATGGCCAGCATCGCGGCCTTGGCCAGATCCTTCGCTGCAGGCCGGTGCGCCGCCTGGTAAACAAGGTAGGCCACCGCTATCATCGCCAGCGGAAATGCCCCAAGTACATCATGGCTTCGCGGAGGGAACAGCCGAGGAACGGCGTCCCACACCAGCAGCACCAGGACGCCCGCCAGCGTACCTGCGCCAAGAATTGTGGGGAGCAACCGGTGGGTCCGGTCGAGACGAATGTACATGAGCAATTATGGCCCGCACCTCGCAAGGAAACCGTAAGGGCGCGCAGACGGCTCGGCAAGCGCCGCCCATCTTCTGCATCGCAAGCGCTTCGACCGATGCGAATCCGGCGACGCGATGCTTTAGAATTCGTTCAGGCGTTCGAGCTCATCGCGAAAAAATCATCCTGGCGTGCGGACCCACGAACCTGAACCCCCAGGGAGCAGGCCCGGAGGGCGGGTGTTCCTCCCCGGCTGGATTGGCTCGACGAATCCGAATAGCCCGAAAAGGACCGATCATGAAATTCGCCGGATTGCTCGTTATGCCAGCCGGTTTCTTTCTCGCCATTGCCGCGCTGGTGCTCTTCCCGCCCTCGCAAGCGGCCCCGCGGGCGGCCTTTGTGCTCTGCGGCCTGGCCGTCGAAGTCCTGGGCCTGGTGGTCGCCCTGCGCGGGCACATGGAAGGCAAGGGGAAGGGCCGCCCATGATCGCAAGCCTGCTCCCTGATCTGCCGCCCGCTCTCCCGTCCGCCATGCCCCCTGCCCTCAGTGAGGCCGCTTTCGCCCTGGTGCTGGTTCTGCTGCTCGTCTCTCCGCTGGCCCTCGCCGGCGTGGCCCTGGTCAACACCGGCCTGGGCCGGTCCCGCTCGGCCGCCCAGTCTCTGCTCGGCAACCTGGCCATCGTGGCCGTCGCGCTTATCGCCTTTGCCCTGGTCGGCGCCACCTTCGCGGGTACAACCGGCGGTGCGGGCCATTCCTTCCATCTCGCCGGCAAGGCCTGGAACTGGCTCGGCGCGGGCCCGCTCTTTCTCGGCGGCCTCGGCTCGGCCCCCGCGCAAGCCCAGCTCGGCCTGCTGTTCCAATTTCTCGCCGTGGCCTTCGCCGCGCTCATTCCCTGGGGCTCGGGAGCCGACCGCCTCCGCCTCATCGCCGGATGCGCTATCGCCGCCCTCCTCGCCGCGCTGGTCTTTCCGCTCGTCGCTCACTGGGCCTGGACCGGCGGCTGGCTCGCCCAGCTCGACGTCAACTTCTCCCTCGGCTCCGGCTTTCTCGATCCCGCCGGCGCCGCCGCCATCCACGTCCTCGGCGGCCTCAGCGCCCTAGTCGTCGTCTGGGTTGCCGGCCCCCGCAGGGGCAAGTTTCCCCAGGGCGGCATCGCCACCGCCATGCCCGGCCACAATGCTGTCTACATCCTCTTCGGCTGCCTCCTCGCCCTGGCCGGATGGCTGGCCTTCAACGTAGCCGGAGCCGTCCTCTGGGTGCGCGCCCCACTGGCCGCGCTCCCCGTCACCGCGGTCAACACCCTGCTTTCGGCCTCGGGCGCCGTCGCCGCCACCTTTGCCGTCACCCGCATCCGCTTCGGCAAGCCCGACGCCAGCCTCTGCGCCAACGGCTGGCTCGCCGGCCTGGTCGCCTCCAGCGCCTCGGCGGCCCTCGTCTCGCCCATTCAGTCGCTCATGATCGGCCTCATCGCCGGTGTCCTCACCCCGCTCCTGGTTGAAGTGCTCGAGCTGGCCACCTCCATCGACGACCCCTCCGGCGCCATCGTTGTCCACGGCGCCGGCGGCCTCTGGGGACTCATCGCCGCCGGCGCGCTGGCCCCGCTGCCGGGGCAGTTCCTGGCCCAGTTGGTCGCCATCGCCGCCTTGCTTGGCCTCGCCCTGCCGCTCGTCTATCTGTTGTTCTGGCTGCTCGACCGCGCCGTCCCCTTCCGCGTAGAACCCGACGGCGAGCGCATCGGCATGGACCTCCACGAACTCGGCGGCGGCGCCTACCCCGAGTTCGTCATCCACCGTGACGACTCCTACCGCTAAGAAAACAGGGATCAGGGAATGCACGCAGTTTTTGAGCTTTCCCTGATCCCGTTCTGAACTCCCTCCAATATCTCCCGCTTACCCCCAAACGTGTGATTTTTCTCCCCGCCCGCACCTGTGTATCCTGGCAGCGGGAATAACTGCGAATGGGACTCCTTCTCGATCTGCTCTATCCGCTCGGCCTGCTGCTCGAGGTGGTGGCCATCGTCCACTACTTCAAGCGCCGCCCGGAGATGTACTGGTTTTTCGTCATCGTGTTCCTGGGGCCTCTTGGCGCCGCCATTTATCTCGGCGTCGAGGCGCTTCCCGACTTTGTCGCGCTCGCTCAAGGGTTCAAAGGGGCTCCCCGGCAGAGGCGTGTCATTGAACTCGAAGCCGCTGTTCGAGACAATCCTTCGGCGGCCAATTACGAAGAGCTCGGCGACCTCTACATGGATACCGGCAACCCCGAACTGGCGCGCGCTGCGTTCGACAAGGCCATCGCCGCCCGCTCCGACACGCTGGATTCCTTCTACCGCCGCGGCCTCTGCGCCCTCAAGCTGGGCGACGCCGCTGCCGCCCTGCCGGATCTCGAACGCGTCGTGCAAAAAGAGCCCGCCTACGACTTCCATCGCGCCGCCGGCCTGCTGGCTCACGCCTGCGCCAAGGCCGGACAGAATGAAAAAGCCGGGATGCTGTTTCAAAAGGCAATCCTCGCCTCCACCCTCTCTGAGACCTACCTTAACTACGCTGAGTTTTTAGCCGCGCAAGGCCGCCATGCCGAAGCACGCCAGTGGGCGCAGAAAGTCCTCGACAAGGAACCCACCATGCCCGCTCACCTGCGCCGCCGCGAGCGCCCCTGGTTCCAAACCGCCAATGAAATGCTGAAGCGCCTGCCGGTGTGACCGGCTTCGCTGACTCGCTGACTCGCTGTTCTACCGTCTCGCCAGCACCACCATCAGCACAAAGATCGCTACCGGCACCAGCGCGAGGCCGGCGTAGAGCAGCAGCCGCCGCGCGTTCGGCAGCTTCATGCCGTGCAACACTGGCTGGCGTTCGTCGTCGTCCACGCCCACCTGCTCCTGGTGCTCCAGCTCCCAGGCCATCTCCCCGGCCGTCTGGTAGCGCCGGCGCGGGTCGCGCTCCAGAGCCCGGTTCAAAATCTCGTTCAGTTCGGGAGAGATCTCCCGGCGTCGGCTGCGCGCCGGCTCGGGATCGTGCAGCAGCCGCTCGTTCATCACCGCCAGTGGGTTCGGCCCGGTAAACGGCGGCTCGCCCGTCAGCATCTCGTAAAACATGATCCCTAGCGAGTAGATGTCGCTGCGCTGGTCGCCGCGCTGGCCCTTCACCTGCTCCGGCGAAATGTAGTCGGGCGTGCCCAGCGTGGCCGACATGTCCACAAACGTGATCCGCCGCGCGTCCTCCTTCATGGCGATCCCGAAGTCGATCAGCTTGATCCGGTCCTCGTCGTCCACCATGATGTTTTCCGGTTTCAGGTCGCGGTGCACTACGCCGTGCTTGTGCATGGTGTCCAGAGCGTCCAGGATCTGCAGCGCCAGATGGATGGCGCGGTCGATGGGGAGCTTGCGCTCCTGGCTCAGAATCGCCCGCAGCAGCAGCCCTTCCACCCACTCGATCACCATGTAGAGCCGGCTGCGCTCTTCCCCGTCGTAGGTCTTCACCACCCCGGGGTGGTCCAGCTCCTGCCCGATCTCCTGCTCCCGCCGGAACCGCTCCACCAGCACCGGGTCGGCTTCCATCTCCGCGTGCGGAACCTTGATCGCCACCTGCCGCCCGTCGCACAGGTCGGTGGCGCGATAGAGCGTAGCCATGCCGCTGCGGGCCACCGTGGCATCCAGGCGATAGTGGTCCAGCGTGTCTCCGGCTTCAAGCGTAGTCATCGGGGTGCACTGCATAACACTCTAATTCTTGCACCCAGTTCGTAAGAAAACCGTCAGGAGTACCCAAAGGAAACACAGCAGATTGGTCCGCTCGGCCCGAAACTCCTGCGCGCCGGATAGAATTGTCTCTGGATTCCCGCATGCTGCGTTCCTTTCGGTTCCTCTGCGCCTGCCTTGTGCTCGCTGCGCCACTTTCGCTCGCCTGCGCCCTCGCGCCCGGCGCGTCCGGCGTGGCCTCCTCCAAGTCCCACCACGACAAGCTTGAGCCGCCCCAGGAGACCGGCTTCCTCAATCGCCGCATCGAGCTCGACGGCGTCTCCTACCGCTTCCAGGTCTATCTGCCCGAAGACTGGCGGCGCGACGACCACAAGCTCTGGCCCATCGTCCTCGCCTTGCACGGCCGCGGCGAGCGCGGCTCCGAGGGCATGTGGCAGACGCAGATCGGCCTGCCCCAGGCGGTGCGCGACCACCCCGAGCGCTGGCCCTTCGTCATCGTCCTGCCGCAATGCCCAGTCGCCAGCGTGTGGACTGACCCGGTGATGCTTGCCCTGGCCATGGCCGCGCTGGACAAGGAGACCGAAGAATTTCGTGGCGACCCCGACCGCACCTATCTCACCGGCCTTTCGATGGGCGGATACGGCGCCTGGGAGCTGGCCCGCGACCATCCCCATCGCTGGGCCGCCATCGCCATTGCCGCCAGCGGCGTCTTCTGGAGCTACGCCCCCGAGCGCCGCCAGCAGGAGTCGACGCTGCCCGCCGAGTATGCCCGCGCCCTGGGCCACACCCCGGTCTGGCTCTTCCACGGCATGGACGACCCCACTGTCCAGCCCCGCCAGAGCGAGCTCATGTTCGAGGCGCTCAGGGCCTCCGGCGGCCATGTCCGCCTGTGGCTCTTTCAGGGCCTCAACCACGACTGCTGGACTCGCGCCTACGACGAGCCCGAGCTGCCCCGCTGGCTGCTCGCCCATCGCGCGCCGGAGAATACCGGAATGGCCTCTTCGGGATCGGCCAACGCCGCCAGGGCCGTTTCTGGAGCATCCACTGCAGGAACGGCATCGGGACCATCCGCCGCCGCCGAGCCGCCGCCGCTGGCCGAGCGCCTCGTGATCCCCTTCCATCCCCCAGCGATCAAGCTCGCCCCGGCGGCCCTCGATCAGTTGGCCGGCGAATACGACGACGCCAAGGGCCACCCGGTCGTCACCGTCTTCCGCCAGGGCGACGCCCTATTCGAGAAGAGCCTGCAGGGCGAGATCGCCGAGCTGGCCGCCGAGACCTCGACCGTCTTCTTTTACCTGAACGGATCGAGCTCGACGCGGCTCACCTTCGAGCGCGACCCGCAGGGCCGCACCACCGCGCTGGTCCTAAACGACGACCGTCACGAGGAGCGCTGGCAGAAGCGCATGCTGACCGCCGGCCGCTAGGGGAAAAACTGAATGAAGTCGAGGCCTTGAAAGGGCACGGCTTTACAGGCTGCGGGAACCCTCATTGCAACGGCAATTCCCCATGGCTTTGTAAGAGGGCATGACTTGAGTCAGGCCGATAAAGCCCATCAAATCAACGTCGGGCTTCAGCCCCTGGAAACGCCAATAATCGAACTCCCCTCATCTAACGCCTTTTTCCGCAGCCTGTTCAGCCGGCGGTTGTTTTGAAAGGGCACGGCTTCAGCCGTGCCACCACAGCCACATAAAACCTGGGCTTTAGCCCCCGAGGGATGGTTCGTCGCTGGTCGAGCAATACCTACGCAGCCAGTTCTAGTGTCCTGAATCCGAAGTTCGTGAAAGATAAAACTGTCATCCTGAGCGAAGCGTTCTTCAGCGGAGTCGAAGGACCTGCTGTTCCGGACCTGAACCTATCCGATGAAATTCGGACCCGCCACGCTCGATGCGAGCCTTTGCTGTCAGCCCTCAGCTCGGCTTTTCGGCGCCAGCCCTTCGCCTTCGCGATGATCAAATGCTGTTAGCTGTCAGCTATCGGCTGCCTCACTGCTGCATCACCAGGTCGTCGGCCAGAGTGAAGTGGACGACGGACTCGGCGGGAATGTTGAGGTCGCGGTTGCCCGTCATGCCTGCGGCCGCGGTTCCGGCGCCGCCGCCCACCAACCCCCCTACCACCAGTCCCACTCCGCCCGTTGCGATGCCGCCCACCAGCATGCCCAGGCCGGCGCCGCCGCCTATCAGGGCCGAGGAGCGCCTGCCCTTCCCCTTCTTGCTTTGAGCCAGATCTTTTGAGGTCAGCGGGTAGTTGGTCCCGTTGAGGGTGAGCGAGGTGAGCCGCAGCTCAAGCAGCGACCTGCCTTTGAAGTGTCCGCGGCGGTGCGCCACGGCCACCACGCCGCCCACCGGAGTGCCCTTCGGCACCAGCACGCTATTGTCGCTGGCTAGCACGGGGTCGACAAACTCGCCCGTAAACGTGTCGCCCCCGCGGCTGGTTTTCACGTTGATGCGCTGATCGATGCGGATCGTCAGCCTCGTCCCCGCCGGTATGCTCACCGAGACAGGCGCCGGAGGCGGCACCGCGGAAACCACTGGATCCGAAGCTGCGGGGGCCGGCGCTCCAACTGGGGGCGGGGTGACCGTCGTAGCAGTAGCCTGGGTGGTTTGGCCGGAGACGGGCGGCTGCACCACGATTGTCGTGGTTGCGCCAGTCTTGTCTACCGTCACCACCTGCTGGGGCTGGCCGGTTTTCACGGCCTGCTGTTTGGCCTGCTCGATCGCTTTATCCTGTTTCGAGGCGCACCCGGAAAGCCCGGCCGCAAGCACCGCCAGCGCCAGCAAAAGCGCCCCTTGCGCCCAAACCCTGTTGCCGGGGTGGAGTCCCGGGGTCCGTCGGTTGCGAACCAATGACCTTGAAATGAACATGATAGATTCTCCTTCGCTTCTCCCTTAGGTTAGCGCAAACTCACTTCCATGCTGCCTTGAGCGGCCGGGGGATTCTGTACCAGATTGCTCTGTGTAGGATGCGCACCGGACTCGCAAGGCGGGTTTGAAAGAAGGTCTCCTCTCGGCTGCTCGCGTCTTCCTGTCCTTCCTCTGGCGTCAGAGTCTCCCTCGGCACGGCGCAAAGACTCTTGAGGCTGGGACCTCCCTGGAACGAATCGCCTGGCAATTCCGTAGTATTCTCAGTACGACCGTGGAGGATGCCCCTATGTTTTGCAGCGGATGTGGTCAGGCTTTGGCGCCGGGTCAGCCGGTGTGCGCACAGTGCGGCCGCCCGGTGGCGCCGGCGGTGCCGCCCGTGCCGGGGCTGCAGTTTCAGCTCGAAAGCTACGCCGGCAAAGTGCGCGCGCTCAGCGTTGTCTGGTTCATCTACGCGGCTTACTCCGTGCTGGTGGGCTTCGCCGGGCTCGCCTTCATGCATGCCTTCATCAACAACCGCTTCGGCAACTGGGGACACAGTCCCTGGGCCGACGGGCCCATGCCGCCCATGTGGTTTGGTCCGGCCATCTTCCACTTCGTCTGGATCGCGCTGGTAGTCCGCGCGGTGCTGGCCCTGGTCACCGCCTGGGGCCTCTACGAACGCACCCAATGGGGCCGCATCCTGGCCATCATCGTGGCCATCCTCAGCCTCATCAAATTCCCCTTCGGCACCGCGCTCGGCATCTGGACCCTCGTCGTCCTGCTCGGATACCAGAATACGACCCTCTATGAGCAGTTGACCTGGAGCCCGCAGCCCGGCCCCAATCGGTAGGTGTTTCCAAATTACAAAGCCGCCCTCCCCGCCGATGGCCTAAAATCGAGCCCATGAGTTTTCCTCAATCCCGCATGCGCCGCCTGCGCCGCACCGAGGCTCTCCGCTCTCTCGTCCGCGAAACCACCCTCGAACCCGGCGACTTGATCTATCCCCTCTTTATCTGCCCCGGTGAGGGCGTGCGCAAGCCTGTCGGCTCCATGCCCGGCGTCTTCAACGTCTCCGTCGACGAGGCCGTCCGCGAAGCCGAAGAAGCCGCCAGCCTCGGCCTCGGCGGCCTGCTCCTCTTCGGCCTGCCCGAAGCCAAGGACGAGCAGGGCTCCGGCGCCTGGGACGAAAACGGGATCGTCCAGCAGGGCCTGCGCGCCATCAAGAACTCCGCCGCTGCCAAAAAGCTGGTCCTAATCGCCGACGTCTGCCTCTGCGAGTACACCAGCCACGGCCATTGCGGCATCGTCAAAGAAACACCCGATGGCTGGACCGTCGAAAACGACCCCACCCTCGACCTGCTCGCCCGCACCGCCGCCAGCCTGGCCCTTGCCGGAGCCGACGTCGTCGCCCCCAGCGACATGATGGACGGCCGCGTGGCCGCCATCCGTGCCGCGCTCGATAAGCAGGGCTCCGCCGACACCTCCATCCTCAGCTACGCCTCGAAATTCGCCTCGGCCTTTTACGGCCCCTTCCGCGAGGCCGCAGACTCCGCACCCCAGTTCGGCGACCGCCGCTCCTATCAAATGGATGGCGCCAACCTCCGCGAAGCCATGCGCGAAATCGACCTCGACCTCGCCGAAGGCGCGGACATGATCCTCATGAAGCCGGCCATGCCCTACCTCGACGTCATCCGCGCCGCCCGCGAGCGCGTCGATGTCCCCATCGGCGCCTACCAGGTCTCCGGCGAGTACTCCATGCTTCAGGCCGCCATCGCCAAAGGCTGGCTCGACCGCGACCGCGCCATCCTCGAGTCCCTGGTCGGCATCCGCCGCGCCGGCGCCGACTTCGCCGTGACCTACTTCGCCAAAGACGCAGCCAAACTATTGAATTAAAATGCGTTTCTGCCTGCAACAGCGCCGGGTGGCCCATCCTTAGCTGTTTTCTAGCGAAGGGTAGAAATCCACGAAACCCGATACGAGCGAAGAGCGAACGTTTTGCCACACGGCAGGTGTTTGGCAAAGATTGCTAAGTATGCTAAGCTTGCTTCCAATTCCGTTCTCAAATGGAGAATGAGGAGAAGCGTCATGCCGACTCGCAATGTGAATCTGACCCAGGAACTCGACAGCTTCGTGCTGGCGCGGGTCGAGAGCGGGCGCTTTGAGAACGCCAGCGAGGTGGTGCGCGCCGCGTTGCGGACCCTGGAGCGCGAGGAACGTCTCTTCGAAGCCAAGCTGGAATCGCTGCGCGCGGCCATCGACGAGGGCGATGCCAGCGGCGTTGCCGAGGGCGACGTCTTCGCGCAGGTGCGTGAGGCGCTCCATCTGGCGGCGGACCCTGGCTAGCCATGGCCAATGTGCGCTTTTCGCGCAGCGCCAAAGCGGACCTGCTTGGCATCGGAGCCTATACGCTCCAAACCTGGGGTGCTGCTCAGGCAGAACGCTACCTCGAGAGCCTTGAGCGCTGTGCGAGGCTGCTGGCCGGTAATCCTTCGCTCGGCCGGGGCTGCGATTGGATTCGAACCGGTCTGCATCGCTTTGAGAAGGGGAGGCACGTGTTCTTTTACCGGCGGGAAGGGGACGGCATCCTCGTCTCGCGCATCTTGCACCAAAGCATGCTGCCAGAACAGCAGGATTTCGAAGATGCTGACCCGGGCGTTTGAGTATGCCGGGGGCCCATCGGGGTACCCCTTGAGCTGTCAGTCTTTGTCTTTGCGCCAAGGGCGGGATGGCACAAACCTCAACACACGAAACTATGCGGTCAGAGACCCGGCGGCATCCGCCGCGCCGGTACCGGCTTCGTCGTGACTTACTTCGCCAGAGATGCCGCCAAACTCTTGAATTGAAATATTTTCCATTGCACAAGAGAACGTGCCGGACTTCTCACCGGCACGCCAACCTCTCGGTTGTCCCGCGAGGTTCCTTAGATATATCCTCTCGATCTTATAAGCTTGCCGGCCCTGAACCAGCTGCCGCAATCTCAGCCAGTCTGGACCCGCAGACTCTCGTCTCTAGATTATACTTACATATATTCATTACTAAATATAACTTTGTAATTCATTTAAAATAAGCTATTTATAGTCGAAATGGCCTTCAATCATCGGCAAAATGACCGTTGATTTATAGTTGATAAACTTTATAAGCTGGTAAAGACTCTCCGAGGAACCCATCATGGAACCAAGAATCAATCCCTTCACCCCCGGAGCCGGCTCCCCTCCCCCAGAGTTGGCCGGCAGGGCGGCCCTCCTTGAACAGGCCGTTATCGCCCTCGACCGCACCCGCAACGGCCTCGAAGCCAAAAGCATCCTGCTCGTCGGCCCCCGCGGCGTTGGCAAAACGGTGGTCCTCAACCTCATCCACATGCTCGCCCGCGAGGCCGGCTTCTACGCC
>JARLGE010000326.1 GCA_031296215.1 Occallatibacter sp.
TCCGCAGGGCCTTCCACCTGGTAGTGCATGCGCAGGCCGGCGACCGTCACCTCGCGGTTTCGCACGCCCGCAAGGCAATCGCGCAGGTACATCGACTCGTTGTAGTAGCTCACCGGGCGACGCCAGAATCCCACCCCGGCGACCGCCAACAGCAATCCCGCAACGACCACGAGCTTCTTCGCCAATCTCAACGGCCCTCCCCATCCTTCTCAAACTTGCGCGACATCTGCCAGCCGGCTTCGATGACCCGCACGGTGACCGGATCGAGGATCAAGGCGCTAGGTCTGTTCCACTCCGCCCGCTCGACCCAGCGCACGGCGTCGGCGTCGGAGGCGGCCTTCAGTTCCCCGCCCAGCACACGGCAAAGATAATCGGCAATCACATAATGGTAGCGGACGCGCGTGTCTTGGCGATGGATGCGATCCAGAAGCTCGATGAGCTGGACCACTTCGACCACCAGCCCGGTCTCTTCCCGAATCTCGCGCGCGACGCCGGCAGTGAGCGCCTCGCCCAGTTCCAGCATGCCACCGGGCAGCGACCATTGGCCCTTGAGGGGCTCACGGCCGCGCCGCACCAGCAGCACCCGGCCCTGATCGACCACCACCGCGCCCACGGCCAGCATCGGCGCCTCGGGATACTCGCGCTGCATCGCTCCTCCAGACTGCGTTGATGCTCCTCTAACAATAGTGCGCGGGACGGGCTCAAGCGCAAGCGCCTTGCCCTGGCCGGCTTCTGGCCGCGGGTGCATCCTTTCGCCCGCGCTATCATCGAAGAGACCAGGGGACACCATGCCGGAATTCACGCTGCGAATCGACAACATGCACTGCGGCGCCTGTATCCGCCGCGTCAGCCAGGCGTTGGCCTCCACCCCGGGGCTCGAAGTGAAAGAAGTGCGCGTGGGCGCGGCGCGGCTGAGCTCTGCCGAGAACCCCGCGCCGGTGGAACTGGCCCTGGCGGCGCTGGCCAAGGCCGGTTATCCCGCGCGACTGGAAGACTAGGTGAGCGCGGAAGCCAACCAATCGATCACCCTCCCGGTGCTGGGGATGACCTGCGCCTCGTGCCAGCATCATGTGGAGACCGCGCTGTTGGCAACAGTTGGCGTGCAATCGGCGCACGTGGACCTGATGACCAATCGGGCGAACGTGAAGTTCGATCCGGCTGCCGCCACCCCCTCCAGCCTGGTGGAAGCCATTCGCGCGGCCGGCTACGACGCAGTGATTCCCCGCGCCGATGCTGGCTCTGCGCAAGCGTCATCCGACGATGCAATTTCAGTTGCGGCGGCGCGGAAAGCCTGGGCAACTCTCGCGGCCGGGGCAGCGGCGATGCTGCTGGCCATGCCGCTGGACACCGAGATGGGCGCGCTGGACCACGCGCTGATGGCTATGGCGCCCTGGCTCTACGCGCTGCCGGCTGCGCCGGTGCGCTGGTCACTGCTGGCGATGACGGCTGCGCTGATGGCCTGGGCCGGGCGCAGCATCTATTCGAACGCCTGGCGTGCGCTGCGGCACGGGGCAACCAACATGAATACGCTGGTGAGCCTGGGAACCGGCGTGGCCTTTGCCTGGTCGGCGTACGCTACCCTGCTGCCCGCTCCGGGGCGGCCGGTTTACTTCGACGCGGTGTTGCTGATCCTGGGATTCCTGCTGCTGGGAAAGAGCCTGGAGGGCCGCGCCAAGCGGCGCGCATTGGCGGCGCTGGACTCGCTGGCACGGCTGCGTCCGGTTACTGCCCGGCGCGTCGCAAACGGCATCGAGACGGTTGTTCCGCTGGAGGAGATCCAGCGCGGCGACTGCGTTCTGGTTCTTCCCGGGGAGCGGTTTCCGGTGGACGCGGCGATCGTGGAGGGGCACACATCCGTTGACGAATCCATGCTGACCGGCGAGTCCACACCACAGGCCCGCGAGCCCGGCGGCCGCGTTCTGGCCGGCTCGCTCAACTACGACGGCGCCGTCACCTGCCGCGCGCAGTCGCTGGGCGAGGCCACGGTGCTCGAGCAGATTACGCGCATGGTGGAGCAGGCACAGGGGTCGCGCGCGCCCATGGAGCGTCTGGCCGACCGCGCCAGCTCAATCTTTGTGCCGGTGGTTCTGGCGCTGGCCGCAATCACCTTCGGCGTCTGGTTTTTTGCCGCGCACTCGTTCAGCATGGCGCTGGCCAACACCGTGGCCGTGCTGGTGGTGGCCTGCCCCTGCGCCATGGGTCTGGCCGTGCCCGCGGCGCTCACCGTCGCCGTGGGCCGCGGCGCGCAACTGGGGATCCTCTACAAGGGAGGCGAAGCGCTGGAGCGGCTGGCCCACCTGGACGTGGTCGTCCTGGACAAGACCGGCACGCTAACGGTGGGAAGGCCGGTGCTGGCCGGGGTTCGCTCGGTGACCGCGCGGCTGGCCAACGACCTGCTGCGCCTGGCGGCGGCGGCCGAGGAGCACTCGAACCATCCGCTGGCCCACGCGGTGGTGGACCATGCGCGGGCCCTTGGCCTGAGCTGGCCGCCGGCGCAGGAGTTGCAGATCTACCCCGGCCGCGGGCTCAGCGCCAGGGTCGAAGGCCTTGAATGCCTGCTGGGCAACGAGGCGCTCTTCCGCGAGATGTTCATCCCGTTGCCGAGCGAATTGAACATGCCGGTGCGCGAGCCGCAGCCCGGCGTCACCCGGCTGTGGATGGCTCTGGACAACATTGCAGTGGGCTATTTCGACGCCCGCGACGCACTGCGGCCCGATGCGGCGGAGGCAGTCGCCGCGCTCCGCCTCATGGGATCGGGAGCGGCCGAACTGCGCGTGATGATGCTGACCGGCGACACCCTTGCCGCGGCCGAGCCCATTGCCCAACAGGCTGGCATCAACGAGATCGAGGCCGGCCTGGACCCCGCCGCCAAGCTGGCCCGCATTCGCGCCTTGCAAGAAGAGGGCCTGCGCGTGGCCATGGTGGGCGACGGCATCAACGACGCGGCGGCGCTGGCGCAAGCCGACGCTGGCATCGCCATGGGCTCCGGCGCCGACCTGGCCCAGGAGGCCGGCGACGTGCTGTTGTTGCGCGCCCAGCCTTCCGCGATTCCCGACGCGCTGAACCTGGCGCGCGCCACACTCGCCGTGATGCGGCAAAACCTGGCCTGGGCCGCGGGCTACAACCTGCTCGGCATTCCACTGGCCGCGGGGCTGCTGTATCCCGCATTCCACATTCTGCTGACGCCCTGGCTGGCCGCCGCCGCCATGGCCCTGAGCTCGGTGTGCGTGCTGGCCAACAGCCTGCGCCTGCGCGGCTGGCAGCCAGGCAGCCAAGGCCGAGGCGCATAAGCCGGCCTTGAACGGTAGACTGGTGTTGGAGCCCGCCCGTGCGCATCCTGACCCGCTACATTCTCGGCGAGATTCTCTCCCACACGCTCATCGGGTGCGCGCTGTTTACCTTCATCCTCTTCATGCGCGAGCTGCCGCACATTCTGGACATGGTTGTGCGCAACAGCTCCACCTTTACCAGTGTGATGGAAGTGGTGCTGTTCCTGCTGCCCAACTTCTTCATGGTCACCGTTCCCATGGCGGTGTTGGTGGGTGTGCTGCTGGGGCTGAGCCGGCTGGCCGCCGACAGCGAAATCATCGCCATGAGGGCCTCGGGCCTGGGAATCGGCTACTTTCTCCGCGTGGCGGCCATCGTGGCGGTGGGCGGAACGCTGATCGGCCTGGTCAACTCGCTGTATGTGGCTCCGCGCGCCAACCAGGGCATTCTCGAATTGGACAGGGCGCTGGCCTCGCAGGCCACCTACGAGATTCAACCGCGCGTCTTCTACGAAGACTTCAAGAACACGGTTCTCTATGTGCAGGACGTGCGCTCGGGAACCGGCGCGGCCAACTGGCGCCAGGTTTTCATGGCCGACATCACGGATACGGGATCGCCCAAGATCACCACGGCCGCCTCGGCGGTGGTGGTCAGCGACTCCTCGCAGGCGCTGCTGATGCGCCTGCGCGACGGAACCGAGCACGACCCCGTCACCGGCCATCCGGAGCAGTACAACGTCTCCACCTTTGCCATCGACGATTTGCCCTTTACCGCCAGCCAGCAGAATGAAGGCCACCTGGGGCGGCTGGACACGGCCATCTATGCCCTGCCCATGCAGGAACTGATGGAGCGCACACATGGGCCCGACGGCAGGCGGTTCCAGATCGAGCTGCACAAGCGGTTTGCCTATCCCGCGGCCTGCCTGGTGCTGATGCTGGTGGCCGTGCCGCTGGGCGTCACTTCGCGGCGGGGCGGCAAGAGCTCGGCGTGGGTGTTCACCATTTTGCTGGTGGTGCTCTATTACTCGCTTTCTCTGGTCGGCATCGCACTGGGCCGTCAGAACTGGATTCCCACCTTCCTGGCCGTCTGGTCGGCCAACATTCTGTTCGCCGCCGGCGGCGTCTTTCTGCTGTGGCAGATGGCCAGCGGGGGACGGTTTCTCAGCGTCATTGCCGGCTTTGCGGCGCGCGCGCCCGAGCCGGAATCCACCGCCCCTGCCAAGGCGATCGGCTTATTTCTGGGCGGCTTGCTGACCCGCTGGCGGGCACGGCCTCAGCGCAAGGTCGCGCGGGGCGCATTCCCACGCATCCTCGACGAGTATGTGGTGGTCGAGTTCCTCAACACATTTGCGCTGGTGCTGCTGGGCTTCGTGCTGCTGATGCTGGTGTTCACCGTCTTCGATCTGCTCAGCGACATTCTGCGCAACCGCATCCCCATCGCCATGGTCGGCGATTACCTCGTCAACCTCACGCCGCTGTTCATCTACAAGCTCGCACCCCTGGCCGTGCTCATCGCCGTGCTGGTCACCTTCGGGGTGCTCAACCGCAACTCGGAGATCATCGCCATGAAGGCCACGGGCATCAGCCTGTACCGGCTGGTGGTTCCCATCGTCTCCATTGCCGCCATTCTGGCCGTCAGCCTGTTCCTTTTCGACGAGTTCTATCTGCCCCAGGCCAACAAGCGGCAGGATGCGCTGCGCAACGCGATCAAGGGCAAGCCGCCGCAGACCGTGACCCACCCGGAACAGAACTGGATCTTCGGCGCGCCCAACAAGGGCGAGCCCGGCCGCATCTTCTACTACCGCTTCTTCGATCCGGACCGCAACGAGTTCGCCAATATCTCGGTCTTCGAATTCGATCCGTCGACCTTCGCACTGACCCGCCGCATCTTCGCGGCCAAGGCCGTTTGGGAGCCCGGAACAGAGTCCTGGCGCTTCCAAAATGGCTGGGCGAACGACATCCAGGGCGACCACACCAGCGATTTCCGGCAGTTCAACTCAACTTCCTTCTCTGAAATTCATGAAGACCCTGGGTATTTCAAGAAGGAAAGCCTGCAAGCGCAGGAGATGAACTTCGGCCAGCTCGACCACTATATCGGCGACCTGCGCCAGAGCGGCTTCGACACCATGAAGCTGAGGGTGGCCCTGTGGCAGAAGCTTGCCTACCCGCTGATCGCCATCGTTATGGCCGTGCTGGCCGTCCCCTTCGCGCTTTCCATGGGCCGCCGCGGTTCGCTCACGGGGATTGCCGTGGCCATTGGAGTAGCTCTCTCCTACTTCGTGATCGACAGCACGTTTGGCGCTCTCGGCAACGTGAACTACCTGCCCGCCGCGCTGGCCGCGTGGGCCTCCGATATTCTGTTTGGCCTGGTCGGCGGCTACCTGCTGCTGAGAACGCCGACGTAAAAATCCTCCGGCAGAGCCGGAGGGACCCGATTGCAA
>JARLGE010000080.1 GCA_031296215.1 Occallatibacter sp.
CCCATGGTGAAGTCGTTGAACGCGACGTTGGCAACGCCCTCTGTGGAAGGCTTAAGCGCGACAATATTCGAGAATCCCTGCGAGGCAAGCGACGGCCCAACGCCGCCGTGCGGTTGCCCGGCAGCGTTCGCGTTGCGCATGTAGCTGAGGTGGACCTCGTTCAGCGTGGACGCGCCGAAGGTGGCGACATGCGTGAGTGTGGCCAGTTGAGCGTGCCCATTGCTGGTAGCGTCAAAGCCCGGAACGCTGGCGCCGCCGGTCGCGGTGGGGTAGGGATTGTCGAGCGAATAGTCGTCGAGAAAGTAATAAGCAGTCAGCGTGCCCTTGCCGCGCGTCCAGTCCGCGCGCAGAGCGCCTTTGTTGTCGGCGAGCGTTTCAGTCTCGGCGGAAGTGGCAAAGAGCGCGTTGCCCACATTCGGCTTGGGAACATTACTCAACAAAGAGCGGGCCGGCGCCGACCACGCCGACGGCGGAATCTGGCCGTTGGGAAAGACATCCGCATACGATTCGCCAGCCGTGACGGTGCGGCCCAGTCGCGCAGTGAGCAGCGCGGCCAGGGAATCGCCGCTGACTGCGCCGGTGAGCGCACTCTGGCTGAAGTCGCCCCCACGCTCCGCGGTTGAGGGCACAGAGATATTGCCGGTGTCGACGCCCGCCGTGAGCCGTGTGCCCTGATAGTCGCCGAAGAGGAAGAAATTCTTCGAGTGCAGCGGCGCGCCGCCCAGCGTGCCGCCGAACTGGTTCTGCCGGTAAGCGGCTCGATCGGCGGAAAAGTAGTTGCGCGCGTCGAAGGCCGTGTTGCGCAGAAATTCGAAGGCCGAGCCGTGCGTCTTCGCCGTGCCGGCTTTGGTGACAACCAGAACCTGTCCACCGCTTGAGTTACCGTATTCGGCGTCGAAGTTGGAGGTGAGCACTTTGAAGCTGTCAATGGCGTCGAGATTGGGCAGAATCGAGGTGCCCATGTTCACGTCTTCCTCCACATCGCTGCCGTTGACGCGAAAGCCGTTCGACGACTCGCGCTGACCGCTGATGGAGAGGTTGCCGGGGTTGGCGTCTCCAGAGGGCGGCGTCGAGGCCACGCCGGTCATGATGACCGCGCCGGGCTGCGCGGTGTTTTGCGGCACGATCCCAGGTTGCACCGCCATCAGGTCGGTAAAGCTGCGCCCGTTCAACGGCACGGCTTCAATCTTGCGGTTGCCCAGCGACTCGCCCAGTTGGGTGCTTGTGGTCTCGGCAGCCAGGGCGTCAGCTGTCACCTCGACGGTTTGAATATTCCCCGCGATGGTCAGCACCACATCCAGAGTGGCCGAGGGAGCATCCGCGCTGACGGCCACCGAGTCCCGGTAAGCCACAAAGCCGATTGCCCGAATCTCCACCTGGTAGGTCCCCGCCGCCGGCAGCGTCACATGAAAAGCGCCCTGCTCATCGGTCTGGGTCGAGACGGGAGTTCCGGCACCGGATTCACGAAAGATCACGGCGGCCCCCGGGATCATCGCTCCGGTAGCATCATGCACAACACCGCTTGCGGAGAAGGTTTCCGCGGCGTTGGCGGTCAAAGCAAATAGGCAGAAAGAAAGAAGATAGAGGAAGAAGGCCCTGCAATATTTCACGACAATTCCTTTGCGGTCCAGATATACGACTTATTTAGTCTTCATTAAATATACGACAAATTAAGTCCGTATTCTACGCGGTGATATACATCACATTACTTTGCGAGCGGGAGGCTTTCCGGAACCGCGGGGAATGACCAACAGAGAACAGGCCTCAACCCTAGAGGCCGCAATGGGTTACCTGTGCCGGGACTTGACTGCTGGTCCCTGCTTTAGCTTGGCTATTTCGGCCTGAAGTAGCAGGTGCCGCCAGCGAGGGTCGCCGTCCAGATGGAGGGGTCTGCCGGTTGCTCGCTGCAGCCAAGGAAGAGAATGCCGTCAGGAGCCAGCAGGCGGTGGATGCCGACCAGCAGGGCTTTGCGTGTCTCTTGCGAGAAGTAGAGCATCACGTTGCGCAGGAAGATGACGTCGAAGCGGTCGCCGACGCGGTTGAACGGCAACCTGGGCCCGCAAAGGTTGGCCTGGCGAAAGTTGCAGTGCTTGCGGACCTCGGGCTTGATAACCCAGTCCTCGCCGATGTGGTCGAAGTAGCGAACGACGAAACGGGCGGGGAGGCCGCGGTTGATTTCTATGCGGTGATAGCGACCGGCCTGGGCGCGCTCAACAACTTCGCTGTTCAGGTCGGTGCCTTCGACGCGCAGGTTCCAGCCAACGAGCATGGGGAAATGCTCGATTAGAAGCATGGCCAGGCTGTAGCTCTCCTGTCCGGTGGAGCAGGCGGCGCTCCAAAAACGGAGACCGCGCGTCATGCGGCGCGCCTCGATCAATTTGGGCAGCAGTTCGGTGCGCAACAGGTCGAAAGGGTGCGAATCGCGAAAGAAGCTGGTCTCGTTGATGGTCATCGCCTCGGCTATAGCGCACTCCAAAGCCGGGTCGCTGCTGGTGCGCAGGTGGCGGACCAGTTCGTCGACGCGGCTCATGCCCTGGTTGCGCAACAGCTTATTGAGGCGCGTCTCAAAGAGGTAGTCGCGCGAAGGATCGAGCACGTTCTGCGAGAGGCCAAAGACGAGTTGGCGAAGATAGCCGTAGTCGGCGCTGGTGGCTTGTGGTCCCATCACGACACGGCCTGTCGGCTGAGGTCGCGCGGAAGCTGGCGCGCGTGACCAACGATGCGGAAGATTTCTGGAGCGATGGCGTCCAGAGGCAGCACCTTGTGGGCCAAGCCTGCCGCAGCCACAGCGCCGGGCATTCCCCAGACGGTGCTCGAGGCCTGATCCTGTGCCAGGACGCAGCCTCCCTGCTCGCGAATGATGCGGCAGCCGATCATGCCATCGGAGCCCATGCCGGTCAGCACCACGGCCAATACGCCAGAGCCATAGACCTTGGCCATGGAACCAAACAGCACATCGACAGCGGGGCGGCAGTGATTCACTGGTGGGCCCTGGCTCAGGTGCAGCCTGGGAGGTGCGGACGCAACTGGGGCGGCGAGCGCCTCAAGGTGCCAGTTGCCGCGAGCGATGTAGATGGTTCCTGCGGTAACTGGTTCACCCTCGGAGACCTCGCGGACGCGCAGCTTGCAGCGGCCATTGAGATGCTCGGCAAACAGACGGGTGAACAGCTCTGGCATGTGCTGCACAATCACTACCGGAAGAGGAAAGCCGGCAGGCAGCGCCGGGAGTACAACATCCAGTGCGGCCGGACCGCCGGTGGAGACGCCGATGGCAACAACGGCCGGAGTGGCGAAGAAGGGCTGCTGCATGATGGACTGATTGAACGGCTGCGCCGATGCCGGAATGAGAGCCGGAATCAGCGGCGGGCGGGTAGCGCCCGGAAAACCTGGCAGCGGAAGGGGCGGCTGCGCGATAGACTGTCTGCGCGATGCGCTGGTGAGCGCATGAATTTTGGGAATCAATTGCTGGGTGAGTGTATGCTGTGCAGCCTCGCGCCCGGCTTGTCCCGTCGGCTTGGTAACGTAATCGGCCGCACCGCCGGCAAGAGCTTCAATGGTCACACGGGCGCCACGCTGGGTCAGCGAACTGCACATGATTACCGGCATCCTGTTTCCGCGCCTGCGCAATTCTTTGAGCGTGACCAAACCATCCATGACTGGCATCTCTACATCCAGCAGGATCAAATCCGGGTGAAGCAGCCCAAGACTGCTTAAGGCCGAGGCGCCATCAGTGGCGGTTCCGGCAACTTCAAGGCTGGCATCGGAGCTGACGACCGAGCGCAGCAGACTGCGCATTACAGCCGAGTCGTCGACGATAAGAATGCGTGTCCGGCGAGCGGGCGCCATCGCTCAGGCCTCAACCAGGCCAAGCATTGCAAGTTTTTCGTTGAGGGCATCTTTGTCGAAGGGCTTCATCAGGTATTCGTCCGCGCCGGCATTCAGAGCGCGCACAATGAAATCGTTCTCGGCCTCTGTAGTTACCATCATCACCTTGACGCCGTTGAAGCCTTCACATCGCATCTCCTTCAACATCTCAAGCCCGTTCAATACCGGCATGTTCCAGTCCACCAGCGCCAGGTCGAAGGATTGATCGCCATGCAGAAGGTCGAGGCCAGCCTGGCCATCGGAAGCCTCCTCGCACTCGATTCCCTTTCCCTCAAGCAGGCCGCGCAGATAACTTCGCACGAAGCGGGAATCGTCGACAATGAGTGCTCGCATGGCTACCTCCGTGAAACCCAGCTTCCGGCAACTGGATACTGATTGTCCTATCTAAGATATCTGCCAGGCATTAGCACTTTCGAACAGCCCTAAAAATGCAGAGCGGGGAGCTAATCCGCCTGTGCCTGACTCAAACGCATCGGGTCAAGCCTCTCCGGGGCCAACATGACCAACAGTTTTTCCTTGAGCTTGTATGCCCCGTCAAACAAGGCCTTGCGGCGCTGATCCAGAATCGATGGGTTGCGTTCGTGATCGGCCGCAGACACGGTCAGCACTTCGCCCACCGAGTCCACCAGCAGGCCAAAGCATCCACTCGCGGACTCGAGTACAAGAATGGCCTGTGCGCCCTCATTGGAAGGAAGCGCAAGCAACTGGCGCAGGCTCACCGTCGTGAGAACGTCGCCGCGGTAGTGCACCAGCCCACCGACAAAGGCAGGCGCGAGCGGAACCGGCTGCGGCCGCGACGAGCCGATGATCTCAAGAATATGGGTGATCGGCACACCGAACCAGGTATCGCCCAGGCGCACCGAGCAGACCTCAACGAGCGCCGCAGTCTTTTCTTTCCGATGAACTACCGTTGCTGTGCTCATGCCACCGTCTCCGCAATCTGATTCCACTCCGCGGGCGTACTCTCGCCAGAGGCCAGAGGGGGCACCCCACCGAGATCAACCACGCCCGTAACATGATCCTTGAGCAAGGTGACGCCGCTGGTGCGCTGCGCGGTTCCAGCTTCG
>JARLGE010000081.1 GCA_031296215.1 Occallatibacter sp.
GCGGCGAACGTCCACACAGACAGTGTAGCGAAGATAGGGACTAGGGACTGAGGGACGAAGGGACTAGTCTCGTGACCGGTAGATTTGTGCTTTCCCAGGTGCCCAAATGCAAGGCACCTGGGGCACCCAAACTCTGGACAGGAATTACGAAAACACCTGGTCGCGGTACTAGCTGCGCCTTGAGGAGGCTGGTGTTGATTGAAGTTCGGGATGTAAGCAGGTGGATTCAGAACGGGGCGCGGCGGGTGGAGATTCTGAAGGGGATCACGCTGACGATTCCGGCGGGGCAGTTTGTGGCCATTGTGGGGGCGAGCGGCAGCGGCAAGAGTACGCTGCTGGGGCTGCTGGCGGGGCTCGATACGCCCAGCTCAGGCGAGATTTACCTCGATGGCGTGCCGATTCACAACCTGGCCGAGGCGGAGCTGGCGGCGGTGCGGGGCAGCAAGATCGGGTTTGTCTTCCAGTCCTACCAGTTGATCCAGACGTTGACGGCTCTGGAGAACGTCCTGCTGCCGCATGAGCTGAATGTCGAGGGCAGCGGCCTGGCGCAGGCGCGGCGGCTGCTGGAGGGCGTGGGGCTTGCGGAGCGGATGGAGCACTACCCGGTGCAGCTCTCCGGCGGCGAGCAGCAGCGGGTGGCGCTGGCGCGGGCCTTTGTCGTCGAGCCTCCCATTGTGATGGCCGACGAGCCGACCGGGAACCTGGACTCGGCGAATGGAAAGCTGGTGCTTGACCTGTTGCTGGAGCGGAACCGGAAGGCGGGGACGACGCTGGTGCTGGTGACGCACGACCCCGAGGTGGCGGGGATGGCGGACCGCAAGATTGTGCTCAAGGACGGGATGGTGGTGGAGGATACGCTGCCCTACGTCGCTACTGGGGCGGGACCAGTATTGGACCGGAGCGTCCATGGCTAAGCGGGCGCTGAGCTGGAAGCGGGCGGGGGCGATTGGCTGGCGGGATTTGAAGTCCGCGCCGGGCAAGTTCGGGTTTGTGGTGCTGAGCGTGGCGGTGGGCGTGGCGGCGCTGGTGGGGGTACGGGGGTTCAGCGAGAGTTTCAGGAAGACTTTAGGAGTTGAGTCGAAGTCGTTGATGGCTGGGGACTTGAGCGCGCGCCTTTTCCGCGAGCCAACGGCCGAGGAAAAGGGGAAGATCGCGGCCGTCGTGCAGAAAGAGGGCGGCGGGATTCGCTCGACCTGGGTGACGGAGACCATCTCGATGGCGTCCGCGCCGCCTGATCCGGTGCCGCTGCTGGTCTCGCTGAAGGCGGTCGATCCGGGTGAGTACCCCTACTACGGGACGGCGGAGCTGGATCCGGCGATGAGCCTGAAGCAGGCGCTCGACGGCGATTCGGCTGTAGTGGCGGAGGAGTTTCTGATCCGGCTGAACGCGCGGGTGGGGCAGACCCTGCGGCTGGGCGGAAGGAACTTCACCATTGCGGCAGTCTTGAAGCAGGAGCCGGACCGGCTGACGGCGGGGGCGGGCCTGGGGCCGCGGGTGATGGTCTCGCAGGCGGCGCTGCAACGGACGGGCCTGTTGGCGCCGGGCAGCCGGGCCAGCCAGCGCCTGCTGATGAAGCTGCCCGACCCGATCGATCCGGTGGAGATGCGCAAGGACGTGGAGCAGGCGCTGCCCGAGGCGCAGGTGATGGACTTTCGCGAAGGGAATCCGGCGCTGAGCCAGGGGCTAGACAACGCGACGGCAATCTTGAGCCTGATCTGCCTGGTGGCGATGGTGTTGGGCGCCATTGGCGTGGCCATGGCCATGCACGCTCACCTGGAGCAGCGCATGGACATGCTGGCCATTCTGAAGGCAGTGGGCGCGGGGTCGGGCGATTTGCTGCGGATTTTTCTGCTTCAGACGCTGGGGCTGGGACTGGCCGGAGGTGTGCTGGGCGTGGCTTCGGGGGTGGGCGTGATGGCGGCGCTGCCGGCGGTCTTCGGCAACCTGCTGGCGGTACACGCGGTGCTGGAGTTTCCGTGGAAATCAGTGGCGGCGGGGATGGGCACGGGCCTGTTGACCACCTTGCTGTTCTGCCTGCCGCCTTTGCTGGACGTGCGCGCGGTGCGGCCGGTGCTGGTGCTGCGCAGGCTGGTAGAGCAAGGGCCGCAGGGGGTTGGCGGGTGGTTTCAGCGCTGGTGGGCGCGGCGGCTGCAGGTGGGGATCTCGGCCGTGGTGGTGGCGGCGCTGGGCGCAATTGCCTGGGCGCTGTCGGACTCGCCCAAGGTGGGCACGTGGTTTGCCGTACTGTTCACAGCGGCGCTTATAGTTCTGCTGGTGATGGCGGCGGTGGCGCTTTGGGTGGTGCGCTTCCTGCTCAACCGGGTGCGGCTGCGGCTGCCGTCGTTTCTGCGCCATGGGCTTGCGAATCTCTACCGGCCGGGGAACCAGTCGGCGGCGGTGCTGGCTGCACTGGGGCTGGGCGTGATGTTGATTCTGGCTGTCTACCTGATGCAGGCGGCGCTGTTGAGGGATCTGCGCGAGACGGCCTCGCCCGAGCTGCCGAATGTTTTCCTGGTGGACGTGACGAACGACGAGGTTGCGGGGGTGAAGAGCTTCTTTGCGCATCAGCCGGGCGTGAGGCCGAATGCGGAGGGTGGGACGCTGGACCTGATGCCGGGCGTCACGGGGCACTTTGTTTCGCTCAATGGCAAAAAGCTGGAGGAGTTGAAGGAACAGCATTTTCCGCGGCGGATGCTGGAGAATGCGGAGCTGACCTGGGCCGATGCGCCACCGGCGGGAGACAAGCTGACGCAGGGCAAGTGGTGGACGAGCGGGGATGCGGCGGAGTTGGCCGTGGGCTCGGGGGTGGCCGAACGGCTGCACCTGGGCGTGGGCTCAGCGGTCGAACTGGAGATTGGCGGGCGGGTGCATGCGCTGACGGTGGCTGCGATCTATCGCGCCGATGGGCAGCACCTGGCGTCGCGGGTTTCGTTTGTGCTGCCGTCGGGGCAACTGAAGGATCAGACGGCCGAGTGGTACGGCGGCGCGCACGTCGATCCCAAGCAGGTGGGGGCGCTGGAGCGGGCGCTGTTTACAGCCTATCCGACGATTACCGTGATCAACCTGGCCGATGTTCTGGACCGGATTGAGAGCGTGGTGAATCAGATCACGTTTGTGGTGCGGTTCCTGGCGGGGTTCTCGATCTTCGCGGGGCTCATGATTCTGGCTTCGAGCATTGCCAGCACGCGGTTCCGGCGGATGCCGGAGGCCGTGGTGCTGAAGACGCTGGGCGCGACGCGGATGCGGATCGTGCGCACCTTCAGCGTGGAGTTCAGCGTGCTGGGGTTGCTGGCCGGGTCGGTGGGGGTGGTGTTTGCGAACCTGCTGACGCGGGCGCTCTACCAGGTTTTCAAGCTGGAAGTGGCCTTCCACATCGAGTGGCCGGCTACACTTATTGCCCTGGTGGGGACGGCGGTGCTGGCGACGGCGACGGGCTGGATTGCGAGCTACCGGATTCTGGGGTTGAGGCCGCTGGAAGTGCTGCGGGAAGAGTGAGAGAAGCAGGGAATAGGGATCAGGGAACAGGGATCAGGTCCGCTCCACCAATCGAGATTCGTGCGCTCCCTGCCCTTGCCGCAAGAAGTTGAGACGCGGCGACAGCCTGCTCTGAGCGCAGCCGAAGACATGGGCCACTTGCCTCACTGCGTCACTGGGTTTCCCGCAGTTTCAAGCAGGAGTGCGTTGGTGACCACCTGCTGGCCGGGCTGGAGGCCGGAAAGAACCTCCTGCCGGTTGCCGCCGAGCATGTTGCCGGCTCGGATCTCGACGCGCTTGAACTGGTTGCCCCCTGCGGGGAGATAGACCCAGTCGCGGTCGTGCAGGTGGAGGATGGCGGACGCCGGGACCACGGCGTGCGATTCCCTGGTGGCGCTCTGGAAGGTCGCCGTGACGAACATGCCCAGCTTGAGGATGCCGGGATTGGGGATTTCAATGCGCACCTTGGCGGTGCGGATGCTGGGGTCGAGCACGGGGCCGATGTCGCTGACGCGGCCGGTGAGGACTCTGTCGGGATAGGCGTTGAGGCGAATCCGCGCGGTCTGGCCAAGCTTGATGCGGGGAATGTCGTTTTCGTAGACATCGCAGACGATCCAGACCGAGGAGAGATCGGCGATGGTGAAGGCGGTGGCCGAGCCGGAGAGGCTGACGCCCGCGGCTGCGGCGGTGGTGACGTTCTGGGCAACGATGACGCCGGAGATGGGCGCGTAGACGTTGACGATACTGCTGGGATGATCCTTGTCCACGCCCAGAACCTTCAACTGTTCTTCGGCGGCGGCGAGGTCGGCCTGCGCATCCTTGCCGGCGTCCTCTGCCTGCTCCAGCGCGGCCTGGGAGACGGCGCCGTGTTCGAAGAGGTCCTTGGCGCGCAGATAGGCCAGGTTGTTCATGCGCTCGTCGTTGGCGGCCTTTAGATAGATGTTGTACGCTCCCGAAACATCGGGGCTCTGCACCTTGAGCAGCAGGTCGCCCTTATGCACAAAGTCGTCGAGGCGGGCCTTGATGTCGACGACGCGGCCGTTGGCCAGCGAGATGACGGGAATCTCGCGCGCGATGTCGGGGAAGACCGAACCGGTCACGTTCAATTCGGACGCGGCTTCGACCTGCTCCGCGGCTACCAGCGGGAACTGAGCGGGCTGGTCGACCGACACCAGGCTCATATCGCCGGTGGAGACGATCTGTGGCGTGGGCGGCGCGCCGTCGGCGGGCGAGGAATCCTTTTTGCATGCCGAGAGGAAGGCAAGAACAGCGAGAGAAATGGCGAAGAGGAACAGAAATCTGCGTTTCATTGGATTACCTCGCGGCTCGCGGCAAGATTGCGTTGTCCGGCCGGCCACGGCGACAGGAGAAACAGCGCGGCGGCCGCCGAGGCGCTCAGAGAAGGGAATATGGGCTTCATTGACAGCCTTTGCGCCGTGGTCTGCACGGCGAATCCTTAAAAGGAGAGGTCAAGGACGAAGAGGAGCCGAGGGCGAGAAATCAGGCTGCGGGAGGGGGGCGGTTCTGGATGGGATGGCGCCCGGAAAGATCGATGACCGGTGCGGCAAAGCTGCGTGACGCAGGCGCACGCTGAAGCCCGAGGAAGAGCTCGGCAAAGGCCGGCAGCGGGAGAGCGGAGACCGGGGAGGAGGCGGAATGGGGGCTCGCGTAGCCGTGGTCCCGCCGTTGGCAACTGCCGGTCTCGGCCGGGTTCTGCATGGCCTGGAGGTCGTCGGTGACCGAAATGACGGGGAACAGGATAAGCAGGAGCACAGCCAGGGCCACAAACTGCATTCGCCCGCCCCCTTTGCGCGTGCCGAAGCGCAGCCACAGGCAGAACATCAGGGCAGAGAGCAGAACCCATCCGAAATTGAGGAACAACTCCATTCTCAGGGCCGATTCTACAACAGGGACGTTTTGGAGAGATCAGAGCAGGCGGCGTTGATTCCGCACCGAGGTCCATGAGCCTTGGGTGGAAAACTGCCAAATGTTTGATAAAGCTTGAGTTGAAGCTGCGCTCCTGGGCATCTCGGCGCTGGTTCCAGGGCGGGATTCAGCGGCAGGCCGGCGGGTTTGACCCTGAGCAGGAATCCCCTTATGATGAAGAGGCTGGCTTTTGGCGGAGCGCCCTGCTACGCCTTCAGCCGGCAGGGCCGCAACGCAGCCCGCGCATTCGAGTTGCCCACTCGTTCAATGGTAGGACAGCTGCCTCTGGAGCAGCATATTGGGGTTCGAATCCCTGGTGGGCAGCCAAAACCTCCCTGCACAATGGCGAATTTCCGGTTCCAGTGAATCTGCGGACTCACAGGAAGACCGAAGCTCATCTCGAAGGAACCGATCAGCTCAAGCATCCTGTTTCAAGCGGGCATCTCCGGCGGTTATCGCTTCAAGATGCCCTTGAGCCTGGCGCAGCTTATGCCAGAGCGCGTTGGCGCTGGAGAAGCGGCTCGGCGTTGGCGGTGAGGTAGCTGTCAATGGAGGCGGCGGCCTTGCGGCCTTCCGAGATGGCCCAGACGACGAGGGACTGTCCGCGGCGCATGTCGCCGGCGGCGAAGATGCCGTCGACCGAGGTCATGTAGTCGGCGTTGGCGGCGACGTTGCCGCGGCTGTCGAGAGCCAAGCCCAACTGCTCGATCATGCCGGAACGAACGGGGCCGAGGAAGCCCATGGCCAGCAGGACGAGATCGACGTCCATGACGTGTTCGGAGCCGGGGATGGGCTCGAACCTGGGCGGCGGGCCTACGCGGACCAGGTGCAACTGCTTGACGTTGCCGTTCTCGTCTCCGGTGAACTTGATGCTGTTGATGCTCCAGTCGCGGATGCCGCCTTCCTCATGGGCGCCTTCGGTGCGCAACTGCAGGGGCCAGAGGGGCCATGGCGTTGAGGCGGCGCGCGTCTCCGGCGGCTTGGGCATGATTTCGAACTGGTGAATGCTCTTGGGGCCCTGGCGGTGGCTGGTGCCGAGGCAGTCCGCGCCGGTGTCGCCGCCGCCGATGATGACCACGCGCTTGCCCTCGGCGAGGATGGCCAGGGATGGGTCGAGCAGGTCGCCCTCGCAGCGGCGATTCTGCTGGGGCAGGAACTCCATGGCGAAATGAATTCCCTTGAGCTCACGGCCGGGGATGTTGAGATTGCGGGGCTGCTCGGCGCCGCCGGCAAGCAGGATAGCGTCGTAGTGGCTGGTGAGGGCTTCGACGGGGACATTGACGCCGACATGGGCGTTGGTGATGAAGGTGACGCCCTCGGCGCGCATCTGCTCGATGCGGCGATCGAGAATGTGCTTTTCGAGCTTGAAGTTGGGAATGCCGTAGCGCATGAGGCCGCCGATGCGGTCGTTTTTCTCGTAGACGGTGACGGAGTGGCCGGCGCGGCGCAACTGCTGAGCGGCTGCCAGGCCTGCCGGCCCGCTGCCGACGACGGCGACGCGCTTGCCGGTGTTCGACTCGGGCGGCTCGGGCTTGATCCAGCCTTCATCCCAGGCACGCTCGACCACCGAGCGCTCGATGAGCTTGATGGAGACGGGCGGCTGATCGATGCCGAGGACGCATGCGGCCTCGCAGGGAGCGGGGCAGATGCGGCCGGTGAACTCGGGGAAGTTGTTGGTGGCGTGTAGGCGGCGAATGGCGGCCTCCCAGCGGCCGTGGTAGACCAGGTCGTTCCAGTCGGGGATGAGGTTGTTGACCGGACAGCCGGTGTGGCAGAAGGGCACGCCGCAGTCCATGCAACGAGCGCCTTGCGCGCGCTGCTTTTCTTCCGGGAATGGCTCGTAGATTTCGAACCAGTCCTGCACCCGCTCCTGGACCTTGCGGCGGGTGGGTTGTTCGCGCGGAATCTCAAGAAAGCCGGTATCCTTACCCATGCTGCACCTCCGCAGTCGCAATCAACGGCGTGGAAATTAAAGGAGGACTGTAAACGCTGTCGACGCGCGCGCATCCGAGAACGCGCTTGTACTCGTGCGGGAAGATTTTGATGAAACGCGGCTGCGCGCCGGCCCAGTGTTCGAGGATCCACGCAGCGCGCGGGCTGCCGGTCAGGTCGCGATGGCGCTCGAGCAGGGTGCGGACACGATCCACATCTTCGGCAGCGGCCAGTGGCTCGAGGTCGACGCTGGCCTTGTTGCAGCGGCGCGAGGAGAAGTCGCCCTGGTCGTCGTAGACGTAGGCGATGCCGCCGCTCATGCCGGCGGCGAAGTTTCTGCCAGTCGACCCAAGCACGACGACCGTGCCGTTGGTCATGTACTCGCAGCCGTGATCGCCCACGCCTTCAACCACCGCGGTAGCGCCCGAGTTGCGAACAGCGAAGCGCTCGCCGGCGATGCCGTTGAAGTAGGCTTCGCCGGTGGTTGCGCCGTAGAGAACGACGTTGCCGACCAGGATGCTTTGCTCGGGCAGGAAGCTGGAGGTCTTGGGCGGATAGGCGACGATGCGTCCGCCGGAGAGGCCTTTGCCGACGTAGTCGTTGGCATCGCCTTCGAGCTCGAGCGTGACGCCGGAGGGCACGAAGGCACCGAAGCTCTGGCCAGCCGAGCCGTGGAATTTGTAATGAATCGTTTCGTCCGGCAAGCCTGCCGAGCCGTAGCGGCGGGCGATTTCGCCGCCCAGCATGGCGCCGACGGTGCGATGCACGTTGCGGATGGCGAAGCTGCCGGTGACGGGAGTCCGCGATTCGAGCGCCGGAGAGGCCTTGGCGATGAGGGTGTGATCGAGGGCCTGGTCGAGGCCGTGATCCTGCGCCTGCATCTTGCGGCGGGCGACGCGCGAGGGCAGAGTGGGCGAGTAGAGGATAGAGGAGAGATCGATGCCCTTGGCCTTCCAGTGGGCATCGGCCAGCACGGCGTCGATTTTTTCCACGCGGCCGACCATCTCGTCGACGGTGCGGAAGCCGAGCTTGGCCATGTGCCCACGCACCTGCTCGGCGAGGAAGAAGAAGAAGTTGATGACGTGTTCGGGCTGGCCGGTGAAGCGGGCGCGTAAAACAGGATCCTGGGTGGCGATGCCGACCGAACAGGTGTTGAGGTGGCACTTGCGCATCATGATGCAGCCCATGGCGATGAGCGGCGTGGTGGCGAAGCCGAATTCTTCAGCGCCGAGCAGAGCTGCAATGACCACGTCGCGGCCGGTCTGCAGCTTGCCGTCGGTCTGCACCTTGATGCGCGAACGCAGGTCGTTCAGCAGGAGAACTTGTTGCGTCTCCGCGAGGCCGAGTTCCCAGGGAAGGCCGGCATGCTTGATGGAACTGAGCGGGGAAGCGCCGGTGCCGCCGGTGTCGCCGGAGATGAGCACGACATCGGCGTGGGCCTTGGAGACGCCGGCGGCAACGGTGCCGACGCCGACTTCAGAGACTAGCTTGACGGCGATGCGCGCGCGCGGGTTGACGTTCTTCAGGTCGTAGATGAGCTGGGCCAGGTCTTCGATGGAGTAGATGTCGTGGTGCGGCGGAGGCGAGATGAGACCGACGCCGGGAATGGAGTGGCGCGTCCTGGCGATAATCTCGTCGACCTTGTGGCCGGGGAGCTGTCCGCCCTCGCCGGGCTTGGCGCCCTGCGCCATCTTGATCTGGATTTCGTCGGCGTTCACAAGATAATTCGCGGTCACGCCGAAGCGGCCCGAGGCAATCTGCTTGACGGCGCTGCGGCGTAAATCGCCGTTCTCGTCGCGCTTGAAGCGCTCCTCGTCCTCACCGCCCTCGCCGGTGTTGGACATGCCGCCGATGCGGTTCATGGCGATGGCCAGGGTTTCGTGCGCTTCTTTACTAATCGATCCGAAGCTCATGGCGCCGGTCGTGAAGCGCTTGACGATTTCCTTGGCCGGCTCGACTTCTTCAAGCGGAATCGGCTCGTCTGCGTACTTGAGCTTCATCAGGCCACGCAGCGTGCAAAGAGTGCGATTCTGGCCGTCGATGAGGTCCGTGAATTCCTGGAACGTCGCGGGATTATTATTGCGTACCGCATGCTGCACCTTGCTGATGGTGAGCGGATTGAGCAGGTGGAACTCGCCGCCCTCGCGATA
>JARLGE010000006.1 GCA_031296215.1 Occallatibacter sp.
ATGTCGCGCTCCACCTTGCGGGCGTTGTCTTCCATCAGCGTGCAATGGACGGCGATGACATTGAGATCGTCCTCGGAGTAGGGCTGGGGCTTGTGCGCCAGAAGCGCCTTCACCAGCCGCTGCGTCACCACGTCGGGGAAGCGGCGGTTGGGGGCGGTGGAGTGGGTGTAGTCCTGCACGGCCAGGCCGAAGTGGCCGGGCGAGGGCTCGTTGGGCTTGACCAGGACGTACTCGCCGGGGCCCATCAGCTTGACCACGGTCAGCGACAGATCGGGAAAGTGGTCGGGATCTTTCTGCTTCTGCGCCAGCAGGAAGTCGTTGAGGGCCTTCGAGTCCGGCTCGGCGGGCAGCGTCGTGCCAAGGGCCTGCGCAACTTCGACGATGCGATCCCAGCGCTTAGGCGTGCGTACAATTCTCCGGATGGAGGCCACGCCGGCTTGCTCGAAGGTGCGCGCGACGACGCCGTTGGCCGCCACCATGAACTCCTCGATCAGGGAGGTTGCGCGGTTCTTCTCCAGGCGCGCAATGTCGACGGCCTGGTCGGCCAGCATCACCGGCCGCGTTTCCACCGTCTCCAGATCGAGCGCGCCGTGCTGGAAGCGCCCGCCCACCATGCGCTGCGCAGCTGAGTCTTGCAGCTTGAGCTGCGCGGCAAGGTCGGCGCTGGCGGCCACCTTGGCCGGAGCGGGGCCGCGTCCCTCAAGCCATGCGCCGACAGCATTGTAGGCCAGTTGCGCGCGATTGCGGACCAGGGCTGCGTAGACCTTGCCGTCGGATGCTGTGCCGGCCGCATCCACCAGGAACTCGATGACATGGGCCACGCGGTCTTCGTTCTCGTTCAGCGAGGTAATGCCCTCGGAGAGCTCGGCGGGGAGCATGGGAAAGACTCTGACGCCGGTGTAGACCGAGGTTGTTTCGCTTTTAGCGTGGCCGTCGAGCACCGTGCCCAGGCTCACGCGAGCGTCCACATCGGCCACGCCGACGAGCACGCGGATGCGGCCATCGGCCAGTTGCTCGGCCCACTCGATCTGATCTAAATCTCGAGACGTGTCGTTGTCGATCGAGGACCAGAGCAGCTTGCGCAGGTCCTGCACTCCGGGAACGGCGGGCAGTTCCGGATGGGCCTGAATGCCGGCCACTTGGGCGGCGGCGCCAGCCGGAAAATCGGGCTGGAATCCGTGTTCGAGCATGGAAGCGTGGGCGGCGGCGACAAGATTGAAGTGTGCGTTCTGGTTGGAATGCATCGAGGATTTGGCTCCTTGCATCTGCCATGCCAGCCTACCACCTCAGCCACCTGCGGTGAGGCAGACGCCGCTTCGCGGACCCCCGTGGCTGGCGATGCCTCCCCTGTCCCCGATGGGCGTTCATGGAGCGTAAACCTGAGCCAACGCGCCGATTCTGCCTCGTTTCCGGTGCAAAATCCACCCGGTTTCGCTCATTGCGGGCCGTAAGTCCTTTGTCTCGCGGTAGTCCAGGAGTTCCTCTTGGTGTAACTTCTTTGTTTGCAGCGTGGAACGAAAAAGAGAGGGTACCCCCCACTTTCGCACCAGCCCCATGAAAACAATGATGCTGGACCCAATAGAATCATTTTTGGCATCGAAACAAAGGACTTACGCTCCGCAGATCCCGGCAAACAGCGGCATTTTGCCCCGAAGACCCGCCGGAATCGGCGGGTCCCCATCCTTTCCGCAGCAGTATCGCGGAAAGGTTGGGAGACCACAGAACTCCAGGTCGACCGTAAACAAGCAGGCAAGAGCGCTCTCTGCTTACTCCTGCGCCGCCCACGGATCGTAGGTGCCCACACTCCACGAGTGTCCCTCGGGGTCTTTGACCGCGAACTCGCGGCTGCCGTAGGGCGTGTCCTTGAGTGCGCGAAAGACGCGTGCTCCGGCAGCCACCGCGCGTGCGTGCGCGGCGTCCGCGTCGGCAACCACCAAATAGAGGCTGCCGGTCTCCGCGCCGCCCAACTCGTCTGGCGACTTGAAGCTCGCGGCAAGCTCGTCGTCCTTCACCGACCCGAGCATGATCATGCCGCCCTTGACGGTGAGCTCGGCGTGACCGATGGTTCCATTCGGACCTTCGTAGACGGCGTGGCGCTCAAAGCCTAGGACTTCACACAGCCAGTCGATGGCGGCCGGAGCGTTGCGGTAGCGCAGTGCGGGAATAACGGTTGGGCGGGATTCGGCCATAGGGAAGCCTCCAGGATTCCTGGTTTTCTCAGGAAAGCGTAGCGTCTGGCAGCGCTTTCTTCAAGCAAAAGTTGGAAAAACAAGCATCTGGGGCGGCTTCTCGAATTGCGAGTCCTCTATGCTGGTGCTGATGCAGATTCCGCCAAGCGACCGGAAACTTGTGCAAATTGTCGACGCCGCGCTTGCCCAGGCGGCGCAGCGAGCAGGCCCGTGGCTGGCCTGCCGCATCGGCTGTACGCAGTGCTGCCACGGCGCCTTTGCCATCAATGCCCTCGACGCTTTGCGGCTCCAGGAGGCTATGATTGCCCTGCGCGCCGCCGACCCGTCCCTGGCCGCGGAGCTTCACCGCCGCGCCCGCGCCTGGATCGAGGAGCACGGCTCCGAGTTTCCCGGCGATCTCACCACCGGCCAACTGGGCGAGACCGAGGCAGACCGCGATCGCTTCGAGCAGTTTGCCAACGAGGCCCCTTGTCCCGCTCTCGACCCCGCCACTGGCCGCTGCGACGTCTACGCCGCCCGGCCCATGACCTGCCGTGTCTTCGGCCCGCCCGTCCGCATGGGCGAAGGCGACGCCCTCGGCCATTGCGAACTCTGCTTTCATGGCGCCACCGAGGCCGAAGTCGAAGCCTGCGAGATGCCCGTTCCGCACGACCTCGAAGCTGAGCTGGTCAAGGAGCTTGGCAAAACGTCTGAGACCGTCGTGGCGTTTGCGCTGTTGCCATCAGCCCACGCTCTGCCGCGATAGACTGGTCCCTGGACACCCCGATGACCATGCGCCCATGCTGGGTTGAGATTGCAACACAATCTCTCGAAGACAACTATCGTTTTCTCTTGAGCATCGCCGCCGGCGACGCCGAAGTCCTAGCCACGGTTAAAGCGGATGCCTACGGCCACTCGCTCTCCCTGTGCGCCCCCGCGGCCGTCCGCGCCGGCGCCCGCTGGCTCGGCGTCACCAGCGTGGAAGAGGCCGTGGAGGCGCGTGCCCTGTGCCCCCAGGCGCGAATTCTAATCATGAGCGGCTGCTTCCCCGGCGAAGGCGCTGCCGCGCTCCAGCGTCGGCTCACCGCGGTCGCCTGGGAGCCCTGGCAACTTGACGAGCTCGAAGCCGCCGCCCGTTCCGTGGGCGCTCAACCGGGCTCCGTCCCCATCCACCTCGAAATCGACACCGGGATGAGCCGCCAGGGCGTCAGCCCCGACGGCCTGCCCGCGGCGCTCGCGCGCTTCACCGCCGAGAACCCCTTGCGCATCGAGGGCGTGCTCACCCACCTCTATGCCGCCGACGAAACCGATGGCCGCGCAACCCAGGAGCAATTGGCTTGCCTAGACGAAGCGCTGATCCGGATTGCCGCCGCCGGCCTCCAGCCCGAATGGCTCAGCGCGGGTGCTTCCGCGACACTGTTGAATGGGGAAGCCGCCGCCCTTGCCAATTTCGCCCGCCGCTGGGCTATGAAGGCCATGCTCCGTCCCGGCCTCTCACTCTACGGCGTTGCCCCGAAGTTCGAGCCCAACGAGCCCTCTGCCGTGGCCGCCGCACGTCAGCGACTCAAGCCCGTGCTCACCTGGAAGACCCGCGTGGTTGGCGTGCGTGCGGTTCCGGCCGGTGCGGTCGTCGGCTACAACGGCGCCTTTGTCGCCACCGAACCCATGCGCCTGGCCCTGCTGCCCGTGGGCTACGCGGACGGCCTCGACCGCCGCCTCGGCAACCGCTTCAGCCTGCTGGTCCGTGGCCAGCGAGCGCCTCTCGTCGGCCGCATCAGCATGGACCTGGCCGTCCTCGACGTGACCGAAATCGATGGAGTCAGAGCCGGGGACGAAGTAGTCATCCTGGGTTCGCAGGGCGCGGAGACAATCTCCGCCTCCGACCACGCCGATGCTGCCGGGACCATTCCCTGGGAAGTCTTCACCCGCATCGGCGCACGCGTCCGGCGGGTTGCGGTTTAGCAGGCGTCTATCCCGCCACCGTTTCCGCAACGCGCGCCGCCAGTCCCGCCGCCCCCTCCACCGCCGCAATCATCGCCCCGCTCCCGACCGCCGAGTTCAGAAGCATGTGATAAAGCCCTCGCGCGCACCACTCCTGCTGGTAGGCTTTGCGGATGACCGCGGCCCGCCGCTTGTCACTGGCGACCAGCATCTGGTCGGCCTGCCCGGCCTGTTTGGGAAACGCTTGCACGAACCAGTCGCGCTTGGCCTGCGCGGTGGCGTAGACGAACACGTGAAAGCATCCCGGCTGGTTGGCCAGCGCGCAGGCCGCGCCTCGGCCCACCAGCACGCAGTTGCCCTCCTTGGCCGCGTTCACAATCTCCTTGCGGATCAGCGCCAGCATGCGCTCGGAGTCGAAGACCTGGTCCTCGGACAACCCGGACATCGAGTACCCCGAGTCGTGCCAGAAGGCCTTCCCGTAACGGTAATACCAGGGGTCCAGGCGCTCGTCGTACTTCGCCGCCAATTCCGGCGAAACCCCCGCCGCGCGGGCCGCGGCGCAGGGCAGCTCCGAATCCAGCAGCCGCCAGCCCAGGTGCGCGGCCAGGTCGTGGGCAAACTCGCCGCCGCGCGAGCCGTACTCGCGTTCGACGGTAATCACGCGCGTGGGTGCATGGGTCATGGGGAAGCAATCTCCTGCCAGAGGAGAATACAACTAAATCAGCTTCCCTGGCTAAGAAACTTCGACTTCCCCCACTTACGCTGCCTCCGAACCCGACCCCGGCGCCTAACCGCTGACCTGCCGGAACAGCCAGAACAGCGTCCCCGAAAGCAGCGCAGCCGCCGGCAGCGTGAACACCCAGGCCGCCGCAATGTTTCTGAGCGTTGACATTTGCAGCCCGCTCTTGTTGGCCGCCATGGTCCCTGCCACGCCCGAACTCAGCACGTGCGTCGTGCTAACCGGCAGCCCGAAGTTGTCTGCCAAGGAAATGGTGCACATAGCCACAAGTTCCGCGCACGCCCCTTGCGCATAAGTCAGGTGCTCCTTGCCGATCTTTTCGCCCACCGTCACCACTATGCGTTTCCACCCCACCATGGTGCCCATGCCCAGAGCCAGCGCCACGGCCACCTTCACCCAGATGGGAATGAACTTGGTGGCCTTGTCTACCTTGCCTTTGTAGTTTGTCAGCGCCGCGGTCTCGTCTGCGGTGAAGGCCGGATTCTTGGCCTTCTGCATCAGCCGGATGGCTTCGCTGGCCACGTACATGTCGTTGCGGACGTTGGTCTGCTGGCTGGCGGGAACAGACTTGAACTCCTTGTAGAGCGCCACTTCGTGGTTCAGGTCCTCCACCAGCTCCCGCAGCGCCAGCACCGTATCCGGCTGCAGTTGTTTGGTGCGGATGTAGTCCGTCACCTCGGCCCGTGCATCCGCGCCCAGAATTCCGGCCTTGTCCACATGCCGGTCCAGCACGTGTCCCGCCTGCTCCGAGGCGGCAATGAAGTCCTGCACACCGCTGGCTGAAACTGCGTGGTTGAGAGCGTAAGCGGTGGGCACGGTGCCGATAAGAATAAGCATGATCAACCCCATGCCCTTCTGCCCGTCGTTCGACCCGTGAGAAAAGCTCACGCCTGTGCAGGTCAGAACTAGCAGCAGCCGTATCGGCCACGGAGGAGGCTCGGCGTTCTTGGGGGCTTCATACAAGGCCGGGTATTTGATCAGCCACTTGGAAAGAAGCAGCAGGATGGCAGCCGCGCCAAAGCCTATGACCGGAGATATCAGCAGGACCTTGAATACCTTGGTGGCCTGCTCCCAGTCCACGCCGGAAGTCCCGCTGTGCACGCTCATCAACTGGTTGGCTACCCCCACCCCGATGATCGACCCAACCATGGTGTGCGAACTGGAAGCAGGCAGCCCAAACCACCAGGTGCTCAGGTTCCACAGAATCGCCGCAATCAGCAGCGCAAACACCATCGCGAAACCCGCGCCAGCGCTCACCTGCAGGATCAGCTCCACCGGCAGCAGCGTAATGATGCTGAAGGCCACCGCGCCGGACGAGACCAGCACCCCCGCCAGGTTGCACAGCCCCGACCACACCACTGCAATGTTAGGCTCCAGCGAGTGCGTGTAGATCACCGTCGCCACCGCGTTGGCCGTGTCGTGGAAGCCGTTCACGAACTCGAAGCCGAGGGCGATCACCAGTGCCAGGATCAGCAGCGCGTAGGGCCAGATGCTGCCCAGCGTGACGTCGCTGAAGTCCTGCGCAATGTGGACGGCAATGTACCCCAGGCCAATCGCCACCGCTCCCAGGCACACCCCACCGCTGATCAGCGCGTGGGATCTCTTCATCTTCTTCTCAAGTAAATCCGCGGCCGGCGGACGGCCAGGGACAGTTGTCGCCACATCGGACATAGTCTTGCTCCAACGAATGAGATCGAATTCGGTCCGGCGACGCTCGGGGAAGCAAACCCCGGACTCATCCATGGATACAGCAGCAAGATGAAAGGGATGTAAATTGTTGACCGCCCCCAAATGGAAACCTCGCCAATGGGTCAGTTTGAAGCGTACGGGCTTCAGCCCGTACATCCATCACCGCGATATCCAAGTGGACTTTAGCCCCCGAGGCGGATGCTCTCTCATACAGGCCCACGATCGAAACCTCAGTTCCGTTCCTCAAGGCTTTTCAGATCGATCCCCAACTGCTGGCATTTCTTGTAGAGATGGCTTCTCTCCAGGCCCAGCGCCTTGGCGGTCTGCGAGATGTTGCGTTGGTGCCGCTCCAGTTCATTCACAACCTGTGCCCGCTCAAAATGCAATACCCGCTCGGCCAGTGCGCCGCGGTCAGCGGCGTTGGAATCTGCCGCGCCGCCAAATGAACTGCTCCGGCCGGAATGCGCGCCGGGCGCGGGCAGCGCCAGTTCCACGGCCTCCGCATCCACCTGCGCCCCGGCCAGCAGCAGCAGCCCCTCCACAATGTTCCGCAGCTCGCGGATGTTGCCCGGCCATGCATACTGCTTTAGCGCGTTGATGGCGGCATCGGTAAACGGGATCGGCTTCCAGCCGTTCTGCGCGCTTACCTGGCGCACAAAGTGCTCCACCAGCGCGGGCAGGTCCTCGGCGCGCTTGCGCAGCGGCGGCAACTCTACCGGAAAAACAACCACACGATGATAGAGGTCGCGCCGGAAACCTCCGCTCTCCACCAGTTGTTCCAGGTTGCGGTGCGTGGCCACCACCACGCGCACATCCACGGCGGTGGGCTTGTCGGCGCCAATGCGCTCCACCTCGCCTTCCTCCAGCACGCGCAGCAGCTTGGCTTGCATGGCCGCAGGCATGTCGCCGATCTCGTCCAGGAAAAGCGTGCCACGATGCGCTTGCTCGAATTTGCCCGTATGCCGCTGCGCCGCCCCGGTAAAGGAGCCCTTCTCGTGGCCGAACAACTCGCTCTCAATCAACTCGGCGGGCACGGCAGCGCAGTTGAGAGTCACAAATGGGCCGTTCGCGCGCGGGCTCTTCTCGTGCAGCGTGCGCGCCACCAGTTCTTTGCCGGTCCCTGTCTCCCCGTAGATGCAGATGCGCGCCTCGCTGGCCGCCACGCGCTCAATCTGCGCCATCACCCGGCGCATGGTCTCGCCGGCAAACACAAGCGTGTGCTTGCCCACGCGCATGCGCAGATCCCGGTTCTCGGTTTCGAGCCGGGTGAGCTTGAGCGCGTTCTCAACGGTAACCAGCAGCTTCTCGGTGGAGAGCGGCTTCTCCAAAAAGTCCAGGGCGCCCAGCCGCGTGGCGCGGACCGCCATCTCAATATGCGCCTGGCCGCTCATCATCACCACCGGAGCAGCGACGCCCGCCGACTTCAGGTCCTCCAGCAGCGCCAGCCCGTCGCGTCGCGGCATCACCACATCGCTCAGAACCAAATCGAATGGCTGTGTGCGGGCAAGCTCCAGTGCGCGTGCCGCGTTATCGCACACCACCGCCTCGTGGCCTGCAAGACGGAAGGCGCGTGACAGCGATGCCAGCGTGTTGGCCTCGTCGTCGACGATCAGTATCTTGGCTTTGACAGTCATGAGGCGGTCCCATCTGCTCTCGGCAGCGTGATCACAAAGGTAGCACCCCCGCCCGCGCGGCTTTCAACGGCAATGTTCCCACGGTGATCGGCAACCACCGACTGCACGATGGCCAACCCCAGCCCCGTCCCGTGTTGCTTGGTGGTGTAGTACGGCGTGAACAGGCGCTCGCACTCTTCCGGCGTGAGCCCCTCGCCGGTGTCGGCTACGCGCAGCTCCGCCGATTCGCCCTTTGCCCCAGCGCTCAGCGTAAGCGTGCCTCCGTCGGGCATGGCGTCCATTGCGTTGAGCACCAGGTTGGAGAGCGCGCGATGCAAAAGCTCGGGGTCCACCTCGATGAACAGCGGAACGGACGCGACCTCCAACGCGCATTGGATCTTCGACCCGGCATCTGTTTCCTCCGCAGTGGATTGCGCCGTTTGGCCTGCAGCCGGAAAGTAAAGCTGCGCCACCCGCCGCAGCGCGTCGTTGGCGTCGATGCGCTCCAGTTGCGGCTTGGGCATGCGGCTGAAGTCGCTGAATCGTCCAATAATTGTCTTCAGATTTGCGATCTCCATGCCCAGCGTCTGCGTGCTCTCGCGAAAAACCTCGTCAAATTCAGCGGCCGGCAGGTCACGCGCGCGCACCAGGTTCTCCACCGTCAGTTGCAAGGGAAAAAGCGGATTCTTCAGCTCGTGCGCCAGCCGCCGCGCCAGCTCGCGCCATGCCGCCACGCGCTCAGTCTGTACCAGCCGGTCCCGCTGCGCCACCAGTTCGCCGGTCATGTGGTTGAAGCTCCGCGCCAGCGCACCGATCTCGTCGCGCCCGCCCTCGGGCACCCGCGCCTCCCAGTTTCCCCCTGCGACCTGTTCCGCAGCGTGGGCCAACTGTTCTATCGGCCGCGAGACGCGCGCCGCAATCCAAAGGCTGGCGAGAATCGCCAGCAGGATTCCAACTGCCGCGACTCCGTAGGCAATGCCGCGGATGTGCTGCTGCGCCTCCACCATTCCGCCACGCGAGATGGCCACTGTAAGCACGGCAAGCACAACGCCGGTGTCGCTCTTGAGTGGAATGGCCGTGGCGCTGACGGAGTCTTCGCGGCGATCTGTGAGGTAGAGAATGGCGCTTGCATTTTGGCCAGTCTTGCGCGCCGGATCGATCAGCGATTGATAGCGAGCAGCGTTGGCGACGGCGCCAGCCTGGCTGATCAGACGAACCGGATCAAACGGAGCAAAGAGTTGCTGGAACGCGGATTCTTGTCCGGGGTTGAAATTGTTGTACAAGGAGATGGTCATGCCGGGAGCAACTGGCAGATCGGCAAGAAAGGATTGATCGAGCCGCTTGCCGCCAAGGACCCGAACAGGCTGCCCGCCGCCAGCTTCAGACCGTCGAATGGCGCGGACAGCAAACAGCCCCAATGCAGTCGACCCATCAGGCAGGTCTTCCGATTTCAGAAACGTGGGCTGCGTCGCCGTTGCCCCGGGCTCCGGGTAGCCAAAGCGCGCCGGCCACTGCGCCGAGCTGACAATGTTGCCGTCTGTGCCGACGATCTCCAGAAAGTCGAGCTGCGCGTCCTGGGCCAGCGCTTGCGCTTCGGTGAGATAAGGAGCTGAATCGCCGGATTGTGCCAGCTCGAAACCAATGCTGCGCGCCCGCTCGCTCGCGGCAATGCGTTCCACGGCGCCCGCCACCTCCGCGGAGCGATGCTGGAACTCGCGCTGAAACTGGCTGACGAACAGCGTCGTCTCTTCCTGATCGCGCTGCTCGAAGACCATGCGGATGCGGACCAGCACCGTCCAGGCCACAGCGGCCACCACCACCGCCACCAGCAGCGAAAACAGCAACAGCAGCTTTTGGCGCAGGCTCACGGTGCGTCCTCCAGCGAGACGCCGGCCAACCGGGGCGCGCCGTTTGGACCCAGCCGCAGGTCGCGCACCCGGCCGCCGACTGCGCATGCGCGTGGAAGATAAAGCAGCGGGACGATCCTATGTGTATCGAGGACCTGCCGCTCGACCTCGTAGAGTCCCTCGGGGGTTTGGTCGGTCACCGGAACCGCGAGGCCGGCGGCGCGCAGAATCGACTCAA
>JARLGE010000327.1 GCA_031296215.1 Occallatibacter sp.
TCCGGGCCGTCGGCGATGGCGTAATCGCGCTCGGCAGGGTACATCATGTTTTCCACGCCGGGCGCAAAGCCGTTCATGTCGCCGTGCCCGCCGGTGATGGTGATGGCCGGGCCGCTGGCCACCACGCGCGGGCCGGGGAACTCGCCCGCATCGATGGCGCGGCGCAGATCGACCGCGAAGAAGGGCTGCGAGCCCACGTCGCGCACGCTGGTGAAGCCGGCCTGAAGAGTCCTGGCGGCGTTGACCACGCCGTTGAAACCGCCCATGAAAGGAGTGTCGCGCACATCCCAGATCGGGTCGTAGTGGTCGGCGCGCGCTTCCAGGTGCGTGTGGCAATCGATCAGGCCGGGCAAAACCCAGTCTTGGGAGAGATCGATTACCGTGGCGCCGGCAGGAATTGCGGCCTCCACCGCGGGCACAACTTTGGCGATCCGCTCGCCCTCCACCATCAGCACCACGTTGTCGCGGAGCTGGTCGCCGGTCGCGTCGAACAGGTGGCCTGCCTTGACGTAGATCGTTGCAGCAGGCGGCGCGGGCGCAGCCCCAGCAGCGGCGTTTTGGGCCCCGGCTGGGGCAAAAGCCGCGAAGACGGCCGCAAGCGCAAGGAGGAAATGGCAACGCCGGGAGGCAGGGCGGGACATGGCGGGCACCTCGGTCAGAATGGGCAATTCTCCGCATTATAGAAAACCTGCCCAAGGAGAAGTTGCCTGTGAATACTGGAGCGGGTCCGCACCGTCCGTCCTGCCTCAGCCTGCGGGAAGGCAGAAAAATGCCCCCCGGTTACGCACGCCTGGGTGATTTCCAGGTCGGGCCAACCGGAGGGGCGAGGAGCCGCAATCACAAGAAAATGGGCTGTCCAGCAAAGCAGTAGGCACACGGATCGCTCCGCGTCACAACCGCTGCTCTCGGCACATCTTCTGGACCGGACCCCAATATAGGAGTTACCTACCATTTTCTATAGGTTCCATCGGGTACCATATCCTCGTCACTTCGGCTAAACCCCTATCAAGATTCAGTTTAATACCCTCTAGACAACTCCAAAAACGGGACGTATGATACGCAGTACAGTCGTTTTGTTTCCTGGTTCGCGCTACTATTCCGTGTAGACGAAGAGAGTTCCAGGCTGGGCGCTACTAAGTTGCCATAGGGCATCGAGTCCAGCCAAATCCTCGCTCCGCGGAGTCCAATTCCCCCGGGCCGCCCTGTTTGGCGCGCCCGATCCGCGAACCCTGAGAAGGATGCGAACTGGAAGAACGGGGTCAGCCTGTGGGCACGAGATCGATCCAGGACTTACCGGGCACCTCCCTCCCGCCTCCAGAGGCAGCAGCCATTCGTGAGCAGTTGGACCGGCTGATGGCCCATCCCCTTTTCTCCAACAGCAAGCGCTATCCGGTGCTGCTGGCCCACGTCGTCGATCAAACGCTCCGCGGCAACGCCGCCGAACTGAAAGAACGCACCATCGGCATTGAAGTCTTCGGCCGCCCTCCCAGCTATGACGCGAACGCCGACCCGGTTGTGCGCATCACCGCCGGCGAGGTGCGCAAGCGGCTAATGCAGTACTACTACGACTCCGCCCACGGCGGGGAGCCGGTCATTGAGTTGCCCATCGGCTCCTATGTTCCACTGTTTCGCACTGGAGAGGCTCCGCCGCTGCTGACAGTGGAGCCGCAGGAGACAGCCGTCGAGGCCGCCGCCCCGACTCCCCTGCCCGCGCCGCACCGCGCACCACTCCGCCGATGGCTGTTTCTCGCTTTCCTGGTCGGCCTGGCGATTGCCGGCAGCTTTGCCGTCGGGTGGGAACTTCGCGACTTCAAGGATTTTCAACCGCCCAGCTCGATCGACCGCTTTTGGGCGCCCATCACGGCCGGCACCACGACGGCGACCTACTGCCTGGGCGAGCCGGCCAAGAATCTCGATACGGGATCGATCAATTCCTTCGATGCCCCGGTGAACGGCGCAAAGCCGGAGCCGCTCTATTTCCGCCTGCACCTGTCCGGCCACCTGGCGCTGGCCGACGTAATCACGCTCACCCGGACCGCGGCCGCCCTGGAGACCCGCCACAAGGCCTTTCGCGTGCTCCCCGCCTCCGAGGCCAGCTTCGCGCAACTGCGCGAGGGCCCCATCGTGCTGATTGGCGGCTTCGATAATATCTGGACCCTGCGCGTGACGCAGAGGCTCCGCTTCGGCTTCGAATCCAAGGATGGCGTGGCCATCATCACCGACCGCAAGAGCCCGCAGCAGACCTCGTGGGCAACCGCCTGGGATCTGCCCTACGAAAAGCTCTCCCGCGACTACGCCATCGTGGCCCGCATCCACGACGTCACCACCGGCCAGCCCGTGATCGTCGCCGCTGGAATCTCCGAAGAGGGCACCGAAGCCGCCGGAGAGATCCTCTATAACCCCGTCTATCTCGATTCGCTGATCGCCAAGCTTCCCGCCAACTGGGAGCAGTTGAATATGGAAGCCGTCATCGAGACACAGGTGATCGAGGGCCATCCCGGCCCCCCAACCATCCTGGCAGTTGAGACCTGGTAGAAGAAGCAGCCGCAAGAGCACACTCTCCCTTGCCGGCGGCGCGGCTTCAAGCGGGTGCATGCGTTGCCGTGGTTCGACACCGCACATCCGCTTGAGCAACCCATCGAAAGGGCGCCGCTAACTTCCCGCCGCAGGCGCGAGATGCATGCGCCCAGGAGCCCGGCGAGAGAAAGCTTACCAGCGGAAATTAGAGCAAGACCAGAGTAAACGTGCCTTGGTTGAGATCCGCGGCGGCGGCTCTTTCTTGAAGAGAAAGCCACTTCTGTTCATCGCCTCTGGGTACACAGCGGCTCTGGTTTTGCTAGAGCTTCAGGAGCAGGCAACAAGAGTGAACTACTTTACCTTGGCCTTCTGCGCCGCCCAGCGCTTGCGCTGCGCATCGGCAATGCGCTTGCGCGCTTCCGGGCTCAGCACGCGGCGCTTCTTGCCCTTCGCCTTGGCCGCTTTCTTGGCTTTGGGTGCAGTTGCCTTCTTGGCAGCTACGCCGGTGTTGGCCAGCAGAGAACGTATCTGTGTCAGCCGTGCAATTTCCGCGTCAATTTGTGCAAGGATCGATTCAATAGCCATTAGTCAAGCATAAATCAACAATTCGCTTTTCGACAATCGCTAAGTAAAGTTGCCCAACTTATCTGCGTCCTTGTGGGTCATTTACTCCGCTTTTCCCACGGTTCGGTCTAGGTAGGCCTTCTGCAAAACAAAGAACGCCGCCTTTTTCTGCCCCTGATCGGAGATAAGTCCCTTGCGGTTGAATCCATCCTGGATGCCGGCCAGGTTGCGCGTCGGAGAACGGAAATCCATCAGTATCCATGCGCTCAACCCTCGTAGCTGCGGAATGCGGTTGAACATGGCCAACTGATGCCGATAGATATCGGCCTGGTACTCCTCTGTCCAGCGCTCGTTCTCCGCCCCGTGCAGGCCGGCCTTGGCCCCGCCACCGAATTCGCTCATGATCAGCGGCTTGTCGTAGGCAACGCGCCACTCGGTTGTATCCGCGCCCTCGGGCGTCTGCTCATACCAGCCGATGTATTCGTTTGCGCCGATTACATCCAGTGTTTTCCCGAGTGGATCGTCGACTATCTTGGTATGTCCTTCCGCGCGCACCAGCAGCGCCGCCGTAATCAGCCGCGTGGCATCAAGCTCGCGCGCATGACTGGCCAGCGACTCGATAAAGCGTGTCCGCGTTTCATTGTTCGGAGTCTCGTTGGCCATCGACCATAAGATGATCGCCGCGTGGTTGCGCGAGGTCTCTATCTCCTCATCCAGTTGCTGCTCGGCCTTGGCCAGCACCTTGGGATTGTCGAATTGAATCGCCCAGTACACTGGGTTCTCCGACCACACCAGCAATCCCATGCGGTCGGCCGCGCGCAGCATCGTCTCATCGTGTGGATAATGCGCCAGCCGCACATAGTTCGCGCCCAGCTCCTTGGCCCAGCCCAGCAAGGTCTCCGCATCCTTGTCTGAATAGGCCCGCCCTCCGCGGTAAGGCGCTTCCGCATGGATGCAAACCCCGCGCAGAAAGATAGGCTTTCCATTCAGCAGAATCTCTGTTCCCCGCGTCTCGATAGTGCGAAACCCTATAAGATCCTCAATCGAATCCCGCCCCGCACTTATCTTCACCCTGTAGAGCTTCGGCGTCTCCGGCGACCAGCGCTCCAGGCCACTTACCTCCAGATGAATCGCGGCGCGCCCATCCCCGCCTGCAACCGAGGCAGTCTTCGCGGCTAACTCGGGAATCTCCA
>JARLGE010000328.1 GCA_031296215.1 Occallatibacter sp.
GTGGCCGCCGAGATCCCGCTCGCTCGTGCCGGCCTGCCCGAGCCGCCGCCCTGGAAGAAGGACCCAGACGAGCCCGCGCGCGATCCCGGCACTCTGCGGCTCACCGGCTTCTACTCCAAGCCGGAACTGCAGAAGCTCAACCGCAATTCGATCTACATCTTTGTCAATAAGCGCCTGATCCGCGACCGGCTGCTGCTGCACGCCATCACCGAGGCCTATCGCAACGTGATTCCCCCCTCCAGCTTCCCGGTGGTGCTGCTATTTCTCGAGATGCCCCCCGAGGAAGTGGACGTCAACGTCCATCCCGCCAAAACGGAAGTCCGTTTCCGCCAGCAGAGCCTGATCCACGATTTTGTGCGCGACAGCCTGCGCACGGCGCTCATCCAGGCCCGCCCGGCAGCCGGCTTTCTGGCTGCTCTGAACTCGGCGCCGGCAGCCAGCCCTTCGTTGATGCCGCCGCCCGCCTCGCCCCTGCCCGGTGCGCCCGACGGTCTGCCGCCCGCCGACTCCGATCCGGGAGCTTTTCAGACCGCGGCAGCGGAGACCGAGCCCTTCCAGCTCACGCCGCGGCTGCCAACGCCCGTTCCCGGCAAGCTGCCCTTTGACGTGCGAAGCTTCAATCCGGCTGGTTGGGGCGACCAGCAGGCGTGGGGCGAGGCTGCCGCAGCGCTCTTTCAGCCCGCCGGCCTCCCGGTCACCGACGGCTGTTCCCCGGCGCCAGGCGGAGCGGCAAACGGACCCAGCCCGGCCACAGCGACGGCGCTGGTCGAGGCCGAGCAGGCTGCGACCACCCTCAATCGCCTGGGCTCGCTGCGGCCCCTCGGCCAGTTGCGAGAGTCGTTCATTCTGGCTTCGGGCGACGACGGCCTGTGGATTATCGACCAGCATGTGGCGCACGAGCGGATACTTTTTGAAAAAATTTTAAGGGACCGCCAGGTAGAGAAAGTGCAGCGCCAGAGGTTACTAATGCCCATGTTGGTGGAACTGAAGCCCTGGCAGATGGTGGTTTTTGCGCGTATAGCCGGAGAATTGGACCGCAACGGATTCGAGGTGGAACCCTTTGGCCCTCAAACACTTGCGGTAAAATCCGCGCCCGGGGGCTTGGAGGGTGCGTCCCTGGAGCGAATGCTCGCCGAAGTCATTGAGCAATCCAGCCTGGACTCGGACAAAGTCGTCGAGAATGAAGATCTTACAGCTCTACGCACCCGCATTGCGGCCTCCATCGCATGCCATTCCGCCATCAAAGTCAACACCGCGCTTGACCCGGTTCGAATGGAGTGGTTACTGTCGGAACTCGGAAAAACCAGTCATCCAACAAATTGCCCTCATGGACGTCCAATAGCTTTGCTGTATTCTTGGAAGGAGATTCAGCGGGCCTTCCATCGAATCTAAAAGATAGGTACCATAGGGAGGTGGCAACCCTCCGCTCTCAGGAGCACGGGTTGCCGGGCGAAAAAGCTGAACCAGGGACTATGTATCCCGCAGCCGCCGCAACTCAGTCACCCCGACCTCCAAGGGGCGGCGATCTTTGGCCAGGCTTAACAGGACGCAGACTCAACGGTTTTGGCGAATCGCCAGCCTGGAAGTGAGGTTTTTCTTTGACAGCAGAGCAGTTGGAAGCATCGCGCGCCGAAAGGATGCGCCAAAACGGGCACGGGGCACTTGCACTGGAGGACGCCCGGACATGGATCGAAGAGACCGGATTGTGTCTTTTCCTTCCACGGAGGCAGTTTTCCTCCTCCATCGCGCCCTCGTTTGTTGAGGCCATTGCCGGACATCAGAACGCCACCCCCGATGCGAAGCATATTCAGCTTGGAGAAGAGCTGCTGGTGCGCCTCGAGCTCGACGACGTGGCCGTTCGGCTGAACCTGCTCGGACAGCCCGGCGAGCAGCCCGATTTTGTTGTGGCCAGCTGGGTTCTGCCCTACGTGTATGCCCTCCGGGGCGACCGCGACTGGCGCCGCAGCCCGCAACTGACCGGCTCCCGCCAGGTTTCGCAACTGGCCGTGCAGGCCTACAAGCAACTGGAAGCGGGCGACGCCACCATTTCCGAGCTGAAGTACGCGCTGGGCCGTGAAGTCTCAGAGGTCGCCGTGCTCCGCGCCATCACCGAACTCTGGCAGCAGTTGCGCATCATCCCGGTGATTTCCGCGCCGGGTGCACCCGCCAAGTGGCAACTGCTCCGCCATCGCTTCCAGAAGGCCATTGCCGAGGGCGCATCCACCTCCCAGGTTACTGCGATCTCGGTGCTGGCCTCCATCTACCTGCAGGCTGTCATCGCCGCCAGCATGGAAGAGGTGGAGATGTTCCTGGCTCCGCTCACCGCCCGCAGCAAAGTGCGCGAGGTGCTTCGCGGCCTGGTCGCCACGCGCCAGGTGCATACCATCTCCCTTGGCCACGCCCCGCACTTTTATGTTGCCGGAACGCTGCCCGAGTTCTCCGTCGCACCCACCCTCTACGCCAGCTCGTCCATGCCGGCCTCCGCATACTTCATGCGCTCGCACGACCACGAAGACGATTTGCCCGAGGTTGAGGCGCCCAAGCCCGTATTCACTCCCGCGCCAGCGCCCGTCGCTTCGCACACCGCGCCGGAATCGCACGCTCCCCGCACCCCCGCGGTCCGCAAGCCTGCTTCCAACGGGAAGCCCACCTCGGCGCGGCCTCAGTTCAGCCGCCCGGCGCCGCAATCCCGTGACCGCAAGCCGGCCCAGCTAGGCGCGGGCAGCCGGCCCGCACGCCGGCCCAGTGCCGATACCCGCACCGCGGCTGTGCGTCCCACCGGATCGCGTCCGGCGACGAGCGCCCGGTCCGCCGCCGGCGCACGCTGGAGCACCAAGGGAGCTGCTGGCGCCAAGGCCAAGCACAACGGAGCGCACGGCTCCAAAGTTGGAGGCAACGGCTCGCACTCCAACGGCAGCGCACTCCGGCCCTCCAACGGGACCGCTCGCGGCGCAAAGCCGTCTGCTCCAGCCTGGGGCCAGCACAGCGGCCACACCCGCAACGGCCACTCGAATGGCGCAAAGCCTGCCGGCAAGCCGGCTTCCAACGGACGCTCCAACAGCCTTTCGCGCACCACCAGCGCCGGTGGCCCTAGAAAAGACGCTCGCCCCGATGCGCGCTCGCCCCGACCCAGCCGCAAGCCGGCTTTGGCCGCCGGCGCCAAAGCCGGTAACAGCAAGCGCTATGGCTTTACCGCCCGGCCCAAGCAGGAGACGAAGAAGCGCGGATGAGCGGAGATGAAAGCCTCTTGCGCGCCGAATCTCCTCAGCGGAAGGTCATTGTCGCCATTGATGGCCCATCCGGGGCGGGCAAGAGCACCATCGCCCGCCACCTCGCGCGGCACTTCGGCCTGCTCAATCTTGAAACCGGAGCCATGTACCGCGCCTTCGCTCTCAAGGCGCTCCATGCAGGTCTCTCTTTGGATGACAGCGCCGCGCTTGCAGACCTGGCCGCCGAAACCACCATCCGTCTTGAGCCCGCCGAAAGGGAGAACCGCGTTCTGCTTGACGATGAGGACGTCACCGGCCTGCTCCGCAACCAGACCGTCACCGACGCCGCCTCCCGCGTGAGCGTCTTTCCCGCCATTCGCGCCTGGATGGTCCGCCTGCAGCAGCAGCTCGGCGAGGCCGGCGGCGTGGTCATGGAAGGCCGCGACATCGGCACCGTGGTCTTTCCCCAGGCCCAGGTCAAGATCTTTCTCGACGCCGCTCCCGAAGTGCGCGGCCTGCGCCGCTACGATCAGATTGGCCAGACTGGCCCCACTCCCGCCACGCCGCCCGAAGAGGTTATCCGCGACCTGCGCGCCCGCGACGAGCGCGACCGCAACCGGGCGGACTCCCCGCTCAAGCCCGCGCCCGACGCCGTACTTCTGGACTCAACCAACATGACCCTTGAAGAGGCCGTTCGGGCAGCCGAGGCCATTGTCGCCTCCCGGCTGCGCTGGCCCGTTCCACAGCAGTAAAAAAGCGCCTCGAGCCCGTCGACATGCGCTACTCCGACCAAGTCACTGACCAGGTGGTTTATCATCTGTCGCCCGGCCTTGCCATTGAAGGCGCGCCCCGGGACGCAAAGATCAGTTGGGCCGCTCCTGCCGCATTTGTCACCAAAGCGGCCCCGGCATCCGGACAGATCACTACCGTCTGCCAACTCTCCCGCGTTTTCGCCCAGGCTAAGGCCGAGGAGTACCAGGACCTGCGCGGCTTCTACCAGAAGGTGGCTGCCGCCGAACCAGCAGCGACTGGTCCTTGTCGCCTCGCCAACGACGAAGGGCAATTGATTGTGGCGCATCCCCACCGTGGCCTGGTTCTCCATCTGACGCAAAGGCTGCCTGTTGCGGCGCTTCGCGTTGACCATCACCGCTCTTGGTGTGGCCCAAGCTGTATCATGACACCGGATTTCGGCCTGAGCACCGCGCGGTGGCCCGTGCCGGCCGCACCAAAGGATGACCTCATGCGAGCTTCCGACTCATCGCGAATCGTTCTCTTTCTCCTGTTTCTGACATCGCCCGTTCTGGTGCGCGCCCAGTTCAAGCAACCCACCGGCGAGGAACTCAAGATGACGGCGGACCCCAAGGCTCCGGGCGCCACCGCCGTCTACCTCGACATCGAAGAGGCTGCCGACGATCCTCTCCATCTCGAGACCTATTACGCACGCATCAAGGTGCTCACGGAAAAAGGCAAGGACCTGGCCACCGTAGAGATACCTTACTGGCGCGACGAATACAAAGTCACCGACATCCAGGCGCGCACCATCCACCCGGACGGAACCATCGTTCCCCTCACCGGCAAGCCCGACGACCTGTTGAGATCGAAACAGAAGACCAATGCCGGCGGTTTTCAGGTCAACACCATGGTCTTTAACCTTCCCAGCGTCGAAGTCGGCAGCATTCTGGAGTATTACTATCAGGTGCACGTGAGCGAATACAGGCTCATTTCTCCTTACTGGGAAGTTCAGCGGTCGCTCTTCGTCCATAAGGCGCACTATGCCTTCACCTCCGACAAGGACTTCATGCCGAATAACGTGGGCGGCGGCAACCTGATGGTGCGAAGGACCGACGAACACGGGAATGAGATCAACGCCTTGGTTTGGTGGCCGGTCCTGCCCGCCGGCATGGAGGTCAAGACCGATTCCGCCGGACGCCGCATTCTGGATGTAGCCGATATTCCGGCCATGCCCGACGAAGAGTGGATGCCGCCGGTGGAGAACTTCCGCTACCACGTCCAGTTCTATTACAAAAACGCGTTGACCCCCGCCGACTTCTGGGCCGGCGAAATCAGGCTCTGGTCGAAGGAAGTGGATCGTTTTGCCGAACCCTCCAAACCGATTCACGACGCCGTCGACGGACTGATAGCCCCCGGCGATAGCGAAATCGACAAGGCTCGCAAGCTCTACGCCGCCGTGCAGGCCCTCGACAATACAGATTTTTCCCGTAGAAGAAACGAGGCTGAGCTCAAGCAGCTCAAATTGAAGGAGGCCAGGCGCGCCGAGGACATCTGGGCGCAGAAGAGCGGCTCCAGCGAAGATATCGCCCTGCTCTATTTGGCCATGGCCCGCGCCGCCGGTCTCGATGCTTTCGCCATGAAGGTCGTCGATCGCAGCAAGGGGATCTTTGACATCACATATTTGAACGCTCGCCAGCTCACCGACACCATCGTCGTCCTCAACATCCGCGGAGCCGACATTTCGCTCGATCCCGGTGAGAAGATGTGCCCCTTCCAGACGCTCCACTGGCGTCACTCCAACGCCGGAGGCTTCCTTGAGGGCGGCGAGGGCAAGACCATCAAGAACTCACCGTCCCAGATCTACTCCGACAACAAGTTCTACCGCACCGGAGATATCAACGTGGACAAGCAGGGCGCCGTCGACGGAATTCTGCAGTTCTCCATGATCGGGCAGGAGGCTCTCTCTTGGCGCCAGTTTGCGCTCACCAACGATGAAGCCGAGGTCATAAGGAGCTTCGATCGCTGGCTACTGACCATCGCGCCACAGGGCGTCGAAATGCACATCGACCGCTTTCACGCCATTGGGCAGCCGGATCAGAAACTGCTCGCCGACGTCAGCGTCAAAGGAACGCTCGGAACCTCAACCTCGAAGCGCCTCTTGCTGCCGGCCTTCTTCTTTCAGACGCGCGGCGGCCATCCCTTCGTCGACCAGGAGAAGCGCATGGAGCCCGTGGACATGCAGTATGCCAGCGTGGTCACGGACCAGATCATCTATCATCTCCCGCAGGACATGGCTCTCGAAGGCGCGCCGCAGGATGCAAAGATCTCCTGGCCGCAGCACGCTGTCTTCGTCGCCAAGACAGTCTCCGCGCCCGGCCAAGTCACTGTCGCCCGTTCGCTTGCCCGCGCCTTCACTTTCGCCAGTCAGGACGAGTACCAGGACCTGCGCGGCTTCTTCCAGAAGATCGCCGCCTCCGATCAGCAGCAGCTTGTCCTCACCGCTTCGCCCGCAGGGAAGGGCAACTGATGATCGCGCCTGTCCATCTTTGCCTGCCTTCAACTGTCCTGCAACCGGCATCTTTGCGCTCTTCGCTCTCGTCCGTCACCGCTCATCGCGCGGCAAAGGGGTATGATGATCCCCGATTTTCCGTTTGAGCGCCGCGCCCTGGCCCGGACCGCTCTCAATTGAAGGATGACTCCATGCGGATTTCCGTTTCATTGCGCTCAGTCCTCTTCTTCCTTTTGCTCGCCTCACCCGTCTTTCTTCGCGCCCAGTTCCAGCAGCCCAGCGACGAAGAGCTCAAGATGACTGCGGACCCCAAAGCTCCCGGCGCAGCCGCTGTCTACCTCTACCACGAGGAGACGGCCGACGGCCCGGCCCACGCCAGCATCGTCTACGACCGCATCAAAGTGCTCACCGAAAAGGGCAAGGAACTCGCCACCGTCAGCATCCCCTACGAGCCCAGCGTCGACAAGGTCACTGCCATCGAGGGCCGCACCATCCACGCCGATGGAACCGTGATTCCCCTCACCGCCAAGCCCTCCGACCTGGTGGACATCAAGACCAAGGGCTTTCAGGAGAATTCGGTCACCTTCACTCTGCCCAGCGTCGAGGCCGGCAGCATTCTGGAATTCCGTGTGAAAATGCGCCGCGACGAAGAATGGACATACCTGCCGACATGGGAGATACAGAGGCCATACTTCGTTCACAAGGCGCACTATTCGTTCCGTCCCAGCGCCTTCACCAACATGATGTATGCGTTCAACATCGGTCCCAATGCCAAGGTGGTCCAGGACAAGAAAGACGTCTTCTCGCTCGACATCGCCGATGTCCCGCCCGAGCCTGACGACGACTGGATGCCGCCCATGAACACACTTCGCCGGCATGTGGAGTTCTTCCGCAACACCGGAGTCACCACCGGGCTAGCCTTCTGGGAAAATCAGGGGAAGAGCTGGGCAAGCTGGGTCGAGGATTTCACCAAGCCGACCGGCCGGATCAAAAACGCCCTTGCCGGCATCGTCGCCCCTGACGACACCGAGGACAAGAAAGCCGCAAAAATCTATGCCGCCGTCATGAAGCTGGACAACACCGCTTTCACCCGTGAGAAATCCAAGGCCGAGCGCAAAAAGGAAAAGCTCAAGGACATCAGGAAAGCCGAGGATGTCTGGAAGGACCAGAGCGGATCGGACGACGACATCGCGCTCCTTTATGTCGCCCTCGCCCGCGCGGCCGGCCTCAAAGTCTGGCCCATGAAGGTGGTCGATCGCAACCGCGCCATGTTCGATAACACCTACCTATCCACCTATCAAATGGACGATTACATCGTGGTGGTCGAGTTAGGTGGCAAGAAGATTTATCTCGACCCCGGCCAGAAACTCTGCCCCTACGGCTCGCTCCATTGGAAGCACACCTGGGCCACCGGCTTTGAACTTACCGACAAGGGCGCTATCCTCGCCACCACACCCGGACTCACCTACAAGGCCTCGACGATAAAGCGCGTCGCAGATCTGAACATCGATGCGGATGGCAACGTCAACGGAACTGTCCGCCTTTCGATGACCGGACCGAACTCGTTACGCTGGCGGCAACTGGCCCTCCGAAACGACGAGGATGAAGTGAAGAAGCAGTTCAACGAGTCCTTGCTCGCCGATCTCCCCGAAGGGGTGCAGCCCGACTTCGATCGCTTCGAGGCGCTCGACGATGCCGACACCGGCCTTGTCGGCATCGCTAACGTCAGCGGCAACATCGGCGCGGCCACCGGCAAGCGTTTCTTCCTCCCCGGCCTGTTTTTTCAATCCCGCGCCAAGCACCCCTTCGTCGCGCAGAGCAAACGCATCATTCCCGTCGATGTCCACTACCCCATGCTGGAGCAGGACCAGGTCACCTACCATTTGCCTTCCAGCTTCAACATCGAGAGCGCGCCACAGGATGCCGATAACACCTGGCCCGATCATGCCCAACTCAAGATTCACTCCAGCGCGGCCAACGGCTCTGTGACTGTCGTCCGCACCCTTGCCTACAACTTCACGCTTCTTGATCCGAAAGAGTATTCCAACCTCCACGACTTCTACCAGAAGGTCGCCACTGCCGATCAACAGCAACTCGTCCTCACCCGCGCACCGGTTGCAAAAGGAAACTGATCATGCCCTTTGCCCTGTCATTCAGATCTTCCCGCTTGCCTCGTTGCCTGGTTGCTCTCCTTCTGGTAGCTGTCAGCCCGGCCGGCGCCGACTGGTTCGGCAAGGACAAGAAGATCCCCGACTGGGGTCTTGAGGCCGCCAAAACCCACACCCCCGCCTACGCCAAAGATGCCCCCGCCGTCATCCTCTTCGATGAATACGTCGAAACCGTCGATGCCCAGGGCCGGTCCGTCGAGCGCGAACGCAAAGCCATCCGCATCCTCAAGCCGCAGGGACGTCACGATGCGAATTGCGGGGTTTCCTACGATGTGGATGAGAAGATCAACTACTTCCGCGCCTGGACGATCGCCGACGACGAGAAACAGTACCCCGCCCTGGACACCGACTTCGCCGATGTGGGGGACCTCGCCGTCCCCGTGATGCTTTCCACTGAAAAGAGACGCGTTGTGCACCCTCCAGCCGCCGATGTCGGCGCAACCATCCTCTGCGAGTCCGAGGAGTTGCTCGCGCCCTATCAACAGGAAATGGCCTGGCGCATTCAAAGCGGCGTTCCCGTCGTCTTCCAGGCCCTCGAAGTCGACCTGCCTCCCGGCCGCCCCCACTCCGAGGCATGGCACAGGTTCCTGCCCGTCAAGCCCGTCGAGGCCGCGCCCAACCACTGGCGTTGGGAACTCAAAGACACGCCCGCACTCGACCTGCGCGATGTCCGAAAGGCTCCGGCCTGGGCGGCTCTCGCCGCCCGCATGGACGTTCAGTGGGGTGATGCCGCCGTCGAAGGCAAGGACAACCAATGGCGTGCCATTGGGCAATGGGAAACCACCCTCGAGGCAAACCGCTCCGACCCGTCGCCCGAGATCACCGCCCAAACTCAAAGCCTCATTGCCGGCGCGCCGGACTTCTACACAAAGCTCGGCCGCATCACCGATTACATCCAGAAAAACGTCCGTTACTTCATTGTGGAGCGCGGCATCGGCGGCTGGCAGGCAAACCATGCCGCCGACATCTTTCGCAATCGCTACGGCGACTGCAAAGACAAGACCACGCTGCTCATCTCTATGCTCCAGGTGGCAGGAATTCATGCCGTATACATGCCCGTGGATGTCCGCCGCGGCTACGTCGATCCGGACGCTCCCTCCCGCTACGGCGACCACATGATTACCGCCATCGAGGTCCCTGCCAACGTCCAGGACCCGCGCTTCAAGGCCATGGTCAAAGCCAACGACGGCGAGCGCTACCTCATCTTCGATCCCACCGACGAACGGACACCCGTTGGAAATCTGCCCTCCGAACTGCAAGGCAGCTACGGAACCCTCGCCGCCGGAGCTGCCAGCCAGGTCATCGCCCTCCCAGTGCTGGGTCCTGAAACCAATGGCACCGAACGGAGAGGGTCGTTCACGCTCGCGGCCGATGGAACCCTGACCGGCTCTGTCGATAGCTCGCACTTCGGGCCGACTGGAGCCGACCTCCGCAGCATGCTCAAGTACACAGATCAAAAGGAGCGCCGCGAAGACTGGGAGCGCGTCATAGGCGAGACCCTTCCCGGCGTCACCCTCGATGCTTTTGAGTTCACCGAGCCCGCAGCCCTCGACAAGCCCATCGAGTTCCACTACAAGGTCACAGCGCGCCAATACTCTCATCAGGCCGGCCTGCTCCTGCTCGTGCGCCCCCGCGTGCTTGGCTCCGATGCCCTGCAGTTCGACGACAAGCCGCGCGTCTATCCCATCGACCTTGGGGCCACAGGCCGCTGGCATACCAGCTTCGACATCGCCATCCCGCCCGGCTACGTCGTCGATGAAACTCCCGACCCCGTCGACCTCGACCTCGACTTCGCCAGCTATCACTCCAAGGTAGCGGCCAACGGCAACGTCCTCCACTACGAGCGCGAATACGTCGTCCGCAAAGTCGAAATCCCGCCCACCGAAGCCGCCTCATTCCGCAAGCTGGAGAGCGCCATCCTCACTGACGAGAAGGGCACCGCCGTGCTCAAAAAGCAATAATTCGGTCGGGCCAAGGCGCGGCTACAGCCGCTGTTTGCATCGCCCGCCCGCACCGGTTCATCCAAGTAAGATGAGCCATCCTCTCTTCGCGCCTTTTCAGCTCCGCTCTCTCTCGCTCGCCAATCGCATCGGCGTCTCGCCCATGTGCCAATATTCCTCCCAAGACGGCTTCGCCAACGACTGGCATCTGGTCCATCTCGGCTCCCGCGCCCAGGGTGGCGCCGGCCTGGTCATGCTGGAAGCCTCGGCCATCACCCCGGGAGGCCGCATCTCCTCTGCCGATCTCGGCATCTGGAAGGACGACCACGTCCCCGGACTTGAGCGCGTCGCGCAGTTCATTCACTCCCAAGGCGCTCACGCCGGCATCCAGCTCGCCCATGCAGGCCGCAAAGCCAGCATGGCTCCGCCCTTCCCCGGTGCATCCGGAACAGCCGAGCGGCTTGTGCTGCCCAATGAAGGCGGCTGGCAGCCCGTCGGCCCCAGCGCTATCCCCTTCTCGCCCACCTACGCCGTTCCCCAGGCACTCAACCAGGCCGGCATCCACTGGATCGTTGAAGCGTTCCGCCTGGCCGCCCGCCGCGCCCTCGCCGCAGGCTTTCACTTTGTCGAGATCCACGCCGCCCACGGCTACCTGCTCCACCAATTCCTCTCGCCGCTCTCGAACCAGCGCACCGATGAGTACGGCGGCAGCTTTCAGAACCGCACCCGCCTGCTCCTCGAAATCGTCGATGCCGCCCGCGCCGAATGGCCCCAGCACCTGCCGCTGCTGGTCCGCATCTCCGCCACCGACTGGGTTGAGGGCGGCTGGAACATCGACGATTCCGTGCAGCTTGCCCATCTCTTCCGCGAGCATGGCGTCGATCTGATCGACGTCTCCTCCGGTGGCCAGGTCCCCAACGCCAAGATCCCCGTCGGGCCCGGCTTCCAGGTCCCGTTTGCAGCCCGCATTCGCCGCGAAGCCAACATCCCCACCGCCGCCGTTGGCATGATCACCGATCCAACCCAGGCCAATGCCATCGTCGCCGGCGGCGAGGCCGACCTCGTCTTCCTGGCCCGCGAACTGCTCCGCGATCCTTACTGGCCCCTCCACGCCGCGGCAACCCTGGAAGAACCCGCCGCCTGGCCGCCTCAGTACCTCCGTGCTGCAACCAAAAACTCCCCCGCCCGCTCCCCGGTCACACTCCTCTGAACTCATTGATCCATGCTGGCCGAATTGCTTCCGGCCAGCTTTCCCTCCCAGTGACCCACAATGGTCACCCCAAGAATCCCAACTCTGCTTCACAATCAGTGCAAATCGTGCCCTATACTGCCTCTAGAGTGAGGTTTCCACCCCCTTTGTCCGGTGGCCCTCCTCGGCGTTTCTATGGCCACACACCTCAACCGCAAGCGCGCTTTCGAGTCGCCGACCATCCCCGACCGCCTTTACTTCAAGATTGGCGACGTCGCGAAGATCTGCGGCCTGGAGACCTACGTCCTGCGCTTTTGGGAGACGCAGTTTCCCCAGCTCAAGCCCAACAAGAGCGGGACCGGCCAGCGCCTCTACCGTCGCCGCGATGTCGAACTGGCTCTGGAGATCAAGCAGCTAGTCCACGCCCAGGGATACACGCTCTCCGGCGCGCGCCAGGCCCTTGATTTCCAAGGTCAGCCCAGCCGCCGCTCCGCCGGGCAGGAGACAACGCAGGACTCAAGGCAAGGACCCGCGCAGAGTCAGACCTCCCGCCTGACCCCTGCTTCCCCTGATTCCAGCCAGCGTCTCGATGCCGTCGCCGCGGCTATCGGCCATGCGCGCGCCGAGCTCCGCGAGCTTGCCGCCCTGCTGGCCTCGCCAGCTCCCCACCCCGTGCGCCGCCGTCCGCGCCTGGCCTCTTTGCCCAGGGCTTCCGATTTGCTCTTCCCCTCTTAAAACGAGTTTAAGAGCTAACGGGAGAACCTCCCAAGTCATATGAGCAAGCAGATTGTCTGGTTAGCGTGGGAGCATGTATCCGAGTGATTGAACCGACGTTCAGCGGGCCAAACTGGAGCCGTTGCTGAATGAGGCTCGGGAAGCGCGTCACGCCGGAGGGCGGCCGCGCAAGTGTTCATTGCGGCGGGTTGTGGATGCGGTGCTGTATGTAGTGAAGACCGGCTGCCAGTGGCGGCAGATGCCTGCTGATATTCCTCCATGGCAGACGGCGTATCAGCAATTCCGCGCTTGGCGCCAGAGCCGAGTATGGGAGCGGGTGGGCAAAACGCTGCGTGAACAGGGACGAAAGGCGCAGGGGCGAAACGCAACACCCAACGTGGCCATCATAGTTTCGCAATCGGCCAAGACGGCGCTAAAAGGGGGCGACGCGGTTACCACGCGGGAAAGAAAATCAAGGGGCGCAAGCGCCACATCGCGGTAGACACCCAAGGCAATTTGCTGGCGGTGATCGTACACTCGGCTGGTATCCAGGACCGCGTAGCGGCCAGGGCCGTGATGATGCAGCTGTTCTGCCTCTTCGGTACCATCCAAACCGTGTTCGTGGATGGAGGCTACCCAGGCACACTGATCGACTGGGACAAACAAATGTTCCGTTACACGGTCAACGTGGTCAAACGCCCAGACCGAAACCTATTCAAGGTTCTACCCAAGCGCTGGATCGTCGAGAGAACATTTGCTTGGCCGAACTGGTCGCGCCGCTCATCCAAAAACTACGAACTACGCCCCCAGCTCAGCCGAAACCATGATCTACATCGCCTTCGCACACCTGCTGCTACGACGCGTCACTAGTTTTTAAACAGGTTCTTAGGAATCGAATGGCTCGACTCTGGTGGACAGCATATCTCTCTCATGATGAGAGTCGGACGAATCCGTATGAACTCACTGCGGTCCTGCTTTCGACTCTCGACATAACGCAGGAGATTCTCGAACGGAACATGGGCCGTTCGCCAGTGGTTGTCAGCGGCTTCCCAGGCCGTATCGACATATAGCCTCAGGTGCAACCAAGCGCAGGCGAGTGCGACGAGTGCTTTGAAGCAGTTTTTGGATTTTTCGTATCGCGTGGCGAATCTACGGAAACACTTGAGTTTGCTGAAGCAACGTTCGA
>JARLGE010000082.1 GCA_031296215.1 Occallatibacter sp.
ATGCCGTTGTCGCCAATGTCCTGGATGAGGCGGTTGATGATGGCGTAGCCCAGTTCGCGGTGGGCCATCTGGCGGCCGCGGAAGCGCAGGCTGGCCTTGACCTTGTCGCCCTCGACAAGGAAGCGGACGGCCTGGTTCTTCTTGGTCTGGTAGTCGTGCTCGTCGACGGTGACGGAGAATTTGCACTCCTTGACGACGATGACCTTCTGCTTTTTGCGGGCGGCGCGGTCGCTCTTTTCCTTTTCGTAGAGGAAGCGGCCGTAGTCCTGGATGCGGCAGACGGGCGGGACAGCGCTGGGTGAAACCTCCACCAGGTCCAGGCCGCGCTCGCGGGCAATCTTCAGGGCCTCAAAGGGGGCCAGGATGCCCATTTGTTCGCCGTTTTCGTCGATGACGCGGATTTCGCGCGCGCGAATTCGATCGTTGATGCGGATAAAGGACTTTGCGGAACGTTTGTCGAGTGCGATGGTGCTCCTCCAAAAGTCGTCGCTACCCGACACCCGGGGTGTTCCCGAGTCGCCGCGGGCAGACGAACGCACCCTGAGTATAGCATTCAAGCAGGCTAGCTGAACGCCGGATTCAGGCGAGTTGCAGCCCGGCCCCCAATAGTGTTCCATGCTGGCACAGCCCGCTGACCCGCACGCGGACCAGGCGGTTGGCGGGCAAACGGCCCTCCAACTCGACGGGGAGAAAGTTCTCCGTCAGCGCGGCGGAGCGGCCGGTCTGCTCCAGTTCCGGCGGCGTGTGCAGCGTGATCGCCTCCAATTCCCTGCCCTCGAAGCACCTGCGGTGCGCTTCACTCTTCTCGGCAGCGAGGGCGCGTAAAGCGGCCATGCGCTCCACGACCGCTTGAGGCGCGACGGGGCGCTCGGCGTGGAGGGCCCAGCCGGGCGTGCCGGGGCGGGGCGAGAACGGGAACAGGTGCAGGTAGCCGAAGGGGAGCCTGCGCACCAGTTCCAGGGTCTCGTCGAACTCGGCGTCGGTCTCGCCGGGAAAGCCGGCCATCACGTCCGCGCCCAGGGTGAGTTCCGGCCCGGCAGCCTGGACCAGCGCGTGGACCTTTTCTTGGTAATGCCAAGGGCGGTAGCGGCGATGCATGCGGCGCAGCACTGCGTCGGAGCCGGACTGGAGCGGCAGATGGGCATGGCGAGCGAGGCGCCTGCCGCCAAATTCTCTCATCAGGCCGATCAGTTCCGCGTCCCAGTCCATGGGCTCGATGGAACTGAGGCGCAGGCGCGGCAGGGAAGTTTGGCCGAAGATGCGCCGCACCAGCGCCGGCAGCGTGCGGGGAGCTGGGCGGGCTGCGCCCGCGCTGTCGGCTTGCGGGAGATCGCGGCCCCATCGGCCCAGGTGGATGCCGGAGAGCACCAGTTCGTTTCCGCCGGCCGCGATGAAGCCTTCCACCTGCTTGAGGACGGCCGCGGCACTGAGGCTGCGCGAGGGGCCGCGCGTCTGCGGGATCACGCAGAAGGTGCAGCGGTTTCCGCAGCCTTCCTGAACCTTGAGGTTGGGCCGCGTCTGCGTGCCCGGCACAAGCTGCGCCTCTTCCAGGAAGGAGTGGGCGAAGCGGTCATCGGCCCAGATGGGCGCCGCGTTGGTCGTGGAAGACGGTTGAATCTTGAAAACGAAGTTTGAAAGACGTCCCTCTGGGGCTAAAGCTCCGCTCTTCGTTGAGCTTTCTGCGGCATGGCTGAAGCCGTGCCCTTTCAAAGCCGTTCTCCCGTCGTCACCGATGAGCCCGAGAACAACCTCCGGGGCAAAGGCTTTGTGGCTGTTGCCCAGCACGGCGGCCACGCCTGCCATGCCGGCCAGTTCCTCGGGCGCACGCTGGGCGTAGCACCCGGTGACCACGATGCGCGCCTCGGGATTGAGCCGATGGGCGCGGCGGATAAAGGCGCGCGCGGCGCGATCGGCCTCGGCCGTGACGCTGCAGGTATTCACGATGACCACATCCGCTTCAGAGGGCTGCCGCACGCAATGCCCCGCGGCGCGCAGACGGTCGCTGACCGCCTCGCCATCGGCGCGGGCAGCGCGGCATCCGAAATGCTCGACGTGAAATCCCGGCATGAATTCAGTCTAGAACCTCTCTGGGGCCGGGGGAAGGTTGTCCCATACTGGGCAAACTCGATGCGGCCCTCCGCTATACTTTGAAGAGGCTTCAACCTTTCCGCAGGCTCAACCCCGACCGCATGCAAAGCTCCCGGACGACCAGCGCTCCAGCCTCCTTCACCCATGCGTCCGGCGGGGAGTTCCGGTCGATCGTCGGGTACGTCTACTTCACCTTCATCTGCTATCTCTCCATTGGATTGCCGCTGGCGGTGCTGCCGGCGTTTGTGCATCTGCGCATGGGGCTACACGCGGCACTGGCAGGCCTCGTGATCAGCATTCAGTACATTGCCACGTTTCTGAGCCGGCCGTGGGCGGGGCGCATCAGCGACCACGCGGGGGCCAAGATCTCCGTGCTGTGGGGCATGGGCGCCTGCACGCTGAGCGGACTTCTGCTGCTGGTTGCCTTGGCGCTCCACTTCAGCCCGTCGCTCACCTTCGGCGCGCTGATTGCCAGCCGCCTGGCGCTGGGAGTGGGCGAGAGCCTTGGCTCAACGGGAGCGACCTTGTGGGGCATTACCAGCGCCGGGCCGCAGCACACCGCCAGAGTGATTTCGTTCAACGGCGTGGCTACCTACGGCGGGCTGGCGCTGGGCGCTCCGCTCGGGGTGGTGCTCGATCAGCGCTGGGGGTTGGGCTCGCTGGGCATCCTGACCACTGTGCTCTGCGCCGCGAGCGTCGCGATTGCGCAAAGAAAGAGGCCGGTCGCAGTGACGGCGGGCGAGCATCTGCCGTTCCGCGATGTGCTGGGGCGGATCGCTCCCTATGGCATGGCGCTGGCGCTGGCCGGGGTTGGCTACAGCGTGCTGGCCACCTTCGTCACCATCTACTACATAAGCCGCCACTGGAACCCGAGCGGCGCGGCGCTGTGCCTGACCGCGTTTGGCATCTCGTTCATCGCGGCGCGCCTGCTGTTCATCCAGGCCATCAACCGCTTCGGCGGATTCCCGGTGAGCCTGGTCTGCATGGTGGTCGAGTCGCTGGGCGTGCTGCTGGAGTGGAGCGCGGGCTCGCCTTGGATGGCTTCCTGTGGGGCGGCGCTGACGGGCTTCGGCTTCTCGCTGGTGTTTCCGGCGCTGGGCGTGGAAGCGGTGAAGCGGGTGCCCCTCAAGAATCGCGGCACCGCGCTGGGCGTCTTTACAGGCTTCTCCGATGTGTCGTTCTTTCTGGTTGGACCCATCGCCGGCGCGGTGATCGGCGCGTGGGGCTACCGGAGCGCCTTTCTGTTTGCGCTCTGCTGCGTGCTGACGGCGCTGGGGATTGTGCTGGCGATGCGCCAGGTGCAGCGGGACTGATTGC